>CAYUWJ010000079.1:0-10508 GCA_964448315.1 uncultured Sphingomonas sp. | reverse complement strand
TGACCCTAGTACGAGAGGACCGGGTTGAACATGCCTCTGGTGGACCTGTCGTGGCGCCAGCCGCGCAGCAGGGTAGCTATGCATGGACGGGATAACCGCTGAAAGCATCTAAGCGGGAAGCCTCCCTCAAGATAAGATTTCATCGAGCCGTGGAAGACCACCACGTTGATAGGCCGGGTGTGGAAGCGCAGTAATGCGTGGAGCTAACCGGTCCTAATTGCTCTTTTCGCGCTTGAGAGTCCCACCATCATCGACAGCTTTGCTGTTCATGAGGTTTGGTTCTCGGCTAGATGACGCCAAGAATAAGGTCGCACGATTTCTAGAACTTCCGCATGACGCCAGCTTCATAGCTTGGTGACCATAGCGTCCGTGACCCACCCGATCCCATCCCGAACTCGGCCGTGAAACCGGACCGCGCCGATGGTACTACTGCTTAAGCAGTGGAAGAGTAGGTCGTCGCCAGGCTTTGTAGCTGGCGTCGCGCGGAAGAACCCATTCGCAATGTTACAAAGCCGCTGCCGGTTCGTCCGAGCGGCGGCTTTGTTGTTTTGAGCCACCAGATCAGTTCGCATTAAGCGTGCCGATTTGACGGCTCAGAAAAAGGGTTCCCATCAAAGTAGTACTTTGATGGGGTCCCGAGTTGGCGCGGGGTGGAGCAGTCCGGTAGCTCGTCAGGCTCATAACCTGAAGGTCGCAGGTTCAAATCCTGCCCCCGCAACCAACAAACAACCCGCCTGATGGCGGGTTTTTTTGTGCCCGGCGCGGGCAGTGAATCCCGGGCCTCACGGCACCGGATCGCGGTACAAGCGTCTCTCCCTGCAGCGCAACACTGGAGGGACTTATGGCATCGGCAAATCTGAGATGGAGACTTCTGCGTGATCTCGACGAATGGCTGACGGTGCCGATGCTGCTGCTCAGCCTGGCATGGCTGGCGATCGTCGTATGGGAGCTCGTGTCCGGGTCGACCAATCTGCTGGCTACTATCGGCACGGTCATCTGGATCCTCTTCATCGCCGAGTTCATCCTGCGCTTCTCGCTTGCCCCCGAGAAGCGTCCGTTCCTCAAGTCGAACTGGCTGACGGTGATCGCGCTCATTGTGCCGGCGCTACGGCTGTTCCGGGCATTGGCCTTCCTGCGCGCGGCCCGGGCGCTACGGGGACTTCGCCTGGTCCGGCTGGTCGGGACCGCCAACCGCAGCATGAGGGCGCTCAAGGCAACGCTCAACCGGCGCGGGTTTGGCTATGTCGCCGGACTGACTCTGCTGGTCGTTTCTCTCGGCGCGGCGGGAATGCTCGACTTCGAAAATGCGCGCGACGTCGATGGCGGGTTCGAATCCTATTGGGACGCGCTGTGGTGGACCGGGATGCTGATCACCAGCATCGGCAGCGAATATTGGCCGGTTACGACCGAGGGTCGAGTGCTTGCTCTGCTTCTGTCGCTCTATGGGCTGGCGATGCTGGGGTACATCACCGCGACTCTGGCGAGCTTCTTCGTCGGCCGCGACGCCGAGCAGGCGAACGGCCCGGTCGCCGGCACTAAGGAGATCAAATCGCTGATCAAGGAGGTGCGCGCCCTCCGGGCCGAGCTGACCAGCCGCGGCGCGCCGGCCAGCGCTTGATGCACGATGGCCTGGTTGCGCCTTTCTTAGCGCATCTCGAAGCCGGCGAGGCATTCGGCCACCCAGCGGGCGGCGGTCAGAGCGCTGAGGTCGGTCGGATCGAGCGGCGGATCCCATTCGGTGAGGTCGATCAGCCGCACCCTTCGATCCGACGCCAGCCGGCGCACCGCCCAGAAAAAGTCGGCGGCGGCCATTCCGCCCGGCCGGGCGCCCGGAGCGCCGGGAAGCTGCGACCGGTCGATCACGTCGATGTCGCAGTCGATCAGCAATGCGTCGCAATGCGCGACATGATCGAGCGCGCGCCCAATCGCATGCTCGATGCCGTGGCCGCGGACTTCGCCGATGGCGATCGTCAGATTGCCGGCCTCCTCGGCATCGCGGTGCATCGCCAGGCTGTTGGCAAAGCTGGCCAGACCGACCTGGGCGATGTTCGCGCCCGGCAGCCCATCCTCGAGCAGCGCCCGCACCGGATTGCCGTTGCTGAGGCCCTCGCTGGTGTCGCGCATGTCGAGATGGGCGTCGAGGGTGATGAGTCCGACCTCGTCGAGCGCGCCGCCGAGCCCGCGCACCGCCGGCCGGGTCACGGCATTGTTGCCGCCGACCAGAAGCGTCAGCGCGTGGGCCAGGGCGCTAGCCGCGACGGCGTCGCGGATCGGTCCGGTCGCAGCCTCGATACTCAACCCGGCAAGTTCGATATCGCCGCGATCGGTGACTATCGTGCTCAGCTCGCGCCCGGTCTCGACATCGTAGCGGCCGATGCGCTTCAGGGTTCGGCGGAGCAGCGCCGGGGCCTGGCCGCAGGCTCCGGGAGTCACCGACCCGGCCGAAAGCGGAGCGCCGAGCAGGCCAACCGCCGCCTTGTCGCCGCCGGCGACCAAAAGCTCGGCGAGGTTGGGCCAGCCGCTCATCGCCTTTTGACCGTAGCAGCAGGCGTCGCCTAAGGGAATTTGCCCAAAGGAATGTTCAGGAATGTGGGATCGCCTCCTCATCGATTGTCATATCGCCACCATGGAGGCGGCTTCGGGCGACCCGCTGGGCATCGTCCGCAACGGCGCCATCGGCATTCAGGACGGCAAGGTCGTTCGAGTCGGCAGCCGCACCGAGCTTGCCGGCTTTCGCGCTCGCGAAGTGGTGCCGCTCGACGGCGCCTGGGTGACCCCGGGCCTGATCGATTGCCACACCCATCTCATCTTCGGCGGCAACCGCGCCGACGAGCATGCGATGCGGCGAGGCGGCGCGACCTATCAGGAGATCGCCGCGGCCGGCGGCGGCATCGCCTCGACCGTCAAGGCGACCCACGCGGCGAGCGCCGCGCAGTTGCTCGCTTCGGCGGCAGTCCGGCTACAAGCGCTGATGGCCGGCGGTGTGACGACGGTCGAGATCAAGTCGGGCTACGGGCTCGATGTCGAAAATGAAATTCGCATGCTCAACGTGGCGCGCGCGCTCGGCGCCAGCGAGGCGGTGCGGGTGGTGCCGACCCTGCTGGCGCTGCACGCGCTTCCCGCCGATCGGGGCGAGGACCGCGCCGCTTATGTCCGGGAAATGGTCGAGGAGCTGATCCCGGCGGTCGCCGCCGCCGGCCTGGCGACCAGCGTCGATGCCTTTTGCGAAGGCATCGCCTTCACGCCCGAGGAAGTGGAGCAGGTTTTCGTCGCCGCAGACACCAACGGGCTTCGCGTCAAGCTCCACGCCGAGCAATTGTCGAACCTCGGCGGCGCCGCGCTGGCCGCACGGCACAAGGCGCTGTCGGCCGACCATCTCGAACATCTCGACGCGGCGGGAGCAAAAGCAATGGCCAAGGCCGGCACGGTCGCGGTTTTGCTCCCCGGCGCCTTTTATGCGCTTCAGGAAACGACCAGGCCCCCGGTGCAGATGCTCCGCGACCATGGGGTCGCAATCGCCGTCGCCACCGACTGCAATCCCGGCACCTCACCCTTGCTGTCGCCGACGCTGGCGATCAACCTCGCCTGCACATTGTTCGGGTTGACTCCGGACGAGGCGCTGGCCGGAATGACGATCAACGCCGCCCGCGCGCTCGGTCTGGAGACCGAGATCGGCAGCATCGCTCCGGGCAAGGCCGCCGACCTTTGCGTCTGGCGGCTCGAAAGCCTCGCCGAGCTCGGCTACTGGATCGGCCTTCCCGGGCCGGAACGGCGGATTTATGCGGGGCGGGACGCATGAAAACCCACCGAGCGGATGGCGGACTAGGAGGTTGACCGACCGCCGCGACAACAGCCGCCGCATCCGCGCTCGCCGCGGCAGCGAGATCGTCGCGAAAAGCTGGTCCACCGAGGCGGCGGTGCGGATGCTGATGAACAATCTCGACGAAGAGGTCGCCGAGGACCCGCAGAACCTGGTCGTCTATGGCGGCATCGGCCGAGCAGCGCGCAACTGGGACTGTTTCGACCGCATCGTCGAGACGCTCGAACGGCTCGAGGAGGATGAGACCCTGCTCGTCCAGTCGGGCAAGCCGGTCGGCGTGTTTCGCACCCACCGTGACGCGCCGCGGGTGCTGATCGCCAACTCCAACCTCGTCCCCAAATGGGCGAACTGGGACGTGTTCAACCAACTCGATCGCGCCGGGCTGATGATGTACGGCCAGATGACCGCAGGTTCGTGGATTTACATCGGCACCCAGGGCATCGTTCAGGGAACGTACGAAACCTTCGCCGAGATGGGCCGCCAGCATTTCGGCGGCGACCTTGCCGGCAAGTGGATCCTCACCGCCGGCCTTGGCGGCATGGGCGGTGCGCAGCCACTCGCGGCGGTGATGGCCGGCGCCCATTGCATCGCCATCGAGGTCCAGGAAAGCCGGATCGAGAAGCGGCTGGAGACCCGCTACCTCGACCGCCGTGCGGGCAGCATCGACGAGGCGCTCGAGATCATCCGCACCGCGACCGAGCCGACCAGCGTCGGCCTGCTCGGCAATGCGGCGGAGATCCTGCCCGAAATGCTCGCTCGCGGCATTCGCCCCGACGCGCTCACCGACCAGACCAGCGCCCACGATCCCGCCAACGGCTATTGTCCGGCCGGCTGGAGCGTCGCTGAGTGGATCGCCGGGCGCGAAAGCGATCCGCAAGCGGTCGCCGCCGCCGCGCGGAAATCGATCGCCGTCCACGTCGAGGCGATGCTCGCCTACAAGGATATGGGCGTGCCGACCTTCGACTATGGCAACAATATCCGCCAGGAAGCGAAGGACGCCGGAGTCGACCGGGCGTTCGATTTCCCGGGCTTCGTCCCCGCCTATGTCCGGCCCTTGTTTTGCCGCGGCATCGGGCCGTTCCGCTGGGTGGCGCTGTCGGGCGATCCCGAGGACATCTACCGCACCGACGCCCGCGTGAAGCAGCTGATCCCCGACGATCCACACCTCCACCGCTGGCTCGACATGGCGCGGACAAGAATCGCTTTCCAGGGGCTTCCGGCGCGCATCTGCTGGGTCGGGCTCGGCCAGCGACACCGGCTCGGCCTCGCGTTCAACGAGATGGTCAGGAACGGCGAAGTATCGGCGCCGATCGTCATCGGCCGCGATCATCTCGACAGCGGCAGCGTGGCCTCGCCCAACCGCGAGACCGAGGCGATGAAGGATGGCAGCGACGCGGTCTCCGACTGGCCGTTGCTCAATGCCTTGCTCAACACCGCGTCGGGCGCGACCTGGGTGTCCTTCCACCACGGCGGCGGAGTCGGCATGGGCGATTCGCAGCATCCCGGCATGGTGATCGGAGCCGTCGGCACCGACGCCGCCGCGCGTCGGCTGGAGCGGGTATTGTGGAACGACCCCGCCACCGGCGTCATGCGCCACGCCGACGCCGGCTACGACGAAGCGATCCGCTGTGCCCGCGAGCAGGGACTCGATTTGCCGATGCTTTAGTTACGAAATTTATTCCCGTGACGGCCCGCACCGGAATCTCCGCTTTCGATCATTGCGGACATCGGCATGTTTGGTAATGCTTCCCCCGTGAAAAACGTGACTACTATTGCCCTACTGCTGTCTCTGGTTGGGTGCAGCGAGCAGATGGACGAGACCTATTCAACTTACGCTGACGCAAAGCGTGCAGGAGCTATTGAGAGGGGATGGATTCCAGCTTTCGTGCCTGCAAGCGCCCGCGACATCCTTGACTCACACAACCTCGACACAAATCGGCAGACGCTTCAGTTCACCATACCTCCTTCGCAGATAGGGCCGATGGTAGCGGGACTGCGGTCCGTTTCAGCCGAGGAAAAGAAGGCCGCCGCCGCGCTATCGAGAGAGCATGGCTTGGGAGCAGCGTCCGAAGCCTACATAGTTTGCTCCGAGCCTCTGAACGGCGCACTCGCCGTGGACCGTGAGAGTGGGCGCGCGGTCTATGACACGACCGTCGAATGGGCAGACAATGATTGTTTTCGAGGCCGGTGAAGGCACTCGGTTAATGTCCACTTCCACCCAGCGGACACAAGCCGTCAAAATTCGCTTCCGACCCGTCGATTGCCGATCTTCCAGGGTGACCTGATCAACGATAGAACTGGTTGCAAGGACGACTAATGCTCGCGCTGGTGTGACACTCCCAGCATGTTTAGGGTGATGCGCGAAGGGGCTGGCATGGCTATCGACGATTTTGCGGGGATCCTGATCGATCCGTCGCACGACGAGTTCAACACCACACGCTTCGGCTGGAACGCGATGATCGACCGCAAGCCGGCGCTGATCGCGCGCTGCTCGAGCGTCGCGGAGGTTGCCGCCGCGGTGCGCCATGCCGCAGCGGCAGGGCTCCAGGCCGTCGCGCGCTGCGGCGGGCATTCGGTTTCGGGTGCCTCGTTGCCGGAGAACGGCGTGCTCATCGATCTGTCGGGCCTCAAGGAGATCGAGGTCGAATCCGGGGCGCGCGTGGCCCATGTCGGCGGCGGCGCGCTGCTCGGCGAGCTCGACGCGGCGACGCAGGCGCACGGCCTCGCGGTCACCGCCGGGGTCGAGCCGGATACCGGCGTCGGCGGGCTGACGCTGGGCGGCGGGATCGGCTTCCTCGCGCGGAAGATCGGCCTGACGATCGACAATCTGCTCGGCGCACAGGTGGTGCTGGCAGACGGCAGCGTGGTCGATGCGAACGAGAGCGAGCACCCCGACCTGTTCTGGGCCCTGCGCGGCGGCGGTGGGCAGTTCGGCATCGTCACCCGCTTCGACTTCCGGCTTCACCCGATCGGCCCGCAGATCGTTACCGCGTGGGCATTCTATCCGCTGGAGAAGGCCCACGAGGTGCTGCACTACGTGCGCGATTTCATGCACGACGCCTCGGACGACGTCAGCCTGGTGCCCGCATTCATGAAGGTGCCGCCGACCGAAGCTTTCCCTCCCGAATGGCACGGCAAGCCTTGCGCGGCTGTCGTCGCCTTGCACCTCGGCGACGAACAGGCGGCGCGCGCAGAGTTGCAGCCGCTGCTCGAGCTGGACGGCATGATTACCGGCTTCGTCGCCACACAGCCCTATGTCGAGTTCCAGAAATCCTTTGCCGGCGCCTCTCCGCACGGCGGCCGCTACTATTGGAAATCGATTTTCGTCGAAGACCTGAGCGACGAGCTGGTCGATGTGATGATCGACGGGATCCGCACCGTGCCCGGGGAATACTCCATGATCTTCATGGAATCGCTCGGCGGTGCGGTCGGCCGTGTCGGTGCGGAGGAAACCGCGTTTTCGAATCGCACCGCGCGTTACAACCTCGGCGTTACCGCCGGCTGGGTGGACGCCTCAGGTGATGAGGAAGCGATGGCCGCGACGCGCGCTTGTTTCGAAAAGCTCAAGCCGTTCTCCGACGGCACCGTCTACCTCAACTACCTAGACCGCGACGAAACCGACCGGGCGAAAGTCGGTTTCGGCCCGAACTACCAACGGCTGTGCACGGTGAAGGAAAAATACGATCCCGAGGGGCGGTTTCCAGGGGTGCTATCTCTCAGATAGGTTCAACTTCTGTAGCCGCTTCGGCTGCCGGTCCGAGAATGCGTCAAAAGCACCGACGAATGATCGCTTTCGACCCATTGCGGACATTCGTTTGATGCTGGGCAGTGCGACGCGCATCTGTCAGATGGGCGCATCATGACGCTGACTCTCAATCCGGAAGCCATCGACCTCGCTACCATCCGCCAGCTCTGGGCCGGCGAAACCGCGCGCCTCGACCCCGCCAGCCTCGATCGCATCGCCGCCTCCGCCGCCGCGGTCGAGCGGATTGTCGCCTCGGGCGAGACGGTCTATGGCGTCAACACCGGCTTCGGCATCCTCGCCAACACCCGCATTCCCGAGGACCGGCTGGCCGAATTGCAGACCAACCTCATCCTGTCCCACAGCGCCGGCTTGGGCGAGCCGCTGCCGCGTCACGTCACCCGGTTGATGATCATCCTCAAGCTGCTCGGCCTCGGACGCGGTCATTCGGGCGTCCGGCGCCAGTTCATCGACGCGCTGCAAGCCCTGCTCGATCGTGACGCGATGCCGCTGATCCCGAGCCAAGGCAGCGTCGGCGCGTCGGGCGACCTCGCGCCGCTCGCCCATCTCGTCGCGGCGCTGATGGGCCATGGCCGGATCGACCTCGCCGGCAAGGTCATAGCGGCGCCCGCGGCGCTGCAAAAGCTCGGCATGGCGCCGCTCGCGCTCGGCCCCAAGGAAGGGCTGGCGCTGATCAACGGCACCCAGGCATCGACCGCCATCGCGCTCGACGCGCTGTTCGCCGGGGAGCGCATTTTTGCCGCCACGCTCGCCGCCGGCGCGCTGTCGGTCGATGCGCTCAAGGGCAGCGTCAAGCCGTTCGACCCGCGCCTGCATGCACTGCGCGGTCAGCCCGGCCAGATCCGGGTCTCGGCCGAAATCGCCGCGCTGCTCGAGGACAGCGAGATCACCGCCAGCCACGGCCGCTGCGGCAAGGTGCAGGACCCGTACAGCTTCCGCTGCCAGCCACAGGTGATGGGCGCCGCGCTCGATCTTCTGGTCAATGCCGCGCGCACGTTGACGATCGAGGCCGCCGCAGTCACCGACAACCCGATCCTGCTTGGCGACGATGCCATCAGCGGCGGCAATTTCCACGCCCAGCCGGTCGCCTTCGCCGCCGACACAATATCGCTCGCGCTATGCGAGGCCGGCTCGATCTCGGAGCGCCGCACCGCGGTTCTGATCGATCCCAAGATGAGCGGCCTGCCGCCCTTCCTGACCGAGGACAGCGGCCTCAATTCAGGGCTGATGATTCCGCAGGTCACCGCCGCTGCGCTGGTTGCCGAGAACAAGTCCCTCGCCTTCCCGGCAAGCGTCGATTCGATCCCGACCTCGGCGGGCCAGGAGGACCATGTGTCGATGGCCCCGATCGCCGCGCGCAAGGCGGCTCAGATCGCCCGCAACGCCGCCGGCGTCGTCGCCGTCGAGCTGATCGCCGCCGCGCAAGGCATCGACTGTCACGCGCCGCTCAAGACTTCGAAAAAGCTTCAGGCGGTCCACGCGAAAGTGCGCGCGTTGACGCCCCGCTTCACCTCGGACCGCTACTGGGCCGACGACATGGCCGCGCTTCAGGCGGCGGTGCTCGACGGGACTTTCGGGACGCTGGCGCTCGACGCCTAGCTGTCGACGCGGGTCCAGCGCTGCTCCTTGCAGACAAGGCCGAGCACACAGCCCTTGACGATCATCGTGTCGGGGCCGTTCTGGCGGATCGTCGCCGGAGCGTGAATATTCTGCTTGGGCACGAAGCCCTTGCCCTTGAAGCCGCCCTTGCCGTCGGGTCGGATGCCGGTGATCAAATGCGTGCCGATCAGCTGCTCGGTGCCGCCCTTGCGGGCATTCGCCCTGCTTTTGGGAGTCGCCCAGACGACGGTGCCGCAGTGGGCGGCGCCGCACGGCGCGACCTCGATGATCACGCTGCGCTTGGGGTTGGTCCAGCGGCCCTCGAAGGGAGTGCTCGCCGAAGCCGCAGCCGGAGCGGCGGTGGCCGTCAACGCCGCCAAAGCGAAGGTGGTGAGAAGCCGTTTCATGGCGGCTCCCTAACCGCGCATTGTGGCAAGAATCGATCAGCAATCTTGCTCGCAAATGAACGGCTCAGTGAAAATCCCGACTTTTCGGGATGATCTCGGCGTCGCGCGGGTGGCGGGCGGCCGGCGGACGCCAGCTTCCTGGTGCATCGCTTTGGCTCAGCGTCGAGGGCAGCACCTGCTCGCTCAAATGGCGCAGCCTGTGGGTATCGTCTTCCAGCCGTCGCGCGACGACATGGATCACATCCTCGTCCTTCTGAACCACGCCCTGCACCGCCATCAACCGCGCGCCCATGACGATCTTGCGCTGCTTTTCAAACAGGTCGGGCCAGATGACGAGGTTGGCGACTCCACTCTCGTCCTCCAGCGTGATGAAGCACACCCCCTTGGCGCTGCCCGGCCGCTGGCGGATCAGCACCAGTCCGGCGATCGCCACGCGCCGTCCGTCGCGGATGGCGTTCAGCGCGTCGGCGGTAACGAATCCGCGCGCCGCATAGTGCTCGCGCAAAAAGCGCATCGGGTGCGCCTTCAGCGACAATCGCAGCGTCTGGTAATCGCTGACGACATGCTCGGCCAGCGGCATCGCCGGAAGCGTCGCGGTCTCGGTCTCGGCGCCCTCGTCGCGGGCGTCGGCGGCGGCGAACAGGGGCAGGTCCGGCGCGCTTTTAAGCGCCCGCGCGTCCCACAGCGCCGCCCGCCGGTCGAGCTTCAGCGAGCGGAACGCGTCGGCCGCGGCGAGCCGCTCGACCGCATGGACCGGAACGCCCCCACGGGTGCGAACGTCCTCGACCGAAGCATAAGGGCGCCGGCCCCGCGCCGCGACCAGCCGCTCGGCGTCGGCGTGGCGCAGCCCTTCGACCTGCCTAAGCCCCAGCCGCAACGCCAAACCTTTTCCGTTCGTCCTGAGCGAAGTCGAAGGGCG
>CAYUWJ010000078.1:0-3713 GCA_964448315.1 uncultured Sphingomonas sp. | reverse complement strand
GAGGATCAGGGTGCCGTAGGGCTCGCCCAGCATCTCGGCCAACTTCGTGCTGGTGCCGATCATGGGCATTGCTGCCTTGGCCGCCACCACTGCCGGAGCGGCCTGGATCAACGTCATCGCGCTTTATGTCATCCTTGTCCGGCGTGGGCATTTTCGCTTCGAAGGATGGCTTGCCGTGCGCTTGCTGAAGCAGCTGTTCGCCGCAGCCGTCATGGGTGGCGCAATTTTCCTCGTGCAGTCGGCTTTCGGCGGTTTCTTCTCCGGCTCCGCAGGCGAGCGCATGCTGGCAACGGCGGCGCTGGTCGGAACCGGCGGTGTCGCCTACTTTGCGATCGCCTGGCTGACCGGGGCAATGGACAGGGACGACGTGCTGGTTCTGCTCCGCCGCAAGAAAGTGAAAACATGAGTCAAAGTCGGATGCGAGTGGTCTCCGGAATCCAGCCGACCGGCAACCTGCACCTCGGCAATCTGCTCGGCGCAATTTTGCGCTGGGTGAAGATGCAGGACGAGGCCGAATGCTATTTCTTTCTTGCCGACCTGCACGCGCTGACAGTCGACGTCGACCCCGCCGAATTGCGCGCCAACGTCCGCGAAATGGCCGCGGCGCTCATCGCCAGCGGCATCGACCCGGCCAAGGCCGTGCTGTTCACCCAGAGCGGCGTCCCGGGCCACGCTGAGCTCGCCTGGCTACTGCAATGCACCGCCCGGGTCGGCTGGCTCAACCGGATGACCCAGTTCAAGGAGAAGTCGGGCAAGTCGCGCGAAGGCGCCAGCGTCGGCCTCTACACCTATCCGGTGCTTCAGGCGGCCGACGTGCTGATCTACCGAGCGACCCATGTTCCGGTCGGCGACGACCAGAAGCAGCATATCGAGCTCGCCCGCGACATCGCCGTCAAGTTCAACACCGATTTCGACGTCGAGCTGTTCGTCCCGCCGGAACCGTTCATCGGCGGGTCGGCGGCGCGCATCATGTCGCTGCGCGACGGCAAGGCGAAAATGTCCAAGTCCGACCCTTCGGAAATGAGCCGAATCAACCTGATCGACGACGACGACGCGATCGCCCAGAAAATTCGCAAGGCGAAGACCGATCCCGAGCCGCTGCCGGATGAGGCGGCAGGACTCGATGGCCGCCCGGAAGCCAAGAATCTCGTCGAAATCTATGCCGCGGTAACCGGCGAGACCGTCGAGCAGGTGCTTGGGCAGTTCGCCGGAAAGGGATTCGGCGCCTTCAAGCCGGCGCTCGCCGACGCGCTGATCGCCACCCTCGCGCCGCTGCGCAGCCAGCTGAACCGGGTGCGGGATGACCCGGCGGAGATCGACCGGCTGCTTGCCGAGGGTTCGGCGCGCGCTCGCGAAACATCCGCCCCCACGCTGGCTCGAGCCTATACGACAGTCGGCTTGTCCCGCGGCTGACACGCTTAATCGACCATTCACCCGCAAAAGTGGTATAAGTCACGGAGAGAACCGAATTTTTCGAGTCGAGGTATATCATGCGTAATCACAAACTGGCCGTCGCCCTTGCCGGCGCCGCGGCACTTGCCCTTGCCGGCTGCACGACCGGCTTGCCAGCCAAGGTCACCCGTTATTCGGCGCTGCCGGCGCCTTCGGGACAAAGCTTCTACGTCGTTCCGGGCGAGGGCGTCTCGGGCGGGCTCGAGTTCGGGCGCTATGCGTCGATCGTTTCCCAGCAGTTGCAGTCCAGGGGCTATTCGCCAGCCGGGGGACCACAGAACGCCGAGATGCTCGTCAGGCTGTCCTACGGCGTCGACGGTGGCTCTCGGGAATATGCCGCCGATCCGTTCGCCCACTCCCGCTATTCCGACCCGTTCTTCCGCGGTCGCTATGATCCGTTCTGGGGAACCTATTACGGCCGTCCCTACTGGTCGCGTTTCGGCTATGCGGGCCGGCGTTCGCCCTTCTATTACGGCTGGAGCGACCCGTTCTGGTACCACTCGCCTTACGCCGGCTACGGCTTCGGCTATCGCCAGCCGGTTCGTAGTTACACGGTGTACAGGAGCGCGCTCGACATGGACATCGTCCGCCGCGCCGACAATGCGCCGCTGTTCGAAGGCACGGCGCAGGCGCGCTCGCAGACCGATGAACTCGGAGTGCTGGTACCGAACCTTATCGAGGCGATGTTCACCGGCTTCCCGGGGCGCTCCGGCGAGACCGTCAAAATCACCGTCCCGGCGCGCAAGAGCTAGGCCTTTTCAAGACGAGGGCGAAGGGCTCGCTCGGCATAGCGCCGGGCGGGCCCTTTTTTTCGGTCAGGCGGCGGCGTCGAGCAGCTTGTGCCGTTTCAGCGCGTGGCGGAGCTGGTCGTAGCTCAGCCCGAGCGCCTCGGCGGTGGCGCGCTGGTTGAAACGATTGGCGACCAGCGCGCTGTGCAGAAGCGTCCGCTCATACTCGGTGACCGCACCCCGGAAGTCCGACGTTTCCGTCGGCGGAGGCTGAGCCTCGTCGGCCGCGGGCTTCGGCTGCTCGCTGCCGCCGGCCGAACCCGAAGCGTCGGCCGGGCGCTCGGATGCCGCCGACCTTGGCGCCCACGGCGAATGGAACGGATCGAACTGGATGGCATCGACCGGCCGTTCCGGGTCCTCGGCGCGGTAGACGGCCCGCTCGATTACGTTGCGGAGCTCCCGGACATTGCCGGGCCAGTGATAATCCTCGAACGCCGCCAGGGCACGCGGCGAGAAACCGGGCCAGTTCGGCCACTCCAGCTCGACCGCCATGCGCCGCCCGAAATGCTCGGCGAGCAGCGGCACGTCGCCCGCTCGGGCGCGCAATGGCGGCAGAGTCACGACTTCGAACGACAGCCGATCGAGAAGATCGGCGCGGAACTTCCCCTTGTCGACCAGCGCGGGAAGATTTTCGTTGGTCGCGGCGACTATTCGGACGTCGACCGAAATCGGCTTCGAAGCGCCGATCCTGGTCACCTCGCCATATTCGACCGCCCGCAGCAGCCGGTCCTGCGCCGGAGACGAAAGCGTCGCCAGCTCGTCGAGGAACAATGTCCCGCCGTCGGCTTCCTCGAAACGACCGTGGCGAGTCTTGGCGGCGCCGGTGAAGCTGCCCGCCTCGTGACCGAACAGCTCGGCCTCGATCAGCGTCTCGGGCAAGGCCGCGCAGTTCATCGTCACCAGCGGCCCCGACCAGCGCGACGACAGATGGTGAAGCCGCTCGGCGATCAGCTCCTTGCCGGTGCCGCGCTCGCCGATTACCAGCACCGGCCTGTTGAGCGGCGCGGCGCGGCTCGCCCGCTCGACGGCGTCGAGAAAGGCAAGACTCTGCCCGACAAACTGATTGGCCCGCTCCATGCGCCGACAATTGGTGTCAAACCCCATATTCTGGCAAGATAAAACATGCGTTTGGAGCTCGGAAAAATTGGACTTGGTTGAGTTTTCGGTATTTTCGCAAAGGTGGCATGATCCTTGTATGGTAATTAGCAATAGGGCCCTGAATTGATTGCGGAGTGCTGCAATGAGCATTTTTTCTCGCACGCGGGACATTTTCGCGGCGAACATGGCGGAGCTTCTCGACCGGGCGGAGGATCCGGCGCGGATGATCCGGATGATCATTCTCGAGATGGAGGAGACTTTGGTCGAGGTTCGCGCCTCGGCGGCGCGGTCGATCGCCGACGGCAAGGAAATGCGGCGCGCCCGTGCTCGTCTCGACGAGCTTCAGGCGAGCTGGACCGACAAGGCCGAGCTGGC
>CAYUWJ010000077.1:0-24873 GCA_964448315.1 uncultured Sphingomonas sp. | reverse complement strand
AGGTCGTCGACCTGGTCCTCGACCGGCTTGATGGTCACCGGCGGGTCGATCAGGCCGGTCGGGCGGATCACCTGCTCGGAAAAGACGCCGCCGGTCTCGTTCATCTCCCACGGCCCGGGAGTCGCCGAAAGGAAGGTGGTCTGCGGGCGCATCGCCTCCCACTCGTTGAACCTTAAGGGCCGGTTGTCGATGCAGCTCGGCAGCCGGAAGCCATATTCGGCGAGCGTGATCTTGCGCCGATGGTCGCCCTTGGCCATCGCCCCGATCTGCGGCACTGTCTGGTGGCTTTCGTCGACGAACAACAGCGCATTGTCGGGCAGATATTCGAACAGGGTCGGCGGCGGCTCGCCGGGCAGGCGACCGGTCAGGAAGCGCGAATAATTCTCGATCCCGGCGCAGCTTCCGGTGGCGGCGATCATCTCCAGGTCGAAATTGGTGCGCTGCTCGATCCGCTGCGCTTCCAGCAGCTTTCCCTCGGCCTCAAGCTCCTTCAACCGCTCGGCAAGCTCGTGGCGGATCGCTTCCATCGCCTGTTTGAGCGTCGGTCCCGGGGTCACATAGTGCGAATTGGCATAGACCCGGACATGGTCGAGGCTCGCCGCCTTGCTTCCGGTCAAAGGGTCGAACTCGACGATCTCCTCGATCTCGTCGCCGAAGAAGCTGATCCGCCAGGCGCTGTCCTCATAGTGCGACGGAAAGATTTCCAGATTGTCGCCGCGGACCCGAAAATTGCCACGCGCGAAGGCTGCATCGTTGCGCCGGTACTGCAGCGCGACGAGTTTGCGGATGATCTCGCGCTGGTCGACCGACTGGCCTTTCTTGAGGTCGAAGATCATCGCCGAATAGGTTTCGACCGAGCCGATTCCGTAGAGGCAGGAGACCGATGCGACGATGATCACGTCGTCGCGCTCGAGAAGCGAGCGGGTCGCCGAATGGCGCATCCGGTCGATCGCCTCGTTCACGCTCGACTCCTTCTCGATGTAGGTGTCGGTGCGCGGCACATAGGCTTCGGGCTGATAGTAATCATAATAGCTGACGAAAAACTCGACCGCATTGTCGGGAAAAAAGCTCTGGAACTCGCCGTACAGCTGGGCGGCGAGAATCTTGTTGGGCGCCAGCACCAGCGCCGGTCGCTGAAGCGCCTCGATCACCTTGGCCATGGTGAAGGTCTTGCCCGAGCCGGTGACTCCCAAAAGCACCTGGCTGCGCTCGCCGTCGAGCGCCGCCTCGGTCAGCTCCCGAATCGCCGTCGGCTGGTCGCCGGCCGGCTGATAGTCCGACTTGAGGACGAACGGCCTGCCGCCTTCCGCCTTGTCGGGGCGTGGCGGCCGGTGGGGGACGAAGGTCTCGCCGGTATCGGGCTCGGCCAGCGAAGTGCGGATTTGAATCGCCATGGCGTGCCATATGGTGGACAAGGGCGGCGAGCGCTACAGTGCCATGCCGGATCGCGATGATGGCGATTGAATCCGACGGTCATCGGCATATGGTGGGCAAGAAGGTATTCGATGCCGATACGCTATGCCATTGTGCTCCTTGCCAGCGCTCTGGCGCTTGCCGCGTGCGGCGAGGAGCGCGATGTCGAGGCGCGCAACGCCTCGGTCGAGGAGGTCGCCAACCAGGTGCGCGAAGCAAGCTCGGCCGAAGACTTCATTCGGCCCGGCAAGTGGCTGTCGCAGGTGACCTACGAGGAGATGACGGCGCCGGGCATGCCGGCCGAGGTCACAGAGCGCATGCAGAGGATGATGGGCCAGGAGGAAAGCTACGAGAGTTGCCTTACCGAGGACGAGGCGCAGCGGCCCCGCGAGGACTTCTTCGCCGGGCAGAGCAATCTGTGCCGCTACGACCATTTCAGCATGGGCGGCGGCAGCATCGACGCGCAGATGCGCTGCAGCCAGGGCGAACTGACCCAGCTGATCGAGATGGATGGGACCTATTCGCCGGAAAGTTATCAGATGCGGATGGCGACGCGCATGGAAGGCGGGCCCGAAATGGCTTCGAGGATGACCATGCGGATGCGGGTCGATGCCAAACGCGTCGGCGAATGCGACCCGGACGAGGGTTGAGAAGGGGAAGAGGACCATGCGCTCATTGATCATCACCGCTGCGGCGGCATTCATTCTGGCCGGCTGTTCGGAGGAGGCGCCGCCACCGCCGCCGCCGGAGGAGCGCGCGGAGCTGACTCCGGGCGAATATGAGATCGCCTGGACCGTAACCGAGCTCAGGTCGACCGACCAGGCGACTCCGGCAACCGAGATCAGCCAGGACGCGACCGGGACTTCCAGCGGCTGCGTCGCGGACGCGGCGGTGATCGATCCGGCGCTGTTCGCTGAAGCCGACGACGAGTGCACCGCGTCGAACAGCTATGCCCGCAAGGGTCGGATCAACCTGCAGCTGAGTTGCAAGCGCCCCGGCGATAGCGGACAGGTGATGCTGTCGGTCAGCGGCACCTCGACCGCCGACAGCCTCGAGGGCGAAATTTCGACGACGACCTATCTGGCCGGTCAGGGCGACTATGCGATGAAGCGCAGCTTCACCGGCCGGCGGACCGGCGAATGTCCGCCGGCGGCAGAGGAGGAGGCAGCGCTTTGATCGGCTATGTCACGCTCGGCACCGACGACCTCGATCGGGCGCGGGCCTATTACGACACGCTGTTGGGCGGCATCGGCGCCAGGCGAATCCTCCAGTTCCCCGACGAAGACGGCGGCTTCACCATGTACGGCTCGTCGATGAACCGACCGGCGCTGGTCGTCACCCGCCCGTACGACAAGGCGCCGATGCAGGTCGGCAACGGCAATATGGTCGCGCTGGTGATGGACTCGACGGACAAGGTCGATGCCTTCCACGCCAAAGCGATAGAGCTTGGCGGCAGCGATGAGGGCGCTCCCGGATTCCGCGGCGATCCGAAGCTGGGCTATTATTTCGGCTATTTCCGAGACCCCGACGGCCACAAGTTCGCGGTCTTCAACATTACACCGCAGGCTTAACGGCCAATCGCCGGGTTACGGCGGGGAGCCTAGCCGCTCCCCCATTCGGCCAATTTCTCTTCGCTGTCCGGCCATTCCATCCACACCCGGTCGAAATCGGCCGAGACGATGCAGTCGGGCGGCGCGTCTGCACCCCTCGCCACGCAGGCAATCACCCGCTGGTCGGCAAGCGCTTTCAGGCGCCCCGAAAGCACCAGGTTGAACCCCTGGGAGCCGATCTGGCGGTCCTCGGCCAGCGTCTCCACCGTCTGATAGGGCCGCATCGAGCGGCGGCGGGAGCGAGGCTCGTTTTCGGTGAAGAACTGAGCCAGCCCGACTTTCGGAAAGGCCGGCGGAGGCGACCGTGTTTCCTGTTGGTCCTCGGCCGGAATTTCCGCCGCGTCGCCTGCGCCTGCCGAAGGCTCTTCGTCGGACTCGGTTGCGGATGGCGGCGGCGCCGGTCGCACCGCCGCGGCCGACGGGCACAACGGATCGAGCACCCAGGGCCGCGGCACCCAGAAGCCCTCGACCGCCTCGTAGGCATCGCCGGCCACTTGGGCGACTAGGTCATCCTTTGCCGATATGGTCGGCATCGCCCGCACGCGAAGGGTCCGATCCTCGCGATCGAAGGTCCAGCCGAGCACCGCGTTGCGAAGCTCGCGAACCGGGCCCCTGCAGCCGAAGCGGATGCGAAGCTCGAACCGGTCTCCGTCCAGCTGCCGCTGGACCTCGGTGTCATCGGCGCCTGTCGCCGCGGCGCTTGCCGCCGCGGCAATCGCGCGCAGCAGTGCCGCGCGATCCATCGGTGGCTGCGGCAGCGGAACGCTGGGAAGGACCGACACCTCGGATGCATTCTGCTGGTTCGCAACATTGTCTTCCGGCTCGGCCGGCGTGCAGCCGGCGAGGGTCGCGACGGCGGCGATCAGCCACAGGCGCCGCGCGTTCAGCACTGGATCGGACCGCGGGAAGAGCATGAACATCACGATAGCACAAATGGCGGCAGGTGCGACCCCGTGCGACAGCGGGCTTGGCCGCGACTGAAAAACTGCCCATAGGGAGGAGCTTAACGGGGACTGGATTCAAGCTCGGATGACCTTCGAACAGGTTCTTACCCTGGCGGTACTCGCGGCGGTCGTAGCGGCGATGATCTGGGACAAGATACGGTCCGACGTAGTCGCGCTCACCGGAGCTGCGTTCCTGTTGCTTACAGGGGTCATTCGCCCGGTCGAAGTCCAGGCAGCCTTCGCCAGCCCGGCGATCATCGCGCTCGCTTCGCTGTTCGTGATTGCGTACGCGATGGAGTTGTCCGGGCTTCTCGACTCCGCGGTCGCGGGGCTGGTTGCGCTGTGCAAGCGGATTGGCACGGCGGGATTGTGGGTGATGATCGCTCTGGCCGGCGCCGGCTCGGCGTTCCTCAACAACACGCCGATCGTCGTGCTCGGCGCCCCCGTGGTGCGCGACGTGGCAAAGTCGCTTGGCCGGTCGCCCAAACGCTACCTCATACCTTTGTCCTATGCTGCGGTGCTCGGCGGGACTTGCACCCTCATCGGCACGTCGACCAACCTGTTGGTCAGCGACATGGCGACCAAAGCGGGGCAGCCGCGCTTCGGCATCTTCGAAATCTCGGCGGTCGGGCTGTGGGTCGCACTTGCCGGTGGTCTTTACCTGCTGTTTTTCAGCAGCCGCCTGGTCAAGTCGCTGAGCGAGGGAGATGAGGTGCCGGCCGGCGAGGCCGCGCAACAATCCGAATCATTCCGCGCACCCCGCCTCATCGGTGGGCTGATCGGCCACGCCGCGCCCTTTGCCAAGCAGGTCGAGCTGAGGCCATGGCACGCCATCGCCTCGTCGCTTGTCTTCGTCGCCGTGGTGACTGCGGCCGCGCTCAACGTGGCGCCGATCGCCGCCTGCGCTTTCGCCGGCGCGGTTCTCCTGATCCTGATGCGGGTCATAACCGCCGACGAAGCCTATCAGGGGCTTCGTCCCGAAGTGCTGATGCTGATCGCCGGAATGGTCGTGTTGGGAATCGCGCTGGACGAAACCGGCCTCGCCGGATCCGCGACCCAGGCGCTGATCGGGACGATGGACAATATGAGCCCTCTTGTCGCGCTTGCGATTCTCTACGCGACAACCACCTTCGCCACCGCGCTCCTGTCGAACGCGACGGTAGCTGTCCTGTTCACGCCGGTAGCGGTTTCGATGGCAGATGCTTTCGCCGTCAGCCCGCGTCCCTTCCTCGTTGCGATCATGATGGCCGGAAGTGCCGCCTTCGCGACGCCGTTCGGCTACCAGACAAATGTCATCGTCTTTCAAATGGGCGGTTATAATTATCTCGACTTCGTAAAGGTCGGGGTCCCGCTCAACATCCTCACCGGTATCGTCGCGGTGATCGCCATCCAGCATTATTTTCCGTTCTGAGCCGCGCGACCGCCGGCCGGGAACCTCCGCCGCCCGCCATCATTTGCCACTCGGGGACGTTTGAGCCTGCGCGATCGGTTCGCTCCCCCAGCAAAGGGGATTTCGTCGTGGCTGAAACTGTCGACCGAAGCTTTCGCAGGGCGATTCATCCGGTTCATGCGGTCCTGATCGCCGCCACCATTCCTTTGTTCCTCGGCGCGCTGCTCAGCGACTGGGCCTATTCCTCGACCTACGAGCCGCAGTGGAAGAATTTCGCATCCTGGCTGATCGTCGGTGGGCTGCTGTTCGCCGTCCTCGCCCTGTTGTGGGCGCTGATCGAGCTGCTCCGGGCCGACAAACGCGGCGGGGGCGCGCTGGTCTATTTTCTCCTCGTGCTGGCAACCTTCGTGGTCGGCGTCATCAATGCCCTGGTCCACGCCAAGGACGCCTGGGCGGCGATGCCCGGGGGACTTATCCTGTCGCTGATCGGGACCGTGCTGGCGTTCGCCGCGGTCTGGATCGGCTTTTCCGGCCTGCCCGCAGGCGGCACGAGATGACCCGCTCCCGCCTGCTCGCCGCCGCTGCCTTGTTGGCCGTGCTGACCGCCTGCGGCAGCGACCCCGACCCGCGGCAATATGGCCCCGACCCAGAGCTTCCTGACGTGCAGCGCGGACTGCTTCCCAGCATGAACATTGCCGACCCGGCGGAGTGGGGCGACCGGCGGCCAACGGTACCGCAGGGCTACACGATCACCGCCATCGCCACCGACCTCAAAATCCCGCGCCAGGCGCTGGTTCTTCCCAATGGCGACATTCTGGTCGCCGAAGGCACGGGCGGAGGCGCGCCGAAGCTAACACCGAAAGATGTGATCGCCGGCTATCTGAAGGCCAAGGGGACAAGCTCGGCCGAGGGCGGCGACCGGCTGACCCTGCTGCGCGACGCCGACGGCGACGGCATCTACGAAGGACGGGCGGTGTTCGCGGAAAATCTCAATGCGCCCTACGGACTCGCTCTGGCCGGCGGCCAGCTCTACGTCGCCAACCAGGATTCGCTGGTGCGGTTCGATTACACGCCCGGCCAGATCCGCGCCGGCGGCCCGCCGGTCAAGGTCACCGACCTGCCGTCCGCAATCAACCATCACTGGACCAAGGCGCTGGCGGCAAGCGAGGACGGGCGCTTCCTCTATGTCGGCATCGGCTCCAACAGCAACATCGCCGAGCGCGGCATGCCGGCCGAAGAGAATCGCGCGCTGGTATGGCAGGTGGATGCCGAAACCGGGGCGCACAGGGTCTTCGCGACCGGCCTTCGCAACCCGTCCGCGCTCGCCGTCCAGCCGGGCATCGGCCAGCTGTGGGCGGTGGTCAACGAGCGCGACGAGCTCGGCCCGAACCTTGCCCCCGATTATCTGACCTCGGTGCGCGAAGGCGGCTTCTACGGCTGGCCCTACAGTTATTGGGGCGACAACGAGGACCCGCGCGTCCGGCCGCGGGACCTGGATAAGGTCGCGGCGGCGATCCGCCCCGACTACAGCCTGGGATCGCATGTCGCCCCGCTCGGCCTGGCATTCTCCTCGCCGGTTATGGGCGCCCGCTTTGCCGACGGCGTGTTCGTCGGCGAGCATGGCAGCTGGAACCGCAGCGAGCCGGTCGGCTACAAGGTGGTGTTCGTGCCGTTTAGCGGCAGCCGTCCCGCCGGCCAGCCGGTCGACTTCGTCTCCGGCTTCCTGGGCGAAGACGGCAAGACCCGTGGCCGCCCGGTCGGTGTCGCCATCGACCCGCGCGGCGCGCTGATCGTCGCCGACGATTTGTCGAACACGGTGTGGCGGGTGACTCCAATCCGTCGGCCGGCAGTCACTCCCTAGGCGCCGCCGCCGGTGATCGCCTGCCCGAACACGACGAGATTGCCGTCGGGTGCAAGGACCAGCAACTCGCGCTGGCCGTAATCCTGATCGATCGGCCCGCACACGTCGCCTTCAAGAAGCGTGTCGAGCCTGGGCTTCAGCTCGCTATGCAGCGCATCGACGTCGTGGACGTCGAAATAATAAGCGAAGCGCCGGTTGCCGGGCGGGGCTCCTTCCTCGCCCTGGTTTTCAAGAATGCGAACAGCCGCGCCCTCGCGCTCGACATAGGCGTAATCGCCCATGCGAAAGGGCGCGCTAAACCCAAGGATGTCGATAAAAAAGGCGATTGCCCGGTCGATATCGTCGACGTGCATGAATGGCGTGACTTGCCGGATATTCCCCATGGCGAGCTTCCGTTGCGGGTTGAAGACGGTACGCAGGGCACGCTCCTGCATGGGGCGCATGCCTTACGCGCTCACCTTAATGGAGCAGCAATTGTGGGCATAGGAAATAGAAGCCGGTTGAAAAAAAGAGGTTGGAGCGCTCATGATGGGACTGCCCCTTGAGAAAGTTGCATCATATCGGCGTGTATTAGTTCGGCGCGGGCATTGAGGAATGCTTCGTAATCATCGGCGATGAGCGCATCGTAAGGAATTAGATGGCTTTCCAGTCTCTGCCGCACTGCTTCCTCGCCCAATGAGGCTGCTGCCGCGCGCTTGCTGATATAACCGGAAGGCGTCTGGGCCCCGACCTTGCGGTTCGTCGTCCATGTGATGAGAGCGCAATTGAGCGCGCGGTTCACGCGTTCGTCGGCGCGGTCGCCGCTCAGAATGCCGACCGGATAAAGGTGATGGAACTCCCGGCTATGGAAGTTGTCCGGAGTGATTGAAGCCCCGTCCGCGAAGTCGAGTCCACCCCGGCGCAATCCCGTTGCCAGCATGGCGCGCGGCAAGCGATCCTTGCGCCCCGGCCAACCGGCCAGCAGCATCTCTTCTTTTGCGGGAAGCGGGTAATAGGTTTCGTCGAACAGCTCGCAGGAGCCGGTTTCCTTGCCCGTGATCATGTCCCTCAGCAAGCGGTAGTCAGCATAAGCGCGGGTTGCCGAGGTTTTGCCATAGCGATTGGTGTAGCACCCGCGCCAAAGCGCCTTGCGGATGAGGGCGCGAGCATTACCGCCCTCGTCAAAGGCATGTTCCGGAACATCGGCCCAGAGCGCACATGTGAGGTATACGGCAACCTCGCTGGGCAAACACTGCTCATTCAAAATGGATTCCGATCGAAGGAATGCGATGCCATGCTTGAACCCATGTTTGAGCCTTCCCCAGACCGACACAAAATCATTTCCATAGGCAGTGTCGAGATAGGTCTTCTTCAGTGGGGGACGATCCATGAGCAGCGCGGCAACCGACAAGATCATGTCTTCGATACGGCCATAGTCGCGCGCCGCCGGAACGGACTCGACGAGCTCCTCAACCATATCGTGTAAGGAATCACCGGTCGCGCTCTCAAGCTGGGCGACCACAATATCGAAGTCCTTCAGCGGCGTAGCCGACGTGTTCATCTTAATGAAAACATCGAGCGCCGTATCGCGGCCCGTCTTGGAATTGAGTGACAGGAAAGGAACGTCGTATTTGGCAACCCGCTGGCGCAAGGCTTCCGTCCGCTTGGTCAACTGTTTGGTGAGCAGGCCGCTTTCCTCAACCGCTTCCTCCCACGCGTTCAAAGCATCTTCGCCCATCGAACCGGGACAGAGGATCGTCGCCGGAATATAGTCCTCTTGCAGCATCGAGACGGGATCGTTGGCCCATACGGGCTGCATCACGCCTTTGCGATCCCAGCGCTTGATTGCCTCGACCTTGGGGGCGTCCACCGTCTCCGCCTTGTCGTCTTCCTCGTCTTCCTCCTTGGCCTTGAGCGAGACGAAGACCTCGATCCCATCGGCGCGGTAATCCCCCGTCAGGCTGCGCCAAAGCGCGGTCATGCGCTGCTGGCCGTCGAGCAGATGCATCGAAGGTTTGGATTGTGGCTGGGGCGCTCCGACGATCGGGCGGGAATGGAAAAGTTCCTGATCGCCCACTTCGAGCGTCAGCAACGCGCCGATCGGGAGCGGCGGATCGCGCAATATGTTTTCCAGCAAGCCGACGACCTGCGCATGACGCCAAGCTTCGTGACGCTGGAAGCGAGGCAGCACAACCTGCCCCTGCTTGACCATCGCAAACCAGTCTTCGATCTTCTTGTTGCGCGCTTCCACGGTGCCGCCTTTTTCCGTCATTCTGTCGAGAGAACTGGATATGTCGGCAATCAGAAAAATTGGTGCCAGGAGAGGACTCGCAGAAGCGAACCAAGCTGCTGATAAATTGAAGCTTTGCCTCCAATCAGCGCAAAAATGCCCCCAGATATGCCCCCAAATAATGGTTCAGAAAGGAATTTGGGCGCTCGATCATGCGATTTTAGCGTTCTCCGAGCGCTGGAGAAAGCCTCGCAAAAATCTGAGCCATTTCGGCAGAACATGCGTCATCCAATCGCCAATAATGCTCAAGATGGCGTTCGAATGTTCTTGCCCACATTCCCTTCGGCCGGGTCAGACCTGCCTCCCAGCCCTCGCTGCAACCCAATTTCCTTTGAAGCCGGAAGAGACGCTCAAACTGTCGGTCGCGTTCTGCGTCCAACTGACTTTGGTAGCTTAGCCTCCAAGCTTGACGAGATGCGAAGCGGTTGCCTCCGGGCGGAAGATAGAGCTTGCCGACACGAATTTGCCGAAAGGGGCAAGTCATCCACCATCGTTTGCCGCCGAAGTTTGGCTCAGTGTGGCAAAGCTGGACCGTTTGATGGACTTGTTCTCGAGCGCCGCTGAGCGCCTGAGCAAAGCTCAACTCTAGCCGTTCATCGCCCACGTGATTCATGATTGAGTGGTAGCCGATCGATCCGACCATCTCTTCGCCCCGCGTCCATGACAAGCTACCTGCCAAATGCTTGCCGTTTTCAGCTCGACCGGTGCGCATCAGCCAAGCGATGTCGATACAAAGCGAAGAGTCCGTCGTCTGTCTGCCACCGTGATTTCCGGAGCCAATTCCACCCATCTCTAACTCTACCAGGCTGCCGTTTCATAAATTTCGGCGTAAGAAGGAACGTCAATCGGCTGAATGCCGATGGAGTTCAGGAAAAAGCGCTTAGCTAGATCCTCCTCTGTGTTTTCTTTCCGAGGGAACACATACCAGCCCTCTTTTCTGCGTCCCGGAAATTGGCGGAAGTATTTGGCTCGTTCAATGAGAAGCCAACGCAGAAACACCTCCTGTCCGTCCAACTTCAGTCCGAAGATAAGGAGGGGAAGGTTGAATACGATATGGAGCCACGTGTCCCGCCCACGCCAATTAGGCATGTCTTTTTCGGAGAAGAGCCGCGTCTCCTTGCTTCCATGCAACCAGGGCCGGGCGCGGGAGACCGAACCCATATAGTGTGAAAGGCCTAATCTGATTGAACGAATGTGATCGATCAGGCCGTTGATGTGCCAGATGCCAAACCCATCACAGGGATCGGCCAAATCCCGAACGCCGAAATATTTTTCCCATGGATAATAATCAGTCGGCCGTCTGACGTTCCCACGCGGACGGAAAAGGGACTTCAGATTGGCGTCGGCCGCATCGCTCAGCACGTGATCGAAGTTCGTTGTTAGGAGGGGAGCGTCGTTGCGAACTGCCCAATTCACTATTGTGTGATGATGCTGCAGCGGTTGCCACTCATCCATTCGGTCGCAGAACTCGGCTTGCAGCTCCTGCGGCTTCTGGTCACTTGGGGTTTTCAAATCAATCAGGTCGTAAAGTTCGGTGAGAGCTAGACCCTTTTGGTGTGGAGAAGCTCGCAAGCCGTATTTGGCTGCCAAGCTCTGCATCATCTGGTTCCAATCGTTGCCGCTACGGCTGGCACGATGGATGTGAATCCCGTTACCAATGACCAGGCTGACGCGCCCATGATCGCAACTTAGAATGGATCGCAGGGTGGTCATCTGCAGTGTTCACTCGCTCTCTTGAACCACAAAGAACTGCGCATCGAATTCTATCGTCGCGCGATCCGCTATGTGCTGGAGAGCGAGATGGGACGGATCATCCTCCTTCGATTGCTTCACTAGTGGCCGGCCGGCCGGGCCATCCAGAGATCCGTGTCTAGATTCAGAAAACTCGATCCTGCCTGGTTCAGAAACCTCTTGCTGCCGGCTGGCGATCTCCAAGCTCTTTTCCCATTTGGGCAGATCGTCGCGCATGGGCGTTTCTCGATTCGAGAGTTCGATTTCCATGTCTCTGAGTAGATGCTTGATCGAGAATGCCTCCACTCTCTTTGGTTCCGAACATCTCCAAGCGGCAAGCCGATCAAAAACGATCGAATGCTTTCCGTCGTCTGGCATGGGGCCAATCGCGCTGGGAGGCACGAAAATTGATCGAGTAGTCACCGCCTGATTTTGCCATGCGTTGTTTAGCTGTTCGGTTCGATGGAACTTTGGCGCGGCGTAAAAGACGCGATTTGGCGCAGCATCTAGTCCGAGCAGAAGCTCATGTTGACGCGACTTGGATGATGGTGTGATCCAGAAGCGATGGTAGGGCAAAAAGATCGCTGGCCCAAGTATGCAAGCCTCACGTGCCATCGGATGCACCATGCATTCCGATCGCTTGAACTGGAGGAATAGCGGGAGGCCGGGCTTATCAAGTTTAACGTCGTATCCGCCGCCTTCCTTACCTTCCTCAATGAGGCTCGGAAAAATCGGAGCGACGCTAAGGTCCATTAGGCCAACGAACTCATTGGTCAGCGCGAAGCCGTAGCTAAATTCGGAAAAGGTCGGCTCCAAATCTCCCAGCCTCAGCTTCGAAGGAATTCATCGTCGAAGCGCACGCGAAACTCTTCGAGAGCCTCTTCAAAACGAGTAAAGCCCTCCTGCCTCATCCGCGCCGCGAAACCGATGCTTCGCTCGGTCCCGATGATCGCTGACCAATAATATTGGATCATCTTCGCGGCGCTCAGACGCTCCATCCTGTTGATGGTCAGGCGAACGCCGCTCTTGAGTTCATTGCTCGCTTGCGAGGATAGGAGGATCGGATCGAAGATCCGGTCGTGCAGGAAATCCATGATCTGCTGCTGCTTCGCGTCGAGAGCCATCAATCGATCTCCAGGTTGGGCAAGCTACGAACGATCTTCATCGTCTCCAGGCTCACCGTAATGACGCGCTGGAACAGTTTAAGTGGGTAGGCGGGATCGCCGGCGGTCTCGATGGCAAAGCGGTTAGCGTCGTTGACGATTCCGCTGGCCTTGTCGGTCTTCACGCACTGCCGCTCCATCACCCAGTCGAGTGCGGCCTTGCCGTTGACAACATAATCATAGGCTTCCAGCGGAATGCCGGTGATGGTGACATTGCTATTGTAGATGACGGTCGTTTTGTCCGGCTCCAGCTTGCCTTCTTTGTTGCGAACTTTGTGGAATTTCATTTTCTCGACGCGGTAGAATTTCTCCGGGTCGGGGATATGCGCCAGTTCCAGCGCGCCTTCGGCAAAGGTGACGGGATAAGGCTCAACAGCCTCGTAGTCGCAATGCAGATTACCCAGCTCACGGCCAGCTTCGACAAAGGCCCAGAAATCCTTCGCCTGCTTTACCGCGGGAATGCGAGGCAGTTCCTTGGAGAGGTTGTCGGCAAAGCGGTCACGGTATTCTTCTGAATGCAGCAGGCCATAAACGTAATAAAATAAGTCATCTTTTGTGATCGTCTCGGCAGGATAAGCGGCCTGAAAATGCGTTAGGCCTTGATCGGTCAATGCGTCGCGACGTTTCAAACCAGCCGCTTCGCCAGAGGCAAACAGGTCATCATCGGACGCTTGAGCCTCCTCATCATAGAGATAGCGGGGGAAGCACTGTGAATCACCGTTGCAGTGAAGGTCGGGCAGCACATCGCTCATCATCGCGATGAAGCCGTTTCCACCGTATTTTGCGTTGGTTTGAATTGTTCGATTTTTGGCCGCCGCGCCCATCGGAAAGATGCGGGGCATCTGATAGACGCGCTCGTTGAAGGTACGGCTGTAGTAGAGCCATTGCGGCGTGAACGGGCGATAGAGGCTGGGCGTCAAAGCCTCGAGTTCAAAGGCCAGTTTCTTGCCCTTCGCTAACCCCTGTTTGACGCTGTCCGTCCAGCTAATCTTGCCGGGGTCGGTGTCGATAAAGCCATCGATAGCTTTTTCCCTTGCACTTCGATCTGCACCAAGGTGAGCCGCATCGAATCGTTCCAGTTCCTGATTATAGAAACCAATCATGGCATGCATGTTCTTGGTCAAGGCTAAGCGGCTGGAATTGAATGCCCATGTGTCGCGCTGGGTTTTCAGACCGCTGGAGTGGTTATCGAACAAGACTATGGGTTCGGTTCCGCTCTTGTCTCCCATGGGCAGAAACGCATCGAACGCTCGATCACGCTGGCCTAGCCAGTCGCCATGCTCATCGGGAGTAATGTTTTGCCATCCATTGACATTGGAGATGCCGCCAATGCTGCCAAAGTTGGCAATGGTCTTTAGTTTGTCTTCCTGGCTTAGATAGTCGCCGATATCGTGAAAGTTGATTCGGCCATGGCCGGGAGCATTGGAGTTCTTGACAAGCAGGGTAATAGCCACGGGCGTTCGCGTGCCTTGTCCAAACACATTATCTTTTTCTTTTCGGCGCTGTTCACCCGAAGTCCTCGCATTACCGCGCAAATGGAATACATGGATGCTGGCAAATTCTTCCGCTAGGCATTGGCGAAGGCCATCAGTAGTGTTGCCGTCGATCCAACCGGCATTGCTGACATAGGCCACCACGCCCGCATCACCGATCCTGTCACTGGCCCAGCGAATGGCGCGGATATAGCTGTCGTAGAGAGCGTTCTTGTTGGTCGCATCAGACCGCGCTGAATAGGTTTCCCGAATACGCTGATCCAGCTTTGGATATGCCAGATTGGCGGCATTGTCGTTCGCGCTGCCTTGACCCACCGAATAGGGCGGATTGCCAACAATGACTTTCACCGGCAATTCCATCTGTCTGGTGCGGCGGTCGCTGTTCACCGGGAAAATTTCTGACAGCAAATCCTCTTGCTGCTCACCCATCTGGAAAGTGTCGGTCAGGCAGATGCCTTCGAAAGGTGCATAGTCGCCGCCCGACTGCGAATGATAGACCGCCTCAATATTGATCGCTGCGATATAGTAGGCGAGCAGCACAATCTCGTTGGCGTGAATCTCGTGCCGGTATTTGTGCTCCAATTCATCTGGTTTGATGAGGCCTGACTGTAGCAAGCGGGTGATGAAGGTGCCCGTGCCGGTAAAGGGATCAAGGATATGAACGCCCTTGCTGCCCAGCGTCTGGCCAAACTCCGATTGCAGAACCTCGTTCACCGAATGGATGATGAAGTCCACCACCTCCACTGGCGTATAGACGATGCCCAGACGCTCGGTCATTCTGGGAAAGGCATTGCGGAAGAACTTGTCGTAAAGCTCGACCACGATCTTCTGCTTCGCTTCGGCATTGTCGATGCCCTGCGCGCGCCGCTGAACGCTCGCATAGAAGCGATCCAGACTTTCGGCCTCCTTATCCAGCCGATGCTCGTCCAGCGCCTCCAGGACGCTCTGCATGGCCCTTGAGACGGGATTGTTCGCGGTAAAGTCGTAGCCCTCGAACAGCGCATCGAACACCGGGCGCGTGATGAGGTGCTGGGCCAGCATTTCAATGGCCTCGGCTTCACTGACTTCCGGGTTCAGGTCATCCCGAATTTCGGCCAGGAATGCGTCAAAGGCTTCGCGTTCCTTGCTGCCCTCTTTGGCAATGATGCCGGTTATGCGGCTGATATGGGCTTCGGCAATCTTGGCAATGTCGCCTGCCCAGTTTTCCCAATAGTCGCGGCGTCCGCATTTCTTGACGATCTTGGCCATGATGGCCTTGGAGAACTCGTCAAATACGAAACCAGTCTGAAAGGGGTTTTGTGGCTTTGGCGTGCTGTCGCCGCCTTCAGGCCCTTCTTCGCCGCCACCCTCGCTCCCAGAGCCGATGCCCGTCGTCGGCTTCGTCGTTGACCGAGTAGGCAGTTTGTTGCTGACTGCCACGACCTCGATCTTGTGGCTGATGTCCACCCCCAGATCGGCCTGGTTGAGCTGTGCATCGAAGCGTTCATCGTGCGATCGCAACGCGTTCAAAATCTGCCAGACGACGCGGTAGCGCTCGTTATCAGCGAGCGCCTCTTCCGGCGTCATCCCGGCCGGCACGCCGATGGGCAGGATGACGTAACCCATGTTCTTACCAGGTGTGCGGCGCATCACTCGCCCTACCGATTGAACTACATCGATCTGGCTCTTTCGCGGGTGCATGAACAGGATGGTATCGAGCGCGGGAACGTCCACACCTTCGGACAGGCAGCGCGCGTTGCTGAGGATGCGGCAAATGACATCGCCGTGGCTCTCTTTGAGCCAATCCAGCTTGTTGGCCCGCTCCTTTGCGCCCATCGTGCCATCCACGTGCTGCAATTCAGTGGTCAGTACGGCGGCGTCTCCTAGTGCCTCCTGACCTTCCTCACTGGCGAGATATTCCTCGACCACATTGCGAAACTCGGTTTGGATGAGCTTGGAGGAGGCGATGTCCTTGCAGAAAGCGATTGCCCGCTGCATCGGCTGGGGGTCGGTCAAGACCTCTTGGCTGAGGCCCGATTTGATGAGCGCCTTATAGCAACCGATTATCTTGGTGGCATCGTCCAGCACAAGCGAGCTGTCCGCATCCTTGAGGCGGTTTTGCACGCTGGCGCTGACCATCTCCTCGTCCACCGCTAGGACGATCACCTTGTAATCGGTCAGGAGCTGATTCTCGACGGCCCAGCCGAAACCGCGGACGAAAAGCTCTTCACCGTAAAGCGTCTCGTCGTCCATCGACGCCAGTTCCGCCGATGCCTCGCTGGCCTTCGCTTTCACCGCCTCGCCAAAGACGCGCGGCGTTGCCGTCATGTAAAGGCGCTTCCTGGCGGCTATGAAATCCTGATTGTGGATCTTGACGAAGGCGCTCTCATCTTCTCCCGCCAAGGTTGCGCCAGTGGTCCGGTGAGCCTCATCGCAGATGATCAGGTCAAAGTCTGGAAAGCCGTGCAGCTTTTGCGCATCACTGATGACTTGAATGCTCTGATAGGTCGAAAAGACCACCGTCATCCGGTCGCTGGCATCATAGGATGATCGGCTGGCCAGCCTGGCGGCATTGGTGGTTGCGGGATAATCCAAATCGTGCAGCTCGACCTCTGCCACGTCTTCCTGCCCGCCTCGCTTGCGCTTACCCACTTGGGCATCGGAACAGACGGCATAGGACCGCAATGGCGTCTGGCTATCGATCGTCCATTCGCGGATCGTTTGATTGACCAGGGCGAGCGACGGCATCAGCACCAGAACTTTGCCGCCAATGCCAACCATATCCTCAGCGATCTTGAGGCCGGTGAATGTCTTGCCCGTGCCGCACGCCATGATGAGCTTGCCACGCTCGGCATCGCTAAGGCCAGCTTTCACATCGCGTAAAGCCTCGCGTTGGTGAGGCATTAATTGCTTCGGCGGGTCGAGCTTGATCTCGCCATCGACAAAGAAAGCCTCCCAATCGATCGGGCTTTCCTCCAGCCGGTCCAAACCGAGCGTGGTAACGTTCAAATCGTCAAAAAGGGCTGTAGCGTTTGAGCTAAAAGGCCGGCCGGTGGTTTCAATTATGAGGCCACGCGAAAAGTGCCGTCCCATCGCCCCCAAAGTGCTGAGAAACTTGTCCAGCTCGGCTTTGGGAATGTTCCCGCCCTCGCGATAAAATTTGCACTGAACGGCGCAGTAGCTTTCTTCCCCCCGAATTTTTGCAACGACATCCACGCCATTGTCTGTCGCAGGGAGGCCGCGTTCCCGCGCCCAAGTCGCGTAATCCTGAGCGTTCTCATACTCCTGAGCCATGCCCGGATCTCGTTGGAGAAAAACGATCGCCAAGCGCTCGAAGTAAGTCCCCTTTTCACGCTCGGTTTTGGACGCGCCACGATACTGGTCGAGAAGTTTGCGAACGCTAGATGACATGGTCTTCCTCAGAGTATGATGGCGCACTGTAGCCTCGAGACAGCGAGGCACAACAACGAGTCAGAAAAGCTGAAACTTGGCCCGGCGAGGTGTGTGGGCTGCTCCGCTTCGCGTAGCGGGCGCTACGCAGCCCAAGTCCGATAGCTTGGTTGCGCAGGATTTTTCCGAAATCAATTGCGAATTTTTCGCTTCTGGACTTCGGAAAGCATCAAGGGCCTATGGCTCAGATGTATATGTGTCCTGAAATTCCGGACCGGCAATACAGCTTTGGAAGACCTCCTGGTCCGGAAATTCCGGACCAAAACTGATAGGTTCGAGATGCGGTGTCCGGATTCTCTGGACTGAGGGGCTAGATTTTCCGGACCGCGATTTACTCTGGTTTCCATTTTTGGAAATCTCGGGTTGGGAGTTCGTCATTTTCTCGCTCCCAAGTCAGCGCCCACTCCGTTGCTCGGCTGGCGGTCGCGTCCTTCATATTAAAGCCCCCAAGCTTCGTTGGCCGAATTAGTCCTTTGTCGCGGAGGTCGTTGAGATATCTCAGGGCCGTATCCTTGTCTGAGATGTTGATAGCGTCGCAAGCATGGCGCGCGCTCATTCCAATGCGCCCATTATTCCGGCCATTGTATCTGCGGATTAATTCTAGAAGGAGCGCGCGAGGACCAGGCTTCAGGCTTCGGTATGCCGGACTATCTTGCACCCAATGTGGAAGCCGCGAGAAAGCTGGCTCGTTCCGACCCTTCTGGTTCATTCTTCTCTTGAAATTGGGCATCCCCCAGCGGACCGCGTTCGATCAGCGAGCGGGCAGAACCTCGACCCACTTTTTCGCATCGCCCTCGGCGATACGCGTAGCGCGGCCGATTTTTCGAAAGGGCAACCGCCCAGCCGCGTTCTCGCGATAGACGGTCGAACGGCCGACGCCGTAAAGTTCGCAAAACTTCCTGATGGTCAAAAGTCTTTCCATGTGCACCTCCTGATGTTCGTCGGGGTGCTCATGCACTACTGAGATTTGCTCGTGACGACTGTCGGCAATCGCCTACTTAGAGTCGTTCGGCATTTCCGACGGCTTGGCGGCTTCCCAAAGGAGATCCTGCCGGTCTGGTGAAACGCCTTCCCCAAGCACAAGCTCTGCAACTCCCTGATAGAACTTGGTCCAATCATTTTCATCCCGAATATCCGGGAGCGCTTCAGAGCCGCCTCGTGGTTTCGCCGGCACGCCAAACTCTTGCTCAAAGAACAGAGCAAGCTTGCAAGCCAAGACTAGCCGCGCTTTGCGTCTCCTCGACGTCGCCCACTTCGTCGGCTGCTTGGCGGCTTCGAGAAAGGCCGCTACGATTTCCAGCCGTCTGGCAGTCCCGAAAAAATCGGAGACATGATCGCCGATCGATGATTTCGTGAACATTGATGCAACGCTGACCGCTTGCCAGTGAGTCAGGGCAGCTATCGATTTAGCGGACTCTTGGACGGTGTTGGCCAGCTTCCGGCATTCCCGCGCCAATTGGGCATGGCCTTTTTCGTCCGGCCACAGTCCCGTCATCGAGAGTTCTATCAGACGAATTTCATAACCTATCTTGTCCCAACCCGACTGCGGCTTGAGAGTGAAGCCTAGTTCAGCAAGTTTTTTACGGATCGCCTCCCCTTCCTGTTCCGCTGTGCCGATCCAGCCGCTCTTGATGAAATCCGGGTAGTCCTTCTCGACCTGTGCTCGGGCCATGCCGTAAAGTTCGAAAGCAGGTCGCGTCTTTCTATTTCGCGCCATGGGCTTTGCCCCCGGGGACTAGATCGATGATTTCAGCGCCCTGACGGAGTTGGTCGAGATAGTCGCTCCACCACTGGGCCATGCGGACCCGCTCGTCCCAATACTGGCCTCGGTGGTAAGCGCCCCGCACAGCGTTGCTGTCACCATGGGCAAGCGCACGTTCGATCGCGTCGGGATTCCACAATCCGCTCTCGTTCAAAAGGGTTGAGGCCGTTGAGCGAAATCCGTGCGCGCTCACCTCTTCTTTGACGAAGCCCATGCGGCGCAGGGCGGCGTTGAGCGTATTCTCGCTCATCGGCCGGCGGCTGGTGTGGAATGCTGGAAAAACCATCCCGTTCGGCCCCGTCAGTGATCGCAGCTTTTTGAACAGGGAGACCACCTGTCGGGACAGCGGAACCGAATGCGGCCGACGAGCCTTCATCTTACCTTCGGGCACCCGCCAGATCGCTTCATCCAGGTCGATCTCAGCCCACTCGGCGTGACGCAATTCGCCGGGCCGAACGAAAACTTGAGGGGCAATTTGCAAGGCGAGTTTCGTGACTGGCTGGCCCGAGTAATCGTCAATCGCCCGAAGCAATTCGCCAAGCTTGGGACCTTCCAAAATTGCGGCGTAATGGCGCGCCTTAGGAGCGATCAGCGCCCCCTTCAGCAAATCAGCTGGGTCTTGCTTCGCACGTGCAGTCGCAACAGCATATCGGAACACGCGACTGGCGAAGCTTCGCGTCTTCTTGGCTGTTTCATAGTTGCCCTTGGCTTCCAACCTCTTGAGAGCCGCTAATAGCATCTGCGGGTCGACCTCGCTGATTGGGAGGCTTCCGATCGCTGGCTTTAGGAGTGACAGGAACCAGCGCGCCTTCGCCAGCGTCGGTTCCGCACGCCCGTCCCTCTCCATTTTATCGAGATACTCTTCGGCTATCCGCTCGAAGCTGTTCTCCGAGCTGACCTTGGCAGCGGCCTTCTCCCGCTTCCTTTTTAGCCCGGGGTCGATCCCCTGTTCGATTAAGGCGCGGGCTGAGTCACGCCGCTTCCTGGCCTCGCGTAGCGAAATGTCCGGATACGTCCCGAGCGCCAATCGTTTCTCTTTGCCTGCATAGCGATATTTGAGCCGCCAGAGCTTGGACCCGCTGGGGACCGCCTCAATATACAGCCCTTTGCCATCGGCCTTCTTGATGGACCTCTCCGTGGCCCGAAGAGCCCGGATCTGTGTATCCATGAGGGGCATTTGGGGGCACCGCCTTTCGTCGCAGCGCCCTTAAGTTTCCGTTTGCCCCCATCCATGCCCCCAAATTGGGTGGATTGGTGAGGAACAGTGGCGATCACTCAGCGACTGCTGGAGATGACAAATGGCAGATTTACAACGCTTTGTCGATGCATCGGGGGACGGTGAGGGAAAAGCAAATGGTGCCCAGGAGAGGACTCGAACCTCCACGCCCTTGCGAGCGCCAGCACCTGAAGCTGGTGCGTCTACCAATTCCGCCACCTGGGCACGGGAGCATCGAAAAGCCGGTAGGGCGCGCCATGTGGAGGCGGCGCCATGGCTTGTCAACGACTCGCGGGCGCGGCTAGGGCGACGGCCATGATCGAGCCCGACAATCGGCTGGTGACGGTGTTCGGCGGCGGCGGCTTCATAGGCCGCTACGTCTGCGAGCAGCTGCTCGACGCCGATGTCCGGCTGCGGGTCGCCAGCCGCGCGCCGCGCACCGCCGATTTCCTCCAGCCGCTGGCGCAGATCGGCCAGTGGGGGCTGGTGCGGGCCGACATCACCCGGCCGGAATCGGTCCGGGCGGCGGTCGCCGGCGCGAGCGCGGTGATCAACCTGTGCGGCGCGTTCAAGAATATGGCGGCGGTCCATGCGACCGGCGCCGGTTATGTCGCCGAGGCGGCGCGCGACGCCGGCGCGCGGGCGCTCGTCCACATCTCGGCGATCGGCGCCGATGCGAAAGGCCAATCGCGCTATGCGTCGACCAAAGGCGAGGGCGAGAATGAAGTCCGCTCGGCCTTCCCGGGGGCGACGATCATCCGGCCGTCATTAGTGTTCGGGTCCGAGGACAATCTGACCAACCGGCTTGCCAGGCTGGGGTGGCTGCCGGTGCTGCCGGTGATCGCGCCCGACTGCCGCTTTCAGCCGGTTTATGTCGACGATCTGGCGAAGGCGATCGCCGCCGCCGCGCTCGACCCGACGGCGCATGGTGGCAAGACCTATGAGATCGGCGGTCCGCAGGTGATGACCATGCGCGAACTGACCGCCATCGTCCTCGACGCCGCCGGCCGCGATCCGGCGCTGGTCGACATGCCCGATTTCGCCGCCTCGCTGCTGTCGTGGCTCGGCTTCCTGCCGGGCGCTCCCTTGACCCGCGACCAGTGGCTGATGCTGCAAAACGACAATGTCCCGTCGGGTGAGTTCAAAGGATTCGAGGCGTTCGGCATATCGCCGGCGCCGCTGGCGGCGATCGCGCCGGCGTGGCTCGGCCGCTTCCGCCGCGGCGGGCGCTTCGCGATGCGGTCGTCGGGCCGAGCCGCCTGAACCGACGCACGCGCCCGCATTGCGGATCAGAACCAGATCAGCAGCGCCGAACCGAGCAGGACGCGATAGGCAACGAAGATCATCATCGAGGCATGGCGCAAAAAGCGCATCAGGAAGATCATGGTCGCGAAAGCCGTGACGAAGGTCATTCCGCCGGCGATCAGAGCATCCCACTGCATGGCCGTGGTCGCCTCGGCGAGATCGAGCACGGCTAGCGTTCCAGCCCCGGCGACCGCCGGCAGAGCCAATATGAAGGAAAAGCGCGCCGCCTCGACCCGCTCGTAACCGAGGAATCGCGCTGCCGTCATCGTCACGCCCGATCGGCTGGTGCCGGGAATGAGTGCTAGCGCCTGGGCGAGCCCGACGATGATCGCGTCCTTGAGCGACATGTCCTCGTACCGCTTTTTCCGCGGTCCGACCCGGTCGGCGATACCGAGCAACAGGCCGTAGGCTATGAGGTTGATGCCGACCAAGGTGGTCGATCGGAAACTTTCCAGCCAGCCGCCCTGCTTGAGAAAGAATCCGAACAGAACGGCAGGTATGGTGCCGATCACTATCCACCAGAACAGCCGCCGCTGCTCGGGCGCTTTACCGATGCCGACGCTGGCCAGGCCGCCCCGCGCGAGGCCGATCGATTCGCGGAAGAAATAGACCAGGATGGCGAGGAAAGAGCCGATATGAACGGCGATATCGATCAACGGCCCCTGATCCGGCATTCGGGTGAAATAGGGGATCAGGATCAGGTGGCCCGACGAGGAGATCGGCAAGAACTCGGTGACGCCCTGGACGATGGCGATGATCAAGAGCTGGATGAAGGTCATGAAGTCCCCGGGGAAGTCCGCTTCGCTTATCAGAGGCGCACGGATTGACAACCAGCCCGGCTCACCCGGCCGGTACCGCATCGCGCCGGTTTATTCCGACTTGCCGCGGTGCTAAGCTGCTGCCGGACAAGACTTATCCAACCTGGCAATAACCGGAGCCGGTCATGCGCGTATCAATCCTTCTTTTCGCCTCGGCGCTTGTCGCAACACCGGCGGTCGCCCAGAGCCAAGACCATGCGGACGAACAGGTCCGGGTTCCGGACGAGCTTACCGACCCGCAGACGGTCGAGCGGCTTTCGGACATGATGCAGGCGCTGTCGAAGGCGGTGCTCAGTCTGCCGGTCGGCGAAATCCGAGCGGCCGCCGAAGGCCGCGAGGCGACGCCCGCCGAAAAGAACCAGACGGTGCGCGACCTCGGCCGCATCGACGATCCCGAATTCGAGCAGAATCTCGAGCGGCAGCTCGCCGATGCGAAGCCGGCGCTCGAGGCGGGGATGAAGGCGCTGGCAGAGGCGCTTCCGGCGATGATGAAGGGCATGAGCGCGGCCGCCGAATCGCTCGAGCGGGCGACTGCCAACCTACCGTCGCCGACCTATCCCAAGCGCTAGGGGCGCCGCGCCCTAGACGCCCGCGTAAGGGCCGCTAAAGCTGCCCTCCGATGTGGCAGCTGTACCAATTCCCGCTTTGCCCCTTTTCGCGCAAGGTCCGGCTGGTCCTCGCCGAGAAGGGCATCGCCCATGAGCTTGTGCGGGAGAATCCCTGGGCGCAGCGCGACGAGTTCGTCGACATGAACCCGGCCGGCGAAACGCCGGTGATGGTCGATGCGGACGCCGGAATCACGCTGATCGGCAGCCAGCCTATCGTCGAATATCTCGACGAGACCGTCGACCGCATGCCGATGATCCACGGCAATGCGGTGCTTCGCGCCGAGATCAGGCGGCTGGTCGAATGGTTCGACGAGAAATTGTGGCGCGAGGCGGTCGAGCCGCTGATGAACGAGCGGATGCGCAAGCGGCTGGTGACTGCCCAGGCGCCCGACACGCGGGTGCTGCGCGAGGCGATGCGGGTTGGCAACGGCCATCTCGATTACATCGACTATCTGCTCGATCACCGCCGCTGGCTGGCCGGGCCGGGGCTGAGCCTAGCCGATTTCACCGCCGCGGCGCATCTCAGCGTCATCGACTATCTCGGCGCGCTCGACTGGCGCAGCCACAAGCAGACCAAGGACTGGTACGCGGTGATGAAGTCGCGGCCCTGCTTCAGGCCGCTGCTCGGCGAGCGGATGGAAGTGATCGTCCCGCCGGCGCATTACGACAAGGTGGATTTTTAGCAGGAGCGCCCGAGCCCAAGGGAGCGATTGCGCAGCAATCGGGAGCTTGGGTCGAACAGAGCGCGAATGCCGGCCGACCGGCGCGCAGCGACCGGATCGACGGCGCGGCTTTGCCGCGACGCAGACGCTGGGATTTCCACCCATAGTTAAAAATATTTGACATGTCCCCTGAGGCTCCCTAATCGGGTGTCAGATATTTTTGACATCAGGGGAAACAAAAAAATGACGTTTCGGGAAAAATCCGCATGGGTGATGGGCGTGCTGATGGCCGTCGCTGGCCTCTATTATCTGAACCTGGCGTTCGCGGCATCGCGCTAGATCGGGTGGACGGCGCCGCCAATTGCCATCGTCATCCCTTACGTGATCCTCGTCATTGTGGCCTCGATCATCGCGCAAACCACTTTGGCGGTTCTTCAACCCAAGGATGCCAACGCGCCCGCCGACGAGCGCGAAAGGCCGTTACTGGACCGCGCCGGAAATTGGTCAGGAATCGTGCTTGGCGTCGGGGCGGTCACCAGCCTGCTTCACTTCGTCTATCACGGCGACGGCAACCTATTGTTCCACAGCATCATGGGCAGCCTGATCCTCTCCCAGATCGCCGAATATGCTTTTCAGATCTTCCTTTTCCGCCGCAACGCCTGAGCCATGACCAAGCGCCCTCCGATCACCAACCGGGTCCGCGAGCTGCGCGAACTGCACGGCCAGATGAGCCAGGCCGCACTGGGTGACGCAATCGGGGTCACTCGACAGACGATCATCGCGATCGAGCAGGGACGCTATTCGCCCAGCCTGGAAAGCGCCTTCCGAATTGCCCGGATGTTCGGCGTTGGCCTCGAAGAGGTGTTCGGCTGGGAGGAAAGTTGAGCCGGACCTAAGGGGTGCGGTCTGGCTTTTGCCTTCAGGAGCACGGCGCCACGCCCCTGGTCACCCCGCCATCGCCGGGGCGGCGAGCGCGTTCATCCACTCCTCGACATTGGTGAAGCCGTCGCCGTTGCGATCGGCCGGACCGTCGCGCGGGTCGCTTGGGTTCAGGCCGCGCGCGGCTTCCCAATCGTCGGGCATGCCATCGCCGTCGGAGTCGGTGAGTCCCGCCGGACCGGGGGTGGGAGTGGCGGCGAACCAATGAAGCGGTTCGTTGCCGTACGCGCTGGCAGAGGTGCGTTGGAGTGAGAGGCCCG
>CAYUWJ010000076.1:0-18962 GCA_964448315.1 uncultured Sphingomonas sp. | reverse complement strand
CCGCCGATCCTGGTCCTCGACGAGGCGACATCCGCGCTCGACAGCCGCACCGAGCAGGCGATCCAGGCGACTCTGGACAATGTTGCCCGCGACCGGACGACGATCATCATCGCTCACCGCCTGTCGACCGTCGTCGGCGCCGACCGCATTGTCGTGCTCGACGACGGCCAAGTCGCCGAGCTCGGCACGCACGACGAACTGATGGAGAAAGCTGGGCTTTACGCCGACTTGTGGTTCCGGCAGGCCGCGGAACGGGCAGTCGAAGAGACTGCCGAAGCTGCCGAGTAGATCAGACTCACAGCGACTTCGGCATGACTGATGGCTCTCAATTGCTTTGGTCGAGAACCCAGCTGTTGTTCGCCTGTGCCGCTTCCGGTTCGTAAGGACACACGACCAGAAATTCATTGGCCTCGGTCGGCAGCGTGTCAGGGAGCTTGACAGTCTGCTGGGCGCCGACATCCGCGACCGATGCGACCTGCTCAAATTCGGCGGCGGCGTCGGCGCGCGCCTCGATCGTGCAGCCGACAGCGGTCGCGGGACCGGAGTTATAGACCCATAGCTGCGTCGCGCCGTTCGGGCCGTCGCGGTCGACCCGGCGGATGCGCGCGTCGAACTCTTCGACAGGGGGACCCGCGGCCACCCGCTGCGGCGTCGGCCCGGTACGTTGCGGTGTCGATCCAACACGTTGCGGCGTAGGTCCGGTGCGTTGCGGAGCGGACGCCTGCCCCGACTGTGCCGGGTCCATTTTTTTGGCCCGTGGGCCCGCGCCGCCCGCCGACGTTGTCGTCGTCGTCCGGACTTTCGGGCGGTCGAGCGCCCGGCATTCGATCGCAGTGGCGACCGGAGCGGAGTCGCTGAAAGTGTTCAGCGATTCCTGGATACGGAATATGCCCTTCATCTTCTTGACATTCCACGCGACCGAGCCGGTTGCGGTCCAGGCATCGGGATAGTTGAAAAGGTCACCTTCCTTCAGGAATTTCGCGCGTGCTGCGCCCGTCAGCTTGGCAAGACGGGCATTGCACAGGTCAACCGGCGAGACCCGCATATTGGCAACCGAGCTGGATTTGGGAGCGCGATAGGGAAAGCTGATCTTATAGACGGTCGCCGCGCCTGGCGTGGCGATCGAAATCCTGCCGGTTTCGATCTTGAGCTCGCTGGCGCCGCCTTTGGACGCATTGCCGGGCTTGTCGCCCGAAACCGTGATCCAGCTGTCCAGAGTTTTGGTAACAACCGCATCATATTTGTCCGTGCCCTGCCCATCGACGACGATCCGCGGGTAGGAAATGTCCGTCTCGACACCCGCCTTGGGCACGGTCTGGCGGATCTTGATCGGCTCCGCGCTCGCCACAGCCGGCATGACAACGCCGGCTATCAGTGCGGCACCCAGTTTTGTAAACGCCATCATTGCCCTGCTCCCTAAATGGCTTTCACTCCTGGCGTTCGACTACCAGTTCGACGGCGATGAACCTCGTCCGGTTATTGCCTCCAACTGGCGGCGTAACGAGCTCCTCCTCCCGCTTCGTAGCCGGTGACCGCCTGGGTCAGCATTCCCGAGCCGCTCGCGCTCGACCATTCGGCCTGGTATTGCGCGCCGGTCAGTCCGTGGCGCTGCTTGCCGCCACCGGGCGTCTTCGATGTCCAGATCGCGACGAGGTACGGGGCGCCGGCGTGCGTGTAGGCATTGAGATAGGCGAGGTGCCGGCCAGCCCGGGCATTGCTGGTAAAGGCGGCCTGATATTCCGCAGGGGTGAGCTGGGATTTCGCCTGCCACTGCCCGACGTCGGCTTTCTCGTAAACCGCGGTGTACTGGCGCCCGCCGCTTGACACGACCGAGATGGATTTCGGCCGATAGCCGGCGGCCGTCAGCTCGTCGAACTTCGCCTGATGCTGTGCGGCGGTCAGCCCGTGATAGGCCGAGTAGGCGGGCCCGCTCGCTTTCTTGAACACCGCGGCGTACCGCACCCCGCCGTTGACATAGCTTTCCACCACCACCGGCCGATAGCCGGCCTTGGTCCATTTGCTGTATTGCGCCTGATACTGAGCGCCGGTCAGGCCGTGGAACGCCTGTGTCGCGCCGCCGCCAGGACGGAAGACCGCATTGACATAAGTATTGGCGCCGACATTGAACATGTCGATCCAGACCGGCGTATAGTTCGCGGCCGACGCCTGGTCGAACAGGCACTGATAGTCGCGGATCGGCAGCCCGTGCCGGGCGACTTCCTTCGCTCCGGGAGCGAGCATGTCGGGAACAGCGCGCGCGTCATAGCTCTGGCCCGATGCGAACAGCCCGTTGGGAATGCCGCATATTTGGGCGATTCGGTTGCGCTTGCTGCCCGAATTGTCTCGCAGGAAGCCACCGACTTCGGTGAACGGGTCGGTGGCGCGCGGCGCGCCGACCTCGAAATGGAGATGGTCGCCGCCGGCGCAGCCGACGGCGCCTTCGTCGCCGAGATACTGGCCCGACTTGACCGCGTCACCGACCTTAAGTTTCGCCTTCCCCGTCGTGGAGCCCTTCGTCATGTGCGAATATTTGGTCCATTCCCCATTGGGGTGCGCAATCCAGACATAATTATTGTTGCACTGGGGCGCGGTGTCGCTGTCCTGCTGCTGACTGAAGTCGTCCTCGATCGCGACGATCCGGCCACTGGCAGCGGCGACGATCTTGTAAGGTTTCGTGCCGCCGCGGCCGCCCATGTCGTAGCGACCTTTGGGCGTGTGCATATTATGATCGCGCGATACGCGCACTTCGGTGCCGTTGGCGTAGGGGATTCGGTAAAAGCCCGTCGACTTGGGGAGCGCGGTCGCGGTGAGGCCGCGGGGGCCAGCCGGCGCCTGGGCGCTGCGATGGTCGCGATCGTCGTTGATCATGACCGCGGTCGCGGTCACCGGCGCCGGCGCCGGCGTGCGCACCGGAGCAGCGACGCGGTCCTGAGCCCGGGCAATGACCGCCGCCGACGCAGCCGCCATCAAGATGCCAATACCGAAAATTGCCGAACGAGCCATCATGTCATTTCCCCCCGAAAATCGCCGTCGTTGCGCACCAGCGCCGTTCGCCGGTCGTCGGCGCAAGTGCCGAGCGCACGGACTTGCGCTTGCTTGACCCGCGGCGCCGGCGAGACTTAGGCTATAAGAACCCGGCCCGGACGCCCCGGATCGAGGCGCATGGCAATGCTGGTGATCGTTCGGAGTGGCGGCGTCTTGTAGGAATCGGACACATCGATGGAACGCGTGGAGCTCGAAACCGTCCTTCCGCCCCGGCACCTTCGCCCCTTTGTCCGGCGTTACCTCTACGCCAACAAGCCGCTCGGATCGGAAGTCACCTTCCAGGCCAAGCCGACCGGCTATTCCTACCTGTCCAGCTTTTTCGGGCGATCGGGCAACGAGCGCGGAAGCATCAATGGCCGCCCGTTCAAGCGCGTCTCGCGCGCGTTTCTGTTCGGACAGATAACCGATCATGATGTCCGCTTTCACCACTCCCATGCGCTTCGGCTGATCGTCTGTGAACTAACGGCGACCAGCCCTTATCGCCTGTTGGGCATATCGGGGCAGCACATAGTCGGTCTGGCGGCTGCGCTCGACGAAGTGGCGCCGGAGAAGGCTGCGGTTGCCCGCAATTGCTTCATCCTCGGAGAGGAGGCGTCGCGCGACGAGCATGTCGCCGAAGCAAACACCTATTTCACACGCCTCGCCGAGCATGCATTACCGGAAGACCCGGTCGTGGAACGGGCGGTGCAGCTACTCGAAACCAGCAACGGGACGATGCGCATCGCCGAAATCTGCAAGCGGCTCGGGATCGAGCGTCGCAGGCTCAACCGCGGCTTCACGCGCATCATCGGCCTGAGGCCGAAATTCTTCGGTCGGATCATGCAGATCAACCAGGCCGTCGACCTGCTTTACTCAAGCGCGGACAGCGAACTGGCGCGGATCGCCCAGGAAGCTGGATTTTATGATCAGGCGCACTTCACCCACGCGATGCAACGCTTCTTCAATGAAGGCCCCCGCGATTTCCTGCGCAGCGAGCATCATGCGTTCCTTTCCTTCCTTGCCGGCTCCCGCCGTTTAGAATCGGTCTCGCCCGCGGCGGAATGAGCCGCCGTCGATGCGGCTCGAGCCACGGCACATCGACAAGCTCGGCCCGGACGGTATGGATTGGTCATGCGTCCTCCCCACGAGCTTCTCCGGTCGGTCTTCGGTTTCGACGGCTTTCGTGGAGTCCAGGAGCAGGTGATCGAGCGCGTGATGCGCGGCGACGACACGCTGGCGGTGATGCCGACCGGGTCAGGCAAGTCGCTGTGCTATCAGCTCGCGGCGCTGGCCCGCGAAGGCACGGCAATCGTCATCTCGCCGCTGATCGCGCTGATGCACGACCAGATCCGCTCGGCCGACGCGATCGGCATAAGCGCGGCGTCGCTGACCTCGGCCGACGCCGATCGCGAGCGGACCGTGCAGCGGTTCCACAATGGCGAGCTCGACTTGCTCTACGTCGCTCCAGAACGCGCCACCGGCGAGGGTTTTCGACGGCTGATCGCCGATTCAAAGCTCGCCCTGTTCGCGATCGACGAGGCGCATTGCGTCAGCGAATGGGGCCATGATTTTCGCCCCGACTATCGCCTGCTGCGCCCCTTGCTCGACGCCCATTCGCACGTGCCGCGACTGGCGCTGACCGCGACCGCCGACCGCCGAACTCGTGAGGACATTCTCGGCCAGCTGGGAATAGCTGCGGATGGGCTGATCGTCGCCGGCTTCGACCGGCCGAACATTCGCTATCACGTCCTGCCGCGCGACGGGATCGGCGGCCAGCTGAAGACGCTGTTCCGCGGCCAGCCGGGTCCGGGAATCGTCTATGCGACCAGCCGCGACAAGGCGGAGAAGATCGCCGAGGCGCTCGCCGCCTCCGGCCGCCCGGCACTGCCTTATCATGCCGGGCTCGAGCCGCAGGTGCGCGCCCGCAACCAGGCAGCATTCGTCGCCTCCGAGGAGATGGTGATGGCGGCGACGGTCGCTTTCGGCATGGGCATCGACAAGCCCGACGTGCGGGTCGTCGCCCATGCCGGCATCCCCAAGTCGATCGAGGCTTTTTACCAGGAGACCGGGCGCGCCGGTCGCGACGGCGAGCCGGCCGAGGCCTGGCTGTTCTGGGCGGCCGAGGATTTCGCCAGGGCGCGGCGGCGGATCGAGACCGAAGTCGAGCCCGAACGGCGCCAGGGCGAGCGCGAGCGGCTGAACGCGCTGGCGGCGCTGGTCGAGGCGGCCGGGTGTCGCCGCGCGATCCTGCTTCGCCACTTCGGCGAGAGCCCGCCGGAGAGCTGCGGCAATTGCGACAATTGCCTCAACCCGCCCAAGACAATCGACGCGACCGAGGTCGCCCGCAAGCTGCTGTCGGCCGCATTCCGGACCGAAATGCGGTTCGGAGTCGCCCATCTCGCCCAAGTGCTCGCCGGCAACGACAGCGAGAAAGTGCGCGGCTTCGGCCACCACCGATTGTCGGTGTTCGGGATCGCCGAAGCCGACGAGATCGCGCTGGTGCGGCCGGTCGCGCGAGCGTTGATCGCCCGCGACGCGCTTCGTGCCGACGCCTATGGCGGGCTCTCGTTCGGGCCGGGCGCCAAGCCGATCCTCAAGGGTGAGGAGGCGCTGGTCATCGCTGTCCCGCCGCCGCGCAAGCGCGGCTCGCGCCGCCGCGCCGGCGACGGCCCAGCCGATCCGCTGTTCGAAGCGCTGCGCGAGACGAGGCGGGGAATCGCCGCCGAAGCCGGCGTCCCACCCTATATCGTGTTCCACGATTCGACGCTTCGCGCGATCGCCGCCGAGCGGCCGCGGTCGCTTGACCAGCTGGCGCGAATCCAGGGCGTGGGCGAAACCAAGTTGGCACGCTATGGGGAAGCGATGCTGGCCGCGGTCGGCGAACACCAGGAGAAAGCGGATGGCCCGGCAGCTTGACGACATAGTTTCGGTCAGCGGCCAGATCCGCGCCGAAGACATAACCGAGCTCAAGCGCCAGGGCGTGGCGATGATCATCAACAACCGGCCCGACGGCGAGGAGCCCGGCCAGCCGCTCGGCGCCGACATCGAGGCCGCGGCCGAGGCAGCCGGGATCGCCTATCGCTACATTCCCATACGCCGTGGCATCGGCCCGTCCGACGTCGACAGCATGCGGGAGGCGTTCGAGGAGTGCGTGGACGGGAAGATCCTCGCCTTCTGCCGCTCGGGCAACAGGTCGGCGCTGGCCTGGGCGGTGGCGCGAAGCGAGCAGGGCGTGCCGGTCGAGACGCTTCACAAGCAGGCCGCCGACGCCGGGGTCAATCTGGCGCCGGTCACCCACCTGCTCTAGGGCGCGGCGCCGCTCGCCAGTAGCTTCTCGGCTTCGTCGCGGTCCTCGTCGAGCACCATCAGCCGCACCGGCGTCAACGAGCCCATGCCGAGGCTGCTCATTTCCGCGCCGAACAGCACCGCGCCGATCCCGTGCGACTCGAGGTTGAGGCGCGCCAGCTCGGCCTCGATGCGGTTGGAAAATCGGGCGAGCTCGACGAGACTCATCTACCAGGGGACCACGTCGCCGGCGGCAATCTCTTCCGGCCGAGGCGAGCGGCCGAGGACCGCATTGCGGTGCGGGAAGCGGCCAAACCGCGCGATCACGTCGTGGTGCTTCTTCGCGAAGCCGAGCTTAAGATCGTCGCCCAGCGCGGTGAACAACAGCAGCGAGCGGCGCTGATCGTCGATGTCCTCGCTGTGCAGCAGCGGCATGTAGAGGACTGCGCGTTGCGACTTCGGCAGCTGTTGGTCATAGCCCTTGTCGATCGCCTTGCCGGCGACGGCCAGCGCCAGCGGGTCGGTCGAGAACTGATCGGCGTGGTCGCGAAACATGTTGCGCGGGAACTGGTCGAACAGGATGCCGGCGGCGAGCGCCTCCCTCGCCGAGCCGAGGAAGGATTCGGGCGGCAGCGGCCGCAATTCTTTCCAAAGGTCGCAGAAACGCTCGCGGATCATCTCGTCGAGATCGGGATCCTCGTTCCACCATTGCTCGGGTTCGAGGCCGAACCAGAAGTCGAGAACCTCCTCGGTCGAGCTCATCGCACCTTCATCCCCTACCGTTCGTGTCGAGCGCAGCGTCGAGCGTGTCGAGACGCGAAGTCGAGACCCGCGAGATTTGCCCCTCGACACGCCATCTCGGCAGGCTCGATGGCTGCTCGGGACGAACGGATGTAGGATCAGGATGTCGCCGTCCCGCCGACCGTCAGCCCGTCGATCAGCAGGCTCGGCTGCCCGACTCCGGCGGGCACCGACTGGCCGCCCTTGCCGCAGACGCCGACGCCCTCGTCGAGCGCCAGATCGTTGCCGATGCCCTTGATCCGGGTCAGCACCGTCGGGCCGTCGCCGATCAAAGTCGCGCCCTTTACCGGCTCGGCAATCCGGCCGCCGCGGATGCGATAGGCTTCGGTGCAGGAAAAGACGAACTTGCCGCTGGTGATGTCGACCTGGCCGCCGCCGAAGCTCTTGGCGTAGATGCCGTCCTTGACCCGGGCGACGAGCTCTTGCGGATCGTCGCTGCCGGCGAGCATGAAGGTGTTGGTCATCCGCGGCATCGGCGCATGGGCGAAACTCTCCCGCCGACCGTTGCCGGTCGGCGCGACGCCCATCAGCCGGGCATTGAGCCGGTCCTGCAAATAGCCCTTGAGGATGCCGTCCTCGATCAGCACCGTTCGCCCGGTCGGCGTGCCTTCATCGTCGATGGTCAGCGAGCCGCGCCGTTCGCCGATCGCGCCTTCGTCGATCACCGTCACGCCCGGCGCCCCGACCCGCTCGCCGAGGCAGCCGGAAAAGGCCGACGTTCCCTTGCGGTTGAAGTCGCCTTCCAGCCCGTGGCCGACCGCTTCGTGCAGCAGCACGCCGGGCCAGCCGGGGCCAAGCACGACGGGCATCTCGCCGGCCGGGGCGGCGACCGATTCGAGGTTGGTCAGCGCCTGGGCGAGGGCGATGTCAATCGCCCGGTTCCAGGTCGCCGGCTCGAGCAAGCGGTCGTAGAGATAGCGGCCGCCGAGTCCGTGAAAACCGGTCTCGCGGCGGTCGCCCTGCTTGGCGACGATCTGGACGTTGAGCCGGACCAGCGGGCGAACGTCGCTGGCGACGAAGCCGTCGCTTCTCACCACGTCGATCACGCTCCAGCTTGCCGCCAGCGACACCGAGACCTGGGCGACGCGCGGGTCGCGGGCGCGCGCGGCGGCGTCGATCTGCTGGCAAAGCGCGACCTTGCGCGCGAACGGGATCGCGCTCAGCGGATCGTCGGAGCCGTACATCGCCTGGTTGGTGCGCTGCGGCGCCGCCGCCGCCGGTCCGCGCGCCGGGTCGAGCAGCTGCAGAGTCGCGGCAGCCCGGTCGATCGCCGCGGCGCTGATTTCATTGGCATGGGCGAAGGCAGTCGTTTCACCCGTAACGCCGCGCAGGCCGAACCCGGAGGCGGTATTGAAATCGGCAGTCTTCAGCCGTCTGTCGTCAAAGCCGAATGCCTCGCTCGCCCGATATTGGAGATAAAGCTCGCCGTCGTCGCAGCGCGACAGATGCCTTGTCGCGAGGCGCTTCGCCTCGGCGAGGTCGAGCGCGTTATCACGATAGAGGAAGCGGCGGGGATCCTGGCTCATGCCGGGCCGACATCCGCAGGCCCGCCGGCGAGCACGAAGCGGCGGTCGCAATAGCCGCATTCGACGAACCCGAATTCCGGATCGATGCGAAGGTAGACGCGCGGGTGACCGAGCGCCGGGTCGACGGCGCCCGAACCGTCGCAGGCGACCTCGACGGTTGCGACGGTGAACACTTCGGGCGGCGGCTGTGCTTGTCCCATCGCGCTTTAGGTAGCGACCGGAGGTGCCGCCTTCAATGAGCGGGCGGGCGATTGAACAGATGCGGTAGCGATCCCCTTAACCGTGCCGTGTCAGGGATATTGCACGTTGACCGTGAAGGTCCCGACATAGAGGCCCTCGACCTGGTTGGCGCCGACGTCGAGAGTACCGCCGACCTTGAACTCGAACGGCTCCTGCGCCGCGACCGTGCGCCGCGTCTGCCCGGACATCGTCCAGTTCGAAACGGTCATCGTCTCGGTGCCGCCAATCCGGGTGACGATGATCGGATCGCGCGGCAGCCGGATGATGACCACCGACCGGGCCGGCGCAATGCCCTCGAACATCGCTGCATAGGGCACGCCGCCGGCGTGAAGCACTCCGCCGGCGGTGGTCATGGTGTCGCTGTTGGGGTCGATCACCGCCGTTCCCGCGGTGGTTACGCTGAGATTAGCGAAGTTGAGGTCCTGCAGCTTGCGGATTGTCGCCGGGCTGACGATCTCGACGGTCCCGGTCGCGTTCCTGTCCGGCGCTACAGGTGCAGCCGCCGCGGCCGTCGTTGCGGCAAGCAGCGACAGCCCAATCAGCGTTGGGAGAAAGGCGCGGGCAATATTCATCCAAGGCTAGCGCTACTCCCTTCGCGTCAACATGAATCTAGCGGGTATGGTAAACGACCGCTTTACCACTTCGCTTGTCGCTGGAGCGCATCCGCCGCTATGCGGGCTGTCTGATGGACACGCCGGCCGCCGCGATACGGATCGAATCCCTTTCCAAAGTCTATGCAGGCGGCAAGCTGGCGCTCGACGATGTCAGCTTCGACGTCCCCCGCGGCCAGATTTTCGGGCTGCTGGGCCCCAACGGCGCCGGCAAGTCGACTTTGATCAACATCCTCGCCGGGCTGGTCGTCAAGACCGGCGGCACGGTGAATATCTGGGGCTTCGACCTCGACGACCATCCGCGCAACGCCAAGCGGGCGATCGGCATCGTCCCGCAGGAAATATTGTTCGATCCCTTTTTCACGCCGCGCGAGGCGCTGGAGAACCAGGCAGGTCTTTACGGGATCCGCGCCGCCGATCGCCAAAGCGACGCTCTGCTTGCGGCAATGCACCTGACCGACAAGGCGAACGCTTACGCGCGCACGCTGTCGGGCGGAATGAAGCGGCGACTGCTGGTCGCCAAGGCGCTGGTCCATTCGCCGCCGATCCTGGTCCTCGACGAGCCGACCGCGGGCGTCGACGTCGAGCTTCGCCGCGAGCTGTGGAATTATGTCCGCGACCTCAACCGGTCGGGCGTGACGGTGGTCCTGACCACCCATTATCTCGAGGAAGCCGAGCAATTGTGCGACCGGATCGCGATCATCCATCACGGCCGGGTGATCGCCAATGAGCCGACCCGGGAGCTGATTTCCAAGGCGCTGGAAAAGTCGGTGGTGATCACCTTCGAGCGCGAAGTCGAGGAGCCGCCCGAGGCTGACTGCTTCGACCGGGTGGTCCGGATCGACGACCGAACACTGGAGATAGGCTATCGCAAGGACCGGGTGAATGCCGGCGAAGTGCTCGCCGCGGTCGAGCGCCACGGCATCGGCATCATCGACGTCCGCACCCGCGAGCCCGACCTCGAGGATGTGTTCCTGAGCCTGGTGGCGGACAAACCGGCGCCATGAGCCGCAAGCCCGACGTTCTGATCGTCGGCTCGGGCGCGGCCGGGCTGACGGCGGCGCTTAACCTCGCCGAGCAGCGCAAGGTGACGGTGCTCGCCAAGGGCGGGCTGGGCGACGGCGCGACCGGCTGGGCGCAGGGCGGAATCGCCGCCGTCCTGGAAGAAGGCGACAGCTTCGACGCGCATGTCCGCGACACGATGATCGCCGGCGCCGGTCTCAGCGACCCCAAGGTCGTCGAGCATGTCGTCGCCGCCGCCCCGCAAGCGATCGAGCGGCTGGCCGAGCTCGGCGTGCCGTTCGCCGATGGCAGCGACGGCGAACGCTGGCACCTGACCCGTGAAGGCGGTCACAGCCACCGCCGGATTGTCCATGTCGCCGACGCCACCGGCCGGGCGGTCCAGCTGGCGCTCGAAGCCGCCGCCGCCCGAAACCCCAACATCACCCTGGTTGCGGACATGGTGGCGCTCGACCTGATCACCGGCCGCCACGCGAACCAATTTTCGACCAGCGGCGCGGTCCACGGCCTCTACGCCTATAATCGCCGCAAGAAGCGCGTCGAGGCGCTGACCGCCCGCGCCACCATCCTCGCCACCGGCGGCGCCGGCCGCGCCTATCTCTTCTCGACCGCTCCGCGCGGCGCAACCGGCGACGGAATCGCGATGGCGTGGCGCGCCGGCTGCCGGGTCAGCAACATGGAATTCATGCAATTCCACCCGACCTGCCTCTATAATCTGGAGGTCAAGAATTTCCTGATTACCGAAGCGATCCGCGGCGAGGGCGGCGAGCTCAAGCTGCCGCCCGGAGTCGAGGGCGGCGGCACGCGCTTCATGCCGCGGTTCGACAAGCGCGCCGAGCTGGCGCCGCGCGACATCGTCGCCCGGGCGATCGACCATGAGATCAAGCGGCTTGGCCTTGACTATGTCCATCTCGACATTTCCCACCGCGACCCCGAGTGGGTGAAAAGCCATTTCCCCACCATTCACGAGCGGCTGCTGGCGCTCGGCATCGACATTACCCGCGAGCCTATCCCGGTCGTGCCGGCGCAGCATTACACCTGCGGCGGAGTAGTGGTGGATCTCGACGGCCGAACCGACGCGCCGGGGCTCTATGCCGCCGGCGAGGTCAGCCAGTCGGGGCTTCACGGCGCCAATCGGCTGGCGTCCAACTCGCTGCTCGAATGCCTGGTTTACGGCGAAGCGGCGGCGCGCCACATCCTCGACAATTGGGACGGCCTCGCCGCGCCGCCGCCGGTCCGGGCGTGGGACGAAAGCCGGGTCACCGATTCCGACGAGGAGGTGGTAATCCACCAGATCTGGGGCGAGATCCGCCGCTTCATGTGGAATTTCGTCGGCATCGTTAGAACCACCAAAAGGCTCGAACGCGCCAAGCACCGGATCGACCTGCTGCGCCGGGAGGTGCAGGATTATTACAGCCATTTCCGGGTGACGCCCGACCTGATCGAGCTGCGCAACCTGGTCGAAGTCGCCGACCTCATCGTCCGCAGCGCTTTGGCGCGGCACGAAAGCCGCGGGCTCCACTACACGCTCGATTATCCGATGACGGCTAAGGAGGCGGTGGATACGGTGCTGGTGCCTTAGCGCATCTTGCTGATTTTGAGCTTGTCCACTTTCGCCCGCGCCTGAACCGATTCCTCGCTTCGGGTCAGTGCCTTGGCGATCGCCCTCAAGCTCATGGCTTTTCCCGCCAGGCGGTGGAGCCTCTGGATTTCGTCCTGGGTCCAGGCCTGCCGGTGGCGTTCGAAGCGTTCGCCCATCTTTTCCCTCCTTCAGCACCGGCTGGCGTCGCCCGCGCGCTCTGCTAAACCTCTCGCCCCATGTCGCAGGCCCAGCCCCACCTCTATCTCGTCGACGGGTCGAGCTACATCTTCCGCGCCTATCACCGCCTGCCGCCGCTGACCAACCGCCAGGGCATGAACGTCGGTGCGGTCTATGGCTATACGACCATGCTTTGGAAGCTCGCCGACGGGCTCAACAAGGCCGAGGGGCCGACCCACATGGCGGTCATTCTCGACGCGTCGGAATCGACCTTCCGCAACCAGATGTACGACCAGTACAAGGCCAACCGGCCGCCGGCGCCCGAAGACCTCGTCCCGCAATTTCCGCTGATCCGCACCGCGACGCGCGCCTTCTCGATCCCGTGCATCGAGGAAGAGGGGCTGGAGGCCGACGACATCATCGCCTGCTACACCAAGGCGGCGCTGGCCAAGAGCTGGCAGGTGACGATCGTCAGCTCCGACAAGGATCTGATGCAGCTGATCGAGCCCGGTATCGACATGCTCGATACGATGAACGACCGGCGCATCGACCGCGACTATGTGGTCGGAAAATTCGGGGTGCCGCCGGAAAAGCTCGGCGATGTGCTGGCGCTGATGGGCGACAGCGTCGACAATGTGCCGGGCGTTCCCGGCATCGGCCCCAAGACTGCGTCGCAGCTGATCCAGCAATTCGGCGATCTCGAAACGGTGCTCGGTAGCACCGACCAGATCACCAAGCCCAAATTGAAGCAGTCGCTGATCGACCATGCCGACAATGCGCGGTTGAGCCGGGAACTGGTCCGGCTGGTGTGCGACTCGCCGCTGCCGGAGCCGCTCGAAGATCTGGCGATCAAGGGCATCCCGCCCGAGCCGCTCAAGGAATTCCTCGAGGATCAGGGGTTCAAGTCGCTGGTCGCCCGGTTGGCCGGCGGAGGCCCGGTGGCGCGCGGCAGCAGCAGTGGCGGCGGCATCAATTCGGTCGCCGCGTCGATCGAGCAAGCGCCCAAGCCGGCGGCGCCCGAAAAGATCGGGGTCGACCGCTCGGCCTATGAGACCGTCACCGACATGGGCGCGCTCGACCGCTGGATCGCCGAGGCGCGCAGCATCGGCCATGTCGCGATCGACACCGAAACCGACTGCATCGACTGCATCATCGCGCGGCTCGCCGGCATCAGCCTGGCGACCGCTGCCAACCGCGCCTGCTACATCCCCGTCGCCCATGTCGGCGCCGACCTTTATTCGGACGCACCGGACCAGCTCGACATGGCCGAGGTGCTGGCGAGGCTGAAGCCACTGCTCGAGGACGAGGCCGTGCTCAAGATCGGCCACAACCTCAAATATGACTGGGTGATGTTCGCCAAGGCTGGCGTCGAGATCGCGTCCTACGACGACACCATGTTGATGAGCTTCGACCTCGACGCCGGCCGCAACGGTCACGGGCTCGATGAGCTGGCCAAGCTACACTTCGACCATGAGTGCATCCCGTTCAAGGCGGTGTGCGGGGTCGGCGCCAAACAGATCACCTTCGACAAGGTACCGCTTCCCCAGGCGACCGAATATGCCGCCGAGGACGCCGACATCACGCTTCGGCTGTGGCAGCGGCTCAAGCCCAGAATCGCAGCCGAGGCCGCTGCCCAAGTCTACACGCGTGTCGACCTGCCGCTGGTGCCGGTGATCGGCCGGATGGAGCGGCGTGGAGTCAAGGTCGACCGGGCCTATCTCGCCAAGCTGTCGTCCGAGTTCGCAGCCGACATTACAGCGCTCGAACAGCGTATCTACGACGCCGCCTGCGGGCCGTTCACCATCGGCAGCCCGCAGCAATTGGGCGCGGTGCTGTACGACCGGCTCGGCCTCAAGGGCGGGCGCAAGGGCAAGAGCGGCACCTATTCGACCGACGTCAACGAGCTCGAGCGGCTCGCCGGCGAAGGCGTGGAATGTGCCCGGCTGGTCCTCGACTGGCGCCAGCTGACCAAGCTGAAATCGACCTACACCGATGCGCTTCAGGCGCAGATCAACCCGGAAACGGGACGGGTCCACACCAGCTTCAGCCTCGCCGGGGCGCAGACCGGCCGATTGTCGTCGACCGACCCGAATTTGCAGAACATTCCGATCCGCACCGATATCGGCCGCAAAATCCGCGACGCCTTCGTCGCCGAGCCCGGCCATCTGCTGATGAGCGCGGACTATAGCCAGATCGAGCTGAGGCTCGCCGCGCATATGGCCGACGTGCCGCCGCTCAAGCAGGCTTTTCGCGAGCATGCCGACATCCACAATTTGACCGCGCAGGAATTGTTCGGTGCGGCCGACCGCGAAAATCGCAACAAGGCCAAGACGATCAATTTCGCAATCCTCTACGGCATCTCGTCCTGGGGGCTGGCCGGCAGGCTCGGCGTCTCGCGCGAGGAAGGCCAGGCGATCATCGACCGCTATTTCGAGCGCTTCCCCGGCATTCGCAATTATATCGCCCAGACGCTGACCTTCGCCCGCGAAAACGGCTTCACCACCACCCTGTTCGGCCGCAAGACCCACTTCCCCAACATCGCCAGCCGCCAGCAGAATCTTCGCCAGGGCTCCGAGCGGGCGGCGATCAACGCGCCGATCCAGGGCACCAGCGCCGACCTCATCAAGCGGGCGATGGCGCGAATGGATGGGGCGCTCGAAGCGGCAGGGCTGGGCGGCGTCAGCATGCTTCTCCAGGTCCACGACGAGCTGGTGTTCGAAGTGCCCGAGGGGCGCGAGGAAGAGGCCGCGGCGGTCGTCCGGCGGGTGATGGCCGAAGCCGCCGGCCCGGCGCTGACCCTTGACGTGCCGCTCGACGTCGACGTCGGCTGGGGCGCCCACTGGGGTGCCGCGCATTGACCAGAGCTCCCGAGCCGCTGCCGGCGTCGGCGGATCTTGCGGTGCTGGCGCGGGGCGGGCGAATCAACCTCGTCGGCTTCGGGCTGCGGCTGGCGGCGCGGCTGCCGTTCCTGTTCATCGCCGGGCGCTTCTACGGCCCGGAGCTACTCGGCCGCTTCGCCTATGCGATCATCGTCATCGAGCTTGCCGCCCAACTCGCGACCATCGGGCTGAAGCGCGGCCTGGCGCAGCAACTGTCGAACACCGACCAGCCGCACGTCTGCGTCGTCTGGGACGGCCTGCTCGCCGCCTTCATCGCCTCGGCTGTGGCGAGCGCGGTGCTGATGCTCTTCCCGCAGGCGATGTTTCCCGCCGGAGACATCCGCGGCGCGGAATGGCTGCTGCCGCTGGTCATCTTCGGCATCGCCGGAGCGGACGTCGCCCTGGCGGCGCTCGCTTACCGGCACGACATTGCTTCGACGGTGCATGTCCGGGCAATCGTCGAACCCTGTACGATCAGCATTGCTGCCGGGGTGCTGATCTTTCTGTCGCAGCGCGACGGGCTGATCATCGCTTATGTGGTGTCGGTAGCGGCCGGGCTGGCGGTCGCATTGTGGCGGCTGACGCGCAACTATGGACTCCCGCCCGGCTGGAACCCCCACCCGGCAGTCTTGTTTGCGACCGCGCGACGCAACATTCCGCTCGCCGCCGCCGACGCGATCGAGTGGGGCTCGCGCCGCATCGACATTGCCATTCTCGGCCTGTTCGTCTCGCCCTATTGGGTGGGGGTCTATTATGTCGCGCAGAACGTCGCCTCGCTGCCCTCGAAGCTCAAGACGAGCTTCGATCCGATCCTCGCCCCGGTAATAACCCAGAAGCTGGCGGAGGGAGACCGCGCGGCGGTGGCGAAGCAGGTCCGCCAGGTCGGCTTCTGGATCATCTCCGCCCAGGCGGGAATTGCGCTGGCGCTCGGAATTCCGGGCGAGGCGGTGATGGGCCTGGTCGGCCCCGAGTTCGTCGGCGGCACTGCCGCCCTTGCCTTCCTGCTGCTTGCCGAAGTGGTGGCGGCGACCGCCGCGGTGTCGGAGGCGGCGCTGGTCTATGTGGCGCGTCACCGCAACTTGCTGATCTCGCTGCTGATGGTGTCCGTGCAAGCCGGGCTCACCGTGGCGGTCATCCTCGGCGTCGCGCTATTGCCGATCGAGGAAGGCCGCATGGAAGCTTATCAAAGCGCCGGCGCGGCGCTCGCGCTGATGACCGCGCTGGCTCTGGCGTCGGTGCTGAAGGCGAAACTGCTGAGCCGGATTCTCGATGCGCCGGTCCAGGGCTGGCGCTGGTCCCTGATCTGGGCGGCCGGGGCGGCGGCCGGAGTCGGAGTCGCGGCAACCCTGATGCCCGAATGGATCGAGCTGATCGTCGGCATTCCGGCGATCGTCGGAGTGTTCGGCCTGCTTTTGTGGAAACGCGGTTTCGGGCCCGAGGACCGCGAGCTTTTCCGGATGCGCAAGGCCGAGATCGAGAAGATGACCGAGCCGGCGCCCGGAGAGAATCCGCACCGGCCGGGCTGAATCATCCTTAGCGGGATTCAATGCCGGAAGTGGCGCATCCCGGTGAACAGCATCGCCAGCCCCGCCTCGTCGGCGGCAGCGATAACTTCTTCGTCGCGGATCGATCCGCCGGGCTGGATCACCGCCGTCGCGCCCGCCTCAACGGCGGCGAGCAATCCATCGGCAAAGGGAAAAAAGGCGTCCGAAGCAACCGCGGAGCCGACCGTCCGCGCCTCTGCCCAGCCATTAGTCTCGGCCGCCTCGCGCGCCTTCATGGCGGCGATCCGGGCGCTGTCGCGGCGGTTCATCTGACCCGCGCCTATCCCGGCGGTCGCGCCGTCCTTCGCATAAACGATGGCGTTCGACTTGACGTGCTTGGCGACGGTCCAGGCGAACAGGCAGTCGGCCAGCTCTCCTTTCGTCGGCTTGCGCTTGGTGACGCATTTCAGCTGGTCGCGCGTGACCCGGCCGTTGTCGCGATCCTGGACGAGCAGGCCGCCGGCAATCACGCTAAGCCCCTGCCCGCCGCGCGCCGGATCGGGCAACGCGCCGGTCAGCAACAGCCGCAAATTCTTCTTTTTGGCGAATAGTGCGCACGCATCTTCGTCGGCGTCGGGGGCGACCACGACTTCGGTGAAGATCGCCGTGATCGCCTCGGCCGTCGCGCGGTCGAGCGGCCGGTTGACCGCGACGATGCCGCCGAACGCAGAGACGCTGTCGCAGGCCAGCGCCCGGTTCCAGGCCTCGGCGAGACTATCGGCGGATGCGACCCCGCACGGGTTGGCATGCTTGACGATCACCACCGTCGGCGGCCCTTCGCGAAACTCGGCGACCAGATCGAGCGCCGCGCCGGCGTCGTTGAGATTGTTGTAGCTGAGCGCCTTGCCCTGGACCTGCCGCGCCTGGGCGATGCCCGGCGCATGCGGTCCGACCGGCAGATAAAGCGCCGCCTGCTGATGCGGGTTCTCGCCGTAGCGAAGTGGCATCTTCAACGTCGAGGCGATCGTCCAGCTCGCCGGGAAGCGCTGCTGCTGATCGGCAAAGGCGAACCAGCCGGCGACGGTCGAATCATAGGCTGCGGTCAGCGCATAGGCTTTGGCCGCGAGACGCTTGCGCAGCTCGAGGGTGGTGCCGCCGCCGTTGCCGTCGAGTTCGGCGATAAGCTCGTCATAATCCGCGGGATCGGTGACGACCGCGACATGAGCGTGGTTCTTCGCCGCCGAACGCAGCATCGACGGGCCGCCGATGTCGATATTTTCGATGATCGTGTCGCGGTTCGCGCCGCCCATCACCGTGTCGAGGAACGGGTAGAGGTTGACGACGACGAGGTCGATCGGGGCGATGCCGTGCGCGTCCATCGCCGCCCGGTGCTCGGCGTTGTCGCGCACGCCGAGCAGCCCGCCGTGGACCTTGGGATGAAGCGTCTTGACCCGCCCGTCCATCATTTCGGGAAAGCCGGTGAGGTCGGCAACGTCGCGCACCTTATGCCCCAGCTCGCGCAGCTTCGCCGCGGTGCCGCCGGTAGAAACCAGCTCGACGTCATGGCGGGCCAAAGCGTCGGCCAGCCGGTCGAGGCCCGACTTGTCGGAAAGCGAAATCAATGCCCGTGCGACGGGCACCAGGTCGGTCATGGATAGTCCCTCATACTCATCAACTCGATCGCCTGATTTGCCAAGCGATCTCGTGGCCGATGCTCGAAACCTCGCCGACGATCACCAGCTGGGTGGTCGGATGGGCAGCGCCGCGGCTGTCGATGACGATGCTTTCCTCGATACCCAGATTGGCGCCGCGGCAGCGAAAATTCCACGGCGGCGCGCCCGGCGAACGGAGGATCGCGCCCATGCCGTCGGCGGTTATGGTCGGCTCGACGCCCGGGGCGAGATGGAAGCGGATGGCGAACGGCGCCGCCTCGCGGATCTTGCGCCGGCCCTTGGCGATCAGCAAGTCGGCGCCGCGCAATTCCTTGCCATCGTTGCCTAGCACCAGGCTGCGCTTGTGGATCAGGCCGAAGCCGCGAACATAGCCGTCGTGGCTCGCTTCGATGCGGCTCGATTCATTATCTTCGGCATGGTCGACGGTGACTCCGCCGACGCCCTTGCCGAGCGAGCCGTCGGCGAGGATCGCGGTCGAATTGGTGTCGCTCAAAACCAGACTGCTGTGGGCAGCGGTGGTCCGCAGCGCCTCGATGAGATCGGCCGAAAGGTCGCTCGGCAACGGCGACGGGCCGCCGCAGTTGATTACCAGCCGCTGCGCTCCGTCCGACATCTCGAAGGCAAGGGTCGACGCGCAGCCGGTGGGCGCGACATGCGCGG
>CAYUWJ010000075.1:0-32227 GCA_964448315.1 uncultured Sphingomonas sp. | reverse complement strand
CGGACAGCCTGCTCGACGCGATGGCCTTCAGCCGCGGCCGGGTGGCGATTGCAATGCCGGGGTCGCCGCCGCTGATCGTCACTCCGGGGACCGAGGCGGCACGAGTGTTCGAGGATTGCCGAATATAATTTGCAATTCAAGTCTTGCGATTTGCGGCGCGGCGATTCATGTTCGACTTCTCTTCAACACAGCGAAAGGAGGTGATCCGATGTCTCATGGTTCAGCAGAGGGGTCGGTCCAAATCGTTCGCGAGGTGAGCGCCTGACGCATACCGCGAACGGTCAAGCCTCCGGCCGCTGACCATGTCGAAGGGGATCGCCGTGAACCGGCGGTCCCCTTTTGCTATTCTACCGCCGGAGATCGAGCATTGCCTGATGCGCGATGGCGCCGGCGTTGCTAGGCAGCGGAAATGGACCCCAACGCCGATTCTTCCGTCATCGACACGCCGTTCGACGCCGCCTTAAGCGAGCGCTACCTCGTCTATGCGCTGTCGACCATCACCGCCCGCAGCCTGCCCGATGTCCGCGACGGGCTGAAGCCGGTCCATCGCCGCCTGCTGTGGGCGATGCGATTGCTCCGCCTCGACCCGGCCGGCGCCTACAAGAAGTCGGCGCGGGTGGTCGGCGACGTGATCGGCAAATATCACCCGCACGGCGACCAGAGCGTCTATGACGCGATGGTCCGGCTGGCCCAGGATTTCGCGCTTCGCTATCCGCTGGTCGACGGCCAGGGCAATTTCGGCAACATCGACGGCGATAACGCCGCCGCCTATCGCTATACCGAGGCGCGGCTGACGGCGGTGGCGACCGCGTTGATGGCCGGGCTCGACGAGGGCACGGTCGATTTTCGGGCGACCTACAATGGCGAGGAGGAGGAGCCGGAGGTCTTCCCCGGCCTGTTCCCCAATTTGCTCGCCAACGGCGCCAGCGGCATCGCCGTCGGCATGGCGACGTCGATCCCGCCGCACAATGTCGGCGAGCTGATCGCCGCCGCGGCGCACCTGATCGACAATCCCAAGGCCGAGGACGGCGCCCTGATCGACTTCGTCGCCGGCCCGGACTTTCCGACCGGCGGCGTGTTGGTCGACGGCCGCGACAGCATTGCTTCGGCCTATGCGACCGGCCGCGGCAGCTTCCGACTGCGCGCGACCATCACCCAGGAAAAGGAGAAGGGCGGCGGCTGGCACCTGCTGGTCAGCGAGATTCCCTACGGCGTTCAGAAGGGCCGGCTGATCGAGCAGATCGCGGCGCTGATCGGCGACAAGAAACTGCCGATCCTCGCCGACGTCCGCGACGAGAGCGACGAGGCGGTGCGGCTGGTGCTCGAGCCGAGGTCGCGGACCGTCGATCCGCAGCTATTGCTCGAAAGCCTGTTCCGGCTGACCGAGCTCGAGGTCCGCTTCCCGCTCAACCTCAACGTCCTCGACGCCGAGCGGCGGCCGGGCGTGATGAGCCTGAAGCAAGTGCTTTCAGCTTGGCTCGCCTTCCAGTTCCGGGTGCTGATCCGCCGCAGCGAGGTGCGGATCGGCAAGATCGACGATCGGCTGGAGCTGCTCGACGGCTTCCTGGTCGCCTTCCTCAACCTCGACCGGGTGATCGCCATCATCCGCACCGAGGATGAGCCGAAGCCGGTGATGATCGCCGAATTCTCGCTGTCCGAGCGGCAGGCCGAGGCGATCCTCAACATGCGGCTGCGCAGCTTGCGCAAGCTCGAGGAAATGGAGATCGGCCGCGAGCGCGCCAGGCTGGCCAAGGAGCGCGACGAACTGGTCAAGCTGATCGACAGCCCGACAAAACAGCGCAACCGGATGAAGAAGGATCTTGCCGCGGTCGGCGAGCAGTTCGGCGATGCGCGCCGCACCCGGCTGGAGGAAGTCGCCGCGACCCGCGAGATCGACTGGACGGCGATGATCGAGAAGGAGCCGATCACCGTCATATTGTCGCAGCGCGGCTGGATCCGGGCGATGAAGGGCCATGTCGCGCTCGACGAGGTCGAGGCGCTGAAATGGCGCGAGGGCGACGGCCCGTTCATCCATTTCCATGCCCAGACCACCGACCGGCTGGCGTTGTTCGCCGACAATGGCCGGGTCTACACGCTGGCCGGCGACAAGCTGCCCGGCGGCCGCGGTTTCGGCGAGCCGGTGCGGTTGCAGATCGACCTCGAGGCGGAGGTCGAGGTGGTGACGCTGATGCCGGTCCGGCCGGGCGCCCGCCTGCTCGCCGCGTCATCCGACGGCAAGGGTTTCCTGACCAGCGCCGAGGCGACTCTGGCCGAGACCCGCAAGGGCAAGCAGCTGGTCAATCTCAGGCCTGGGGCCAAGGTCGCGGTGATCCGCGAAGTGCCGCCTAACGCCGACGCCGTCGCCGTAGTCGGCGAGAACCGCAAGCTGCTGGTATTCCCGCTGGCCGAGCTGCCGGAATTGTCGCGCGGCCAGGGGGTCACCCTGCAGCGCTATCGCGACGGCGGCCTGTCGGATGCGATTCCCTTCGCCATGGCCGAGGGCCTGAGCTGGCAGCTCGGCGGAGACAGCGGTCGCACCCGCACCGAAAGCGACCTGACGCCGTGGCGCGCCGCGCGCGGCGCCGCGGGACGGATGCCGCCGGTGGGTTTCCCGCGCAGCAACCGGTTCGATTGAGCGCCGCATATTCCTGGAAATTCGACCATCGTTATCCCGCTTAATCTTCAAAACCGCTCGTGCTACGGCCACGCCGATCTTTCCAAAGGACCAAAGCCCATGTCCTCCAAAATCATTTTGTCGCGCCATGTTCTTGCCGGATGTTCCGTCATCGGCATCCTTGCCGCCTCCGCCGCCGCGGTTGCGCAGGAGGTGCCGATTGTTCAGCCGGGAGCGCCCGGCCAGGCGCCGCGGGTGCTGAGCGCCGAGGAGGCGGTCCAGATCGCCGACACCCGCTTCGCACCGGTTGACGTGCAGTTCATGCGGGACATGATCCAGCATCACCGCCAGGCCGTCGCGATGGCGGCGCTGGTCAAGGACCGGACCAATCGCCAGGAGCTGCTCGACGTCGCCGGGCGGATCGATGCGTCGCAGGCCGACGAGATCGCCTTCATGGAGACCTGGCTTCGCGAGCGCGGCCAGGCCGCGCCCGGCCCCGCTGCCGCGCATGCCATGCACGCGATGCATGACGCGATGCCCGGAATGTCCACGCCCGAGCAGATGGCCGCCCTCGCGGCGGCGCGCGGGCCGGCGTTCGACCGATTGTTTCTCGAACGGATGATCGACCACCACGAGGGCGCGGTGGAAATGGTCGAGGAGCTGCACGAGCAGCCGGGGTCGGCCTATGACCCGACCCTGTTCGAGTTCACCAACGACGTGACCAATGAGCAGCAGGCCGAGATCGATCGGATGAGCGCGCTTCTGGTCGGACTGTCCGCCGACCCGCGGTCAACGCTGAAAGCGGGATTTCGCGATGCCAGCACGGCGATCAGCAATCTCACTTTGGTCGCTTCGCTGCCCAAACCGACGGGTTTCTTCGATCCCGCCAACCCGGCCGGACTGCCGCCGGAGAAGCCGGACGCGGAAGAGGACGAGGCCGACGAAGAGGCCGACGAAGAGGAAGCCGGAGGCGGCGACGACCATCGCTCTCCGTTGCTGAGCTTCAGCAACACCGACATGGCCTTCGCCGGCGACCTGCTCGCCGTCGGTAGCTATCACGGCTTCAATCTCTACCGGCTCGACGACGCCGGCCTGCCCCGCCATATCAGCTCGGTGGTTTGCCCGGGCGGACAAGGCGACGTCTCGGTGGTCGGCGATCTGTTGATCATGTCGGTCGAGCAGACCCGCGGGCGGGTCGATTGCGGCCTTCAGGGAGTCAATGCCGACGTCAGCCCGGAACGCTTCCGCGGCTTGCGCATCTTCAACATCGCCAACCCGGCTCGGCCGGTGCAGGTCGGCCAGGTCCAGACCTGCCGCGGCTCGCACACCCATACGGTCGTATCCAGCTCCCCGGACTCGATCATCGTCTATAATTCGGGCACTTCGTCGGTCCGCGACGAAGAGGAGCTTGCCGGTTGCATCGACGTCGCCGGCGACCAGCGCACCGCTCTATTTCGCATCGACGTTGTCGAGATTCCGCTCGCCGATCCGTCGCGAGCGCGCATCATCGACAGCCCGGCGGTGTTCGCCGACAGCGAAACCGGCAGCCTCGCCGGGCTGTGGCGGGGCGGCGACCATGGCGACGACACGCAGGAAACGCGGATCACCAATCAATGCCATGACATCACCGTCTTCCCGGCGCGCAATCTCGCCGCCGGCGCCTGCTCGGGCAATGGGATCATCTTCGACATCTCGAACCCGCGCGCACCGAAAAGGATCGACGCGGTGGTCGATCCGGGCTTCGCCTATTGGCATTCGGCGACCTTCAATAATGACGGGACCAAGGTGTTGTTCACCGACGAATGGGGTGGCGGCGGACGGCCGCGATGCCGCGCGCAGGACCCGCGCAACTGGGGCGCCAACGCCTTCTACGACATCGTCGATGCCAAGCTCGTCGCGCGCGGTCACTACAAGCTGCCGGCGGCGCAGACCGACGAGGAAAATTGCGTCGCCCACAACGGCTCAATCGTCCCGGTCCCGGGCCGCGATATCTTCGCCCAGGCCTGGTATCAGGGCGGCATCTCGGTGATCGACTTCACCGATTCCGCCAATCCCATAGAGATCGCCTATTTCGACCGCGGGCCGATCGACGACGAGCATCTGGTGCTCGGCGGCTACTGGTCGACCTATTGGTACGAAGGCCGAATCTACGGCACCGAGATCGTCCGCGGGCTCGACGTTTTCGCGCTCGCGCCGAGCGATCATCTGAGCGCAGCGGAAATCGCCGCCGCGTCGCTCGCCGACCAGGGCGGCAAGTTCAATCCGCAGCAGCAATATCCGGTGACCTGGCCCGACCATCCGCTGGTCGCGCGCGCCTATGTCGACCAGCTGGCGCGGGCTCAGGCGTTGCCGGCGGCGACCATCGCCGACCTCACCGGTGCGCTGGAGCAGGCGAGGGCGCCGATCGACGGCGATCGCAACGACCCGGCGCTCGCTGCCCGGCTGCAATCGCTGGCGGCAAGCCTCAATGCGACCGGCGGCGACGCCAGGACCCGCAGCCGGACGGCCGCGCTGCAAGAGAGCCTGTCGGGAATAGCAGCGAGGCTGCGGTAATCAGGGCGCGGTAAATTGCGGCGGCTATGGGGGTGCCCGGATCAGATCCGTTGTGGCGCCACCCAGGATCGTGTCCCCGAAAGTCCGTGCGGGCGGCATTTTTTACGGTCGTGGCGGGCGCGAATGTGCACCAATGTTCACACTGACGGGGGGTTCACGCGGAGCCGCGGGGACGCGGAGACGGGTATCCTGGTGCCCGAAGTTTATGAAGTTCACGCCCTAACGCGCGAGGAGACGGCGCCGGACCGGCGAGATCCGCGATTGGGGGGAAAGGCCGACAATCAGAAAGAGCGAGTCGGCAGGGTGTGGCACAGCGGGCGGGCTGTAGGACAGGGGAAAAAGGCGGCGCCGCGGAATACTGTCACCGGAATTCTGTAATTCGGTTACTGTCACCGGAATCCAACCGGAATCCCACCGGAATCTACCGGAATCCGATCCTACGCATCCGGTAAGGCATAATGGACATTCTTGAATTGGACAGGGTAGCTATCGAGGGCGCTCTCCAGCTGCTGCTCATAAATAGACAATTCTCTATCCATGTATTCCTTTTGGAATAGGTACTCGAATCCTACTATATGAAGTTGATTGTCATTCGACACCTTGTCCACCAGCGCGACGCACTCGAGCAAAGTTGGAGCAGAAGCCGCAAAGACGAACAGTGCGCTTCGGTGGCCAGCCAAGTACTCTGGGCAATCTTCTCCAACAGTACAGAATGCTTTTCCGAACCAATTCCTATCCAATGTCATCTCACCCTCAGCAGTTTTTGTTGGGTCCACAGTGGTGGACCACGGCGCCATCGTAAAGGAAATCCGTACCTCCGGATCCGCTGTCTTGGCGATCCGGGCAAGGCGCCCATCGGATTAAGAAGGCCGGTCAATCCGGATTTAGTGCGCTGTCACCATTATAGGTAATTCCTGCGGTCCGTCACGGGAGTGAATCCCGTGACGTCGGTCCTGTCGGGCTTCGCGGCTGCGGCCGCTCGACCGCAGGCCGGCCGAGCTTCGCCATCTTTTCGACGCTGGCTCGCCTTTGCCAAGGCAAAGGCTCTCCTGCGCTCGGTGGCTCGGCTACTTGACCCGTTCGACCTGCTCGAACTCGAGCTCGACCGGGGTGGCGCGGCCGAAGATGGAGACCGATACCTTGACCCGGCTGCGGTCGAAATCGAGCTCCTCGACCAGGCCGTTGAAGCTTGCGAACGGGCCGTCGAGAACTTTGACCTGGTCGCCGATCTCATAGTCGACGCTGATCTTCTGCTTGGGCGCGGCGGAGGCGGCTTCTTCCTTGGTCGAGAGGATTCGCGCCGCTTCGGCCTCGCTGATCGCCTGCGGCTTGCCGTTGGGGCCGAGGAAGCCGGTCACCTTGGGCGTGTTGCGCACCAGGTGATAGACCTGGTCGTTCATCGCCAGCCTGGCGAGCACATAGCCGGGGAAGAATTTGCGGTCGCTGGTGACCTTCTTGCCGCGGCGGATCTCGGTCACCTTTTCGGTCGGGACCTCGACCGCCTCGACCTGACCCTCGAGCCCGAGGCGCCCGGCCTCGGCGAGGATCGCGTCCTTCACCTTGTTCTCGAAACCGGAATAGGCGTGGATGATGTACCAGCGGGACATGGGCTCTAGCTCTTGTTGATGCGTCAGCCGATCAGGCCGAGCAGGAAACGGACGATGGAACTGAAGAAGCTGTCGATGCCGAAGAAGAATATTCCCAAAAGGGTGGTCATGATCAGCACCATGATGGCGGTGGTCACGGTTTCCTTGCGGGACGGCCAGACCACTTTCGAGGTCTCCGAGCGGACCTGACGGATGAATTCGCCGGGATTTGTCTTCGCCACTGCCTCAACCTCTTTCGGATATAAAAAGGAGGTCCGCGGGGGCTTCCCGCCGGACCTCGGACGAAAGCGCCTTAACGCAGGCCGTCACGGGAGTAAAGTTACAGATCGGCCATGCTCCGGCATGGCCTGAATCTGAAACTCGTGACGTCGATCCTGTCGCTTCGCGCAGGTCGGCCGGCCCTTCGTGTCGTTTCGCGAGCGGCGTTTAGCTTGCGCTTCGCTGCGCGGCACTTTTCAGGCGTTGGCAGGAGTGGAGGGATTCGAACCCCCGGCCCTCGGTTTTGGAGACCGATGCTCTACCAGCTGAGCTACACTCCTGCGGCGAGCGCGACTTATGCTCCCCGGTGGGCGGGCGCAAGGGCGGGGCGGGCTAGAAGTTGCCGCGAACCGAGAAGCTGAAGATCGGGCCGATCAGCTGGTCATGGTCCTCGATGAAGGCGATCGGGCTTTCGGTTCTGCGGCCGGCAAAGACTATCCGGTCGAAGCGGTGGCGGGCGTTGAGGACGTTCCCGACCGACGCCCGGACGGTCAGGCCCATCACGTCCTTGTGCTCGACGAAAACGCTGGCGAACCAGGGCCCTTCCCAGCTGCGCGCGACTTCGGTCAGGTAAAAAGTCTTGTTGAAATGGTTGTGGTTGGCGTTCGCGCCCCAGGCGAAATCGCTCCCGGCAATGTCGTGACGCAGCGAAAAATTGACCCAGCGATCTCGCGAGCCGCTGATCGGCCGGTTTGCGCCGGTCAATGGGTCGCGCACACGAGTCCGCTCGAACCCGAAGGTCGCGTCGAGCTTGGCACCCCGCCAGCCGATCGGGTCGAACAGGACGGTGCTCTTGCTTTCGAAGCCGAATCGCGTCGCACGCGGCAGATTGCCGATCGACTGGCCATCGGTGCCGATGGGGACAATGTCGATGATGTCGTTGATCCGGTGCGCGTAGAGCTTCAGGCGGGTCTTGCCCCAGGCGCCGAAATCGCGCCCTACCTCGCCCTCTGCCTCCCAGCTCTGCGGCGGCACAAGGTCGGGATTGCCGGCATTCTCGCGATCCTGCTGCAGATTGAGCTGGGCGAGGAAATCGTAGAAGCTGATCTGGCCGACGCGTCGACGAAGCTTCAGGTTCGCGTCCCAGCCCGCCGCCGGCAGCCACGAAAGCGACAGGCTTCCCTTGGGGCGGAAGAATTTGCGCGCCGGCAGGTCGCCGTCGACCCGCTCCAGCCGCGACACTTCGGCGCCCGCCGCGAACTGCAGGTCGAGATTCGACGATAGCGGCCGGCTGAGCGTACCGATCCCTTCGTAGCGCACTTCGGCAACGGTCCCGTCGCCCTGCGGGAAGTCGATCGGCATGAACTCGCCGTCGGGCTGGAGTATCCGAAAGTCGGCGCGCTGCTCGAGCTTGTTGTAGGTGCGCTCGAAGGTCATTTGCCAGTCGTTCCGGCCGCCCTTCCAGCCATATTCGGCGCGAGCGATCGTCTCGCCGATATTCACGTCGCGGAAGAAGCGGATGCCCTCGTCCGGCGCGCCGCTGTCGAAGCTGGTCACCTGCAGAGTGACGGTCGGCTCATGCTCGAAGTGACGCAAGCCGATCAGCTTGAGCCGCCCCGGCCCCAAAGCGAACTCATAGTCGCCGTTGAGGTCGAACATATAGCCTTCCTGACTCTGGGTGGTAACCCGGTCACGATGATCGCCGTCGGTGCGCGTGCGTCGCTCGGCGTTTCTAAAGTCGTAAAAATAGGGCTTCCAGGCGATCGACAAATTGCCGGCGGACGAGCCGGGGCCGTCGAGCCCGAAGCGGCCGGTCAGGGTCGGATGGTCGAAGTCGGAATGGAGATCGAGCGTACGGAATTCGAAGGGAACGCCGGAAGCGTCGCTGATCACCGCCGGGCCGCCATAGGCGCCGCGGCTCGCCTGGTTTTCGAGCGAGAAGGTATAATCGACCGGGCCGAGCTTGTCGGTGTAGCTAACCGAACCGCGGAACAACCTGGGGTTGGCATAATGGGCGCGGAACTCCGGCTCCCAGCTGAACTGGCCGCTGGCCGTCTTCGACTCCTTCAGGATGACATTGGCGACCTGACCCGACAGGCCGGCGATGCCGAGGCTCGCGGCATCGACAATCTCGATCCGCTCGACGTTCGAGACGTTGACCCGCTGCAGTTCGGCAATCGCCCCGCCCGACTTGTTTGCGCTGCGCTGGCCGTTGATCAGCACATTTTCCGAAGCCTGCCCGAGGCCGCGCTCCTGAGACGCGCCGCGAAGGCTGAATCCGGGCACCTGGATCAGCATGTCATAGGCTGTCCTGGGCGCGAAGCGGGCGAAATCGGCGGGCACGAATATGCGCTTTCCGGCGACTTCGCTGGCGATCGGGGGTGGAACCACCGCCGGGTCGCTAGTCGTCGCTTCCTGTGCGGCGGCGGGCCATGCGAACAGCATGGCGGATCCGGCGAGCAGCACGGCGCGGAAGTGGGAAACGCTCGACATCGACTTCAACTCCTTGGGATACTCGTTCGCGCCCAGCTTGGACCTCTGCCGACTGCAGTCAGGATGCGACCGGCTTTCGATGAAGAGCCTTGTTGCGGCTTCGAATCTGCAAACGGATGGAATTGGCTCAGCGGCGCTCAACGGTTGCGGGGCTCGAAGCCGATCGCGCGCAGCTTCACCAGTCTGTCCAAAGATGGGAGGTCGGTGGCGTCGCGCTGGATTGCGCGGACAGCAAGTCGTCAGTCGGTCAGTTTTTTCATCGTGCTGACCATGAAGGCGGTCGACCAGCCGATCAGCAAGAAGCCGATCAGCGCCTCCAGCGCGCCGATGATCCGCCATCGCTCGGGGAAGTCGTCGGTTGTCGCGCCGAGCGTCGCATAGGCCGATGCCGAGAAATAGATCGCATCCCCCAGATCATCGAGCGCGCCGACCCCGAGGTAAAAGAGGGCGAAGATCAGGATTTCGGTGATATGCAGCGCGAACAACAGCAGGCCAAAGCTGCCGAGCAGCGCGATCGCGCTCGTATTGAGCTCATGCTCGATAAGCCGATCGTCCGTGAGCCGAAGCAGCTTCGAGATGCTGACCAGCCCGATGCTGTGAATCACCGTCATCAACAGCAGCATCCCCGCGGCGAGGCCGAGCTGAAGGCCGAGGTCGAGGGTAGTGGAGCTTTCCTGCAACTGTGCTCAGCTCCAGCGGCCTGGCTGTGGCATGATGCGTGGACGTTCCAGCAAGCGAGTCAGGCGGCGATATCGTAAGGCTGGATTTCGCCCGACAGATAGAGGTTGCGGGCCTTGGTCCGCGACAGCTTGCCGGAGCTGGTGCGCGGCAGCGAACGCGGCGGAATCAGCTCGATCACCGGGCTGATGCCGGTGATCGCCCGCACCCGCTCGCGGATGTCGTCGCGAAGCCGGCCGCGCTCCGCAGGGTCGGACACTCGGCAGTGGACCAGCACCGCCGGGGTTTCCTCGCCGCTCGGGCCGGTGACGGCGAAGGCGGCGATGTCGCCCGACTTAAAGCCGGGCAATTGCTCGACCGCCCATTCGATGTCCTGCGGCCAATGGTTGCGGCCGTTGATGATGATCATGTCCTTGGCGCGGCCGACGATGAAGATATAGCCGTTCGACAGATAGCCCATGTCGCCGGTGTCCAGCCAGCCGCCGGACAGGCAGGCGGCGGTCGCTTCCGGGTCGCGGAAATAGCCGGCCATCACCGATGTTCCGCGAACATGGACCGTGCCGATTTCGCGGTCGGCCAGGGGGTTGCCCTCCGGTCCGCGGATCTCGACGTCCATGCCGGTCACCGGGCGGCCGCAATTGACCACCGCGCGATAACGGCGCGGCCGCTCGCGCGCTTCGCTGTCGCCGCCGGACAATATATTTTCCTCGACCAGCTCGAGCCTGATGCCCTCGCCCGGCGGCATCAGCGAGACCGCCAGCGTTGCTTCGGCGAGTCCGTAGCTCGGGCAGAAGGCGGACGCCTCGAAGCCGGCGTCGGCGAACGCGTCGACGAACGCCTGCATGACGTCGGGGCGGATCATGTCGGCGCCGTTGCCGGCGATCCGCCAGCGCGAAAGGTCAAACCGATCCGACGCCTTGAGCTGGCTTGACATGCGCCGCGCGCAAATATCGTAACCGAAGGTCGGCGAGTAGGACACGCTGTTGCCCGGATTGCGGCTGATCAGATCGAGCCAGGCGAGCGGCCGCCGAGCGAAATCCTCGGTCTTGAGGTAATCGACCGACAGCTGGTTGGCGACCGGCGACAGCATGCAGCCGACCAGTCCCATGTCGTGGTACCAGGGAAGCCAGGAAATGCAGCGGTCGGTTTCGGCCAGTTCGAGCCCGACGCCGTGGGCGCGTAGATTGTCGAGCAGCGCGCGATGGCTGACCGCGACGCCGTGCGGAAAGCGCGTCGAGCCGCTCGAATATTGCAGATAGGCGATCTCGTCGGTGTCCGGCGTCGGCAATTCGCCCGTGGCGGGCTCGACCTCGGCGAGCGAGTCCCAGGTTCGCAAGGCGATGCCGAGCTGGTCGGCGGCGTCGGTCGCGAACGGGGTCAGGTCGGGCGGATAGAGGAACAGCGCCGGCTCCGAGCTGCCGAGCATCACCTTCAATTGATCGACATAGGAATCGCGCCCGCCGAAGCTGGTCGGCAGCGGCAGCGGTACCGGCCACAGCCCAGCATAGACCGCGCCGAAGAAGCAGGCGGCGAACTCGGGTCCGGTCTCTGCAACCAGCGCCAGCCGGTCGCCGGCCTTCAGACCCATCGCCACGAAGCGCTGGGCGCAGGCGAGCGAATCCTGGCGAAGCTCGGAATAGGGATAGCTGCGGATGAGTTCGCCGCGCGCGTCGTGGAAGTTCATCCCCCTGACACCGCGAGCGGCAAAGTCCAGCGCTTCGCCGAGCGTCGCGAAATCGGCGATTCGTCGCGGCAGCGTGTCGACCGTCGGCGTTGCGCCCGGTGGCGCCAGATCTGCCATTTTCGCAATATTGCGTTCGAGCACGCGGTCCCATCCTGACTTCATGGCGTCTTAGTCGCTCAAGTGACGATCGCTTCCCCTCTGCGACCCGCTTCCTGATGGTTGGGGAGTGTGGCACAAAAAGGGCGCGATGCCTCGCCCGAAAGCCGCAAAACCGCGCCAGCCGCTCAACGAGTCGACGCTTGCCGAGATGGCGCTGCGCTACGTCGGCCGCTTCGCGACGACCCGGGCGAAGCTCAAGACGTATCTGGAGCGCAAGCTGCGCGAGCGCGGCTGGGACGCCGCGACCGACCCGCCGATCGCCAGCCTCATCGAGCGATTTTCCGCGCAAGGCTATATCGACGATGCGGGCTATGCGCTGTCGAAGTCGCGCGCGCTCTCGGCGCGCGGCTACGGAGCGGCGAGGCTTCGGCAAAGCCTTCGCGCGGCGGGGATCGATGAGGCCGACTCCGTGGCGGCTCGCGAGCATGCCGAGGGCGAAGCGATCGCAGCGGCGCTGCGATTCGCGAAGCGAAGGCGGATCGGCCCCTTCGCCGCCGAGCGCCCGGACGAGAAGCTTCGCCAAAAAGCGATCGCAGCGATGATTCGCGCCGGCCATGGCTTTGCCCTTGCTCGGACGATTGTCGCGCTTGAGCCGGGCGCCGAGCTCGACGCGATGGAATCGGGTGATCAGCGACCGAAGCTGCGTTAAGTCGGTTTGACGACACTCGGAGCCATGATACGAAGCGTGGCGTGAAACAGGATAGCGGTCACAAAGGCCCAGAGCCCGAGTTGCGGCCCGAGCCCGAGCCGGAGGTCGAGTTCGAGCCGGAAGTCGCCGACAGCGACGAAACCGAGCTGCCGCCGGTCGCCGGGCGGGTGAAATGGTTCGACGCGACCCGCGGGTTCGGTTTCCTGGTCAGCGATGCCGTCGACGGCGACATATTGATCCATTTCAGCGTTCTTCGCGATCATGGCCGGCGCAGCGTGCCCGAAGGCGCGGTCGTCGAGTGCATTCCGACGCGGCTCGATCGCGGTTTGCAGGTCAAGAAGGTGCTTTCCATCGAGCTCGGATCGGCCTTGCCGCCGCCGCCAAGACGTTCCATGCCCACGGCCGACCGCGCCGACCGCAAGGCCTTGCTGGAGGCGGCCGGGGAGTTCGAGCCGGTGGAGGTGAAATGGTTCAACCGAGTCAAGGGCTATGGCTTCCTCAATCGCCCCGACGAGGAGTCGCAGGACATATTCGTGCATATGGAAACCGCGCGTCAGGCGGGACTCGGCGACCTGCAGCCCGGTCAGCGGCTGGAGGCGCGGGTCGCACCGAGCGCCAAGGGGCTTACCGCAGCCGAGGTCCGCTCGCCCGATTGATTTTCGCGCTTTGGGCATTGGCGCTGCCGGCCGGGCTTGGGGCGTGCGGCACAAGCGCCCCTTCCGAACCGGCCGGCCTCGAGCGGTCGGTCGCCGGCCTCGACCAGGTGCCGCTGACCATATATTCCAACGGCAGGACGCACAGCTTCGTCGTCGAGGTCGCGCAGACGCCTGAGGAGCAGTCGCGAGGCTTGATGTTCCGCCAGTCGCTGGCTCCGGACGCCGGGATGCTGTTTCCCTACAATCCGCCGCAGAACGCCAGCTTCTGGATGAAGAACACGTTGATCCCGCTCGACATGCTGTTCATCAACACCGACGGGACGATCGCCCACATCGCCGAGAATACAGTGCCGATGTCGCTGGACCCGGTCGCCTGGCCGGAACCAGTCGTGGCAGTGCTGGAGATCGCCGGCGGGCGCGCTGCCGAGCTCGGCATCGCTCCCGGCGACCGCGTCGCCTGGCAGCTGCCGGAGTGACCTGGCGGCCTTGCGCCGCAGCGCTGAAGTCGGCACAGGCGGCGCCGATGGGAATCTTCTCCAGACTGTTCACCTGGTGGGACGGCGCGACAGCCGGAACGGCGCTGCTGACTCGCTTTCGTGGCGAGGAGGTTGGCCGCGACGACAGTGGCAATGTCTATTACCGCCACGCCAGCAATCCGGACCGACGCTGGGTAATCTACCCGGCCGACAATGACGGCAGCCGGGTTCCGCCCGGCTGGGGGCTGTGGCTGCGCGGGACGATCGACGATGTCCCGGAAAAAGCGCTGCCGCCGGCCCGGTCGTTCGAAACCGCGGCCAGGCCCAACGCCACCGGGACGATGGCCGCTTTTCGGCCCGACGGCTCGCTTTCGGGCGGGGGCACGAGGCCCGCCGCAACCGGCGATTATCAACCCTGGACCCCCGACTGAGCGTGCGCCGCGCGTTGGCTCCCCTGCTCGGGCTGGCGGCGATGACTGCTGGCTGCGATTCTCAGACCCCTGAGCCGGGTCAGGCGGAGCAGAACGAAGTCGCTGTTCCCGAACCGACAGGCGCGATTGCCGGTGTCACGCCGATGGCCGAGCGAGTCGCGATTCTCGGTCTGCTCAACAAGCGCAACGGCATTGTCCGGGACCTGGTGCTGCGGCCCGGCCAAGCGGTTCGAGTCCGGGACGCTATCGTCCGGCTAAGGGCCTGCGAAACGACCGCTCCGTGGGAGCGGGAGCAGCTGACCGGAGCCTTCGTCCAGCTCGACGTGCAGCGCCCCGACGAGCGCTGGGCGCGGGTCTTTTCAGGCTGGCTTTACAAGGAGTCGCCGTCGCTCAACGTGATCGAGCATCCGGCTTACGACGTCTGGCCCAAGAGTTGCGCGATGACATATCCGGCGGTGCCCGGGTCGCCTCCCGCGCCAGCCGCGTCAAGCAATCGATCGAGCGCGCCGAATTCGGCGGGCGGCGCTGCCGATCCAGCGCCAGGGCCGGCGGCCGATGCGCCGGCTACGCCGAGTCCCGAGCCCGAACCGCGCGAAATCGAACCGGCGCCGGCCCCGGCAGCCGAGCCGGAAGCTCCGCCGAGCGCCGCCGAAAGCAACGCCGAATAGGTTGCGCGCGGCACGTTTGCCGCCCCCAGCGAGGCGAGGTGATCGGTCATGAACTGGCAGTCCAGCAGCGTGTAACCGCCGACCTTCAATCGGGCGACGAGCCAGGCAAGCGCGACCTTAGAGGCGTCGCGCTGCCTGCTGAACATGCTTTCCGCGAAAAAGGCGCGGCCGATTCGGACGCCATAGACGCCTCCGGCCAGCACCGTGCCGTTCCATGCCTCGACCGAATGGGCGTGACCGGACGCATGAAGCGCCAGCATCGCGCGCTCAATCTCGGCGTTGATCCAGGTTTCCTCGCGATTGGCGCAGCCGGCGATCACCGTCGCGAAGGCGCGATCGCGGCTGATTGCGAACCGGCCCGACCGGATCGTTCGCTTCAGCGAGCGCGACAGATGGAACCCGTCGAGCGGGAGGATCGCGCGGGTGCGCGGTTCGACCCAGAACAGCTCCTTCGCGTCGCGGCCGTCGGCCATCGGGAAGATGCCGGACGCATAGCCCTGCAGCAACAGGCGGGGATCGAGCCGACTCACCAAGGCAAGATAGCCGTGGGGAGGGCCGAGTTACAGAATTTCGCGGACCACGTCCTGCGGGCGGCAGAGGCGAACGCCTTTGGCGGTCTCGACCAGCGGCCGGTTGATCAGGATCGGATGCTCGATCATCGCGTCGAGGATCCGCTCCTCGTCGACATCGGCGGCGGTCAGCCCGAGCTCCTCGGCAAGCGGCTCCTTGGCGCGAAGGCCGTCGCGGGGGCTGATCCCGGCGCGTTGGTAGAGCCGCTTCAACTCTTCGCGGCCCGGCGGCGTAATGAGATATTCGTTGATTATGACGTCGGCGCCGCTCTCCTGGAGGATGGCAAGAGTCTTGCGGGACGTTCCGCAGTTCGGATTATGATGAATCATCGCTTTCATTCCGCGGCCAGCTTCTACCGGCCAATCAGGGCTTTGCGCAACGGCTCCCGCCGATGTGGAGGCATGGCTCGTCGCGCTATTGTCGCGATGCCGGAACGATAGGCTTCACCCGTCGTTTTCGGAGATGTGACACGTGCACCGTCGCCGGTGGGACAGGGGCCCGGAGCATGGTCCGGAACATTAATGAACTGGAGAGAGACGATGCAAAAACCAATTATGGCAATTCTAGCGGCCAGTGCGCTTTCGTTGAGCGCCTGTGCAACCAATGACCGGATGGCCGGCGATATCGCTCAGGGTGCCGCTTATGGCGGCGCGGCCGGCGTAGCTGGCGGGGCGCTTCTGCCTGGCGTCAGCGTGATCGAAGGCGCCGCTGTCGGTGCGGCGATCGGCGGTCTTGCCGGCGCGGTGTGGTCCGACAGTAACAATGACGGCTACGTCGATGGTTATGTCCAGAACGGACAATATTATGCCGGCACTCCGCAGGGATATGATCCGACGCTTCGCCGCGTTGCGACTGGCGCTGGTATAGGCGCCGGAGTTGGCGCGGTTGCCGGAGCGGTCATTCCGGGACTCGTCCTTCTCGAGGGCGCGGTGATCGGCGCGGCGGTCGGCGGTCTTGCCGGCGCTGTCTGGGCCGACCGGGATAATGACGGCCGCGTGGACGGTTATGTCCACAACGGCGAATATTATCAGGGTGCGCCGGCGACGACGACCACGCCGACCTACACCGCTCCGATGAGCAGCGGTGAGCGCGGCTAACGAGCGGAGTATGTGTGACTCGTCAGCCTGACGCGTGCGCCGGCCGTTCGCGGCCGACGCGCCCGTACTTCACACTGACCGGTGCCGTTGCAGCCTTGCTGGTTGCAGCGGCACCGGTTCCTTTGCCCTCTTTTTCGGCGGCAGCGGCTGTCCAGGACTCGGTCCGGGTCGTGGGCGGGCAGGGCGTGTCCGATTTTTACGCCGCTCGCGCCGGTCAGCCGCTGTGGCTCGGCCGGCCCGGCCGGCAGGCCGAGGTGCTGCTCGAAATTCTCGGCAGCGCGCAGCTCGATGGGCTGGATCCCGGCCGCTACCAATTCGATCGGCTGGCGAAGGCCGTCCGGTCGGCGCGAAACGGCAATTCGTCGGCGGTGCGCAGGGCCGACATTATGCTCAGCCAGGCGCTGGTCCGCTATGTGCGCGACCTCCGCCGGCCGTCCGACATCGGCGTCGTCTATGTCGACCGCGAGCTGATGCCGGGGCCGCCGTCGCCGCGGGCGATTCTCGAAGCCGCCGCCGCGGCTGTGTCGCTGGAGCGCTACACCGCCGAAATGCGCTGGATGCATCCGCTATACGCATCGCTGCGCCACGCGCTGATGGAACAGCCGTTTTCGACCGGGACGAAGCCCGATACGCTTCGCCTGAACCTCGAGCGCGCGCGGGAGCTGCCGGCCGGCAACGGGCGCCACCTGATCGTCAATTCGGCCGCTCAGCGGCTTCATTTGTACGAGAATGGCGAAGTCGTCGACTCGATGCGGGTGGTCGTCGGCCAGCCGAGGCATCCGACGCCGATGATGGCCGCGTTCATCCGCTACACCAGCCTCAACCCCTATTGGAACGTTCCGTCCGATCTCGCGGCCGAGCGGATCGCACCAAACGTTCGCAAGCTTGGATTGAGCTATTTGCGGCAGCGCGGCTACCAGGTGCTCACCGACTGGGGGGAAAGAGCCAGGCTGGTCGATCCCGAGACGGTAAATTGGGAGGCTGTCGTCGAGGGCCGCGAGCTGATCGTCATGCGGCAGCTTCCGGGACCCGACAATGCGATGGGCCGGATGAAGTTCATGTTCCCCAACGCCGAGGGCGTCTACCTTCACGACACGCCGGAAAAGGAGCTTCTGACCGAGGCGTCGCGCTTGTTCAGCGGCGGCTGCGTGCGGCTCGAGGACGCGCCCCGGCTGGCGCTATGGCTGCATGGTGAGCGCCTTCAGCCGAAGGGCGCCGGGGCGGAGCAGAAAGTGCCGCTGCCGAAACCGGTGCCGGTGTTCCTCACCTATCTTACCGCGGTGCCGAGCGGGTCTGAGATCGCCTATTTCGACGATATTTACGGGCTGGACGCCAAGCGCCTGGCGCAGCTCGACGATCGCGGCTTCGCCAGCCGCTGAGCGCGGCGGCTCACCGGTTCGGCGCCCAGTCCGGATACCAGCTGATGTCCTGAGCGACCGGGCGTCCCTGCGGGTCGCGCGCCGGCCTGAAGCGGACGTGGCTCACCGTCAGCTCGCACATAAGTGCGTCGACGCTGCGGTTGCCACTCGATCGGACGACGCGGCAATTGGTGGGCCGCCCGTCAGTGTTGACCTTGACCGTGATTCCAACCCTACCCCGGCGCATCCCGCTCGCGGCGACAAAGCGCCGGTATTCCCGGTCGGGGATTTTGCTAATCCGCTGAGCGGGCGTGAACCCGTCGCCATTGCCGGCGCCGCTTCCGCCCTGGCCGCCACCGCCGAAGCCGTTTCCCTGGCCGCCGGCACCGGTGCCCGACCCAGGAACCGCGGCGGCGCCGGCGGTTCGATCCATTCCTTCGGGGCCGCGGACTCGCGATGTGTTCAACGGCAGAGGAACGGGAAGGAATATCTCCGGATCGGGAGCGACGACCGGTGTCGGCTGGGACCGGATGTTGGCCGGCGCCGCTTCGTCCTCGGGCGCGCTGCTTTCATCGGCTTTTGCCGGAGGATCGAGCGGGGGAGGCGGCGCGTCCGCGCTAATGTCGAAAGTCCGCAGGCGATCGACCACTTGGCCGACGGTGCGAACGTCGAAGCCCGAGATCAAGACGGTGGCCAGCGCGGCATGCACCGTGACCACGCCGGCGATCGCCTTGGCGCGCTGCCCTGGGTCGGAATGTCCTTTGTAATGCGGCACTTCGACTATCCTGCGCACCTTGAACGCGCATAGTCAAAGAAGTTTTCCGATGACTATTCGGGCTTTTCGTGATTGTCCTCGAGCCACTGCTCGAGCCATTTGATCGTATAGTCGCCGCTCTGGAACTGCTCGTTGCGGACGATGTCCTGATGTAGCGGAATGGTGGTCTTCATCCCCTCGACGATGAATTCCTCGAGGGCCCGGCGAAGCCGCATGATGCAGCGCTCGCGAGTCGTCCCGTAAACGATCAGCTTGGCGATCATGCTGTCGTAATAGGGCGGGACCCGATAGCCGGCGTAGAGGCCGCTATCGACCCGCACATGCATTCCGCCCGGAGCGACATAGTTGGTCACCAGGCCCGGCGAGGGCGCGAAGGTTACCGGGTCCTCGGCGTTGATCCGGCACTCTATCGCATGGCCGTGCAGCTGGATTTCGTCCTGACGGCAGGACAGTCCTTCGCCGGACGCGACCCGGATCTGCTCTCGCACCAGGTCGATGCCGCTGATCATTTCGGTCACCGGATGCTCGACCTGCAGCCTCGTGTTCATCTCGATGAAGTAGAATTCGCCGTCCTCGTAGAGGAATTCGATGGTGCCGGCGCCGCGATAGGACATTTCGGCCATCGCCTTGCGCACCGTCTCGCCCATGCGCTCGCGCTGCTCGGGCGAAAGCGCCGGCGAGGGCGCTTCCTCGAGCACTTTCTGGTGGCGGCGCTGCAAGCTGCAGTCGCGCTCGCCGAAATGGACCGCTTGTCCCTGGCCGTCGCCGAACACCTGGAATTCGATGTGGCGGGGATTGGCAAGATATTTTTCCATATAGACGGTGTCGTCGCCGAACGCCTTGCGGGCCTCTGCCGCGGCCTGGCTTATCAGGCTTTCGAGCTGCTCTTCGGCCGGCACCACCTTCATGCCCCGCCCGCCGCCGCCCGATGCTGCCTTGATCAGCACCGGATAGCCCAGTTTCTTCGCCACCTTCTTCGCCTCGGCGATGGTTTCGATCGGCCCGTCGGAGCCCGGGACCAACGGCAGCCCGAGACGCCCCGCGGTGCGCTTGGCCTCGATCTTGTCGCCCATGATCCGGATATGCTCGGGCTTGGGCCCGACCCAGACGATATTGTGCAGCTCGACGATCTCGGCGAAGCGCGCGTTTTCCGACAGGAAGCCGTAGCCGGGGTGGATGGCGTCGGCATGGACGACCTCGGCCGCCGAGATGATGTTGGGGATGTTGAGGTAGGATTCGGTTGCCGGCGGCGGGCCGATGCACACCGTCTCGTCAGCCAGCCGGACGTGCATCGCGTCGGCGTCGGCGGTCGAGTGCACCGCCACAGTCTTGATTCCCATTTCGTGGCAGGCGCGATGGATGCGCAGGGCGATCTCGCCCCGGTTGGCGATCAGCAGCTTGTTGACCGGCATGGCTAGCCGAGCACCACGAGCGGCTGATCGAACTCCACCGGCTGCCCATCGCTGACCAGGATCTTCTTCACGACTCCGCCATCGGGCGCCAGAATCGGGTTCATTACCTTCATCGCCTCGACGATCAGCAGCGTGTCGCCCGCCTTGACCTTGTCGCCGACCGCGACAAACGGCTCGGCGCTCGGCTCGGCCGACAGGAAAGCGGTGCCGACCATCGGCGACTTCACGGCTTTTCCGGGCGGGCCTTCGGCGGTCTCGTCGGCCGGCACCGCGGCGGCGGGTGGTGGCGCGGTGCTCGATGGATTCGCGGCCTGGGCCGGAGCTGCGCCGAATATCGGCGCCGGGTCGCGGCAGACACGGATCTTGCGGTCGCCCTCTTCGACCTCGATCTCGGTCAGGCTATTGGCGGTGAGAAGCTCGGCAAGCTCCTGAACCAGTGCCGTGTCGACGCGCATCGCGCGATCCTTGCTGTTCGCTTTCGCGGCTTCGGCCATTGCCACTTGTCCCCTGTTCAATCCCGGCCCGTGCGGTGTGACGGCGGTCCTTGCAGAGGCGCGCCGCCGCGTCCAGTGCCGGCGGCTGCTCAGCCGGCTCGACTGTCGCCGGCGTAAACGCCCGGCAACCCCGTTCGATCATCCGCGCGACCCGGTCGATTTGCGCTCGGCCGCGGCCGCACCTATCTGCGGCCAGTCCATGACCGACGACAAGACCTTCATGATCCAAGTCAACGGCGAGCAGCATCAGGTGCCCGGCGGGCTCAGCGTCGCCGAACTGCTGACCAGGCTCGGCCTCGACCCCGCCCGAGTCGCGGTCGAGCGCAATCGCGCAGTGATGCCGCGCGCGACGATAAGCGCGGTTACCGTCAGCCAGGGCGACGAATATGAAATCGTCCGCTTCGTCGGCGGGGGTTGAGCAGTGAACGCGCACCGACAAGTGGAACCGGACAGCTGGACGGTCGCCGGCCGGACCTTTACCTCGCGGCTGATCGTCGGCACCGGCAAGTATCAGAGCCTCGAGGAAAATGCGGCTGCCGTCGAGGCGTCGGGCGCCGAGATCGTCACCGTCGCCGTCCGCCGGGTCAATGTCTCAAACCCCAATGAGCCGATGCTGACCGATTTCATCGACCCGAAGAAAATCGTCTATCTGCCGAACACCGCCGGCTGCTTCACCGGCGAGGAGGCGATCCGGACGCTTCGGCTGGCGCGCGAGGCGGGCGGCTGGACTTTGGTCAAGCTCGAGGTGCTGGGCGAGGCGAGGACGCTCTATCCGGACATGCGCGAGACTCTCCGGGCGACCGAAACCCTGGTCAAGGAAGGGTTCGAGCCGATGGTCTATTGCGTCGACGATCCGATCGCCGCCAAGCAGCTCGAGGAGGCGGGCGCGGTCGCGATCATGCCGCTCGGAGCGCCGATCGGCTCGGGCCTTGGAATCCAGAACAAGGTCACCATCCGGCTGATCGTCGAGGGTGCCGGTGTGCCGGTACTGGTCGATGCCGGGGTCGGGACGGCGAGCGACGCCGCCGAGGCGATGGAGCTGGGTTGCGACGGCGTGCTGATGAACACCGCGATCGCCGAAGCGAAGAATCCGGTGATGATGGCGCGGGCGATGAAGGCAGCGGTCGAGGCCGGGCGGCTCGCCTATCTCGCCGGCCGGATGGGCAAAAGGCGCTACGCCGACCCGTCGAGCCCGCTTGCCGGATTGATCTGAGCAACGCCGCGGCCGCTGCTGCGTTGAGCGGTGGTCGTGGCACTCCTCGATTTCACCGAACTGCGCGAACGCATGGTGCGTCGCCAGATCGCCGCGCGCGGCATCGACGACGAGGCGATTCTCGACGCCTTTCGCGCCGTCCCGCGCGAGCAATTCGTGGGGGGCGAATACACCCATCTCGCCTATGACGACCATCCGTTGCCGATCGGATCAGGGCAGACCATTTCGCAGCCCTATGTCGTCGCGCTGATGATCTCGGCAGCCGGAATCAAGGCGGGCGAGCGCGTGCTCGAAATCGGCGCGGGGTCGGGCTATGCGGCGGCGGTGATCGGCCGCATCGCCGGCAAGGTGGTGGCGATCGAACGGCATTCCGAACTTGCCCGCATCGCCGCCGAGCGGATCGAGCGGCTCGGCCTTGCCAACGTCCGCATTGTCGAAGGCGACGGCACCCGCGGCTGCCCGGGGGAGGCGCCGTTCGACGCGATCCTGGCGGCGGCCAGCGGCAGCCACCTGCCCAGGCGGCTGCTGGAGCAGCTGGCCCCGGGCGGGCGGCTGGTGATGCCGGTCGGCGACCCCGGCCGTGTGCAACAGCTGGTCAAGGCGACCAGGCTGCCCGACGGGACGATTAGCCAGGAGGATCTCGGCGCGGTGCGCTTCGTGCCGCTGATCGGCGAGGACGGTTGGAAGGACGATTGAAACCGCTCGCCTCAACTTCCGGCCGCTTTCGTGGTATCGAGGCTCTCGCCCATTTTGCCGAGACGCGCCGCAAGAGCGGCGACAGAAGGAGGCTTATTTGACCGACACCAAGTGGACCATCAAGGGACGCGAGTTCATCCACTGCAACTGCGCTTACGGCTGCCCGTGCCAGTTCAACGCGCTGCCGACCAACGGCAATTGCTGTGCGATCGGGGCAATCGACATCGAGGAGGGGCATCATGGCGAAACCTCGCTCGACGGCCTCAGGATCGCCTTGGTCGTGTCCTGGCCGGGGGCGATCCACGAGGGTGGCGGGCAAGTGGTGCCGATTGTCGACGAGCGCGCCGACGACGCCCAGCGCGAGGCGCTGCTGCGCATCATGAGCGGGCTCGACACGCTCCCCGGAGCATCCTTCCTGCAGGTCTTCTCGACCACTTACGAGAAGGTCCACGATCCGGTGTTCGCGCCGATCAATTTCGAACTCGACATCGACGGCCGCTCGGCGCGTCTCGATGTGCCGGGGGTCATCGATGCACGCGGCGAGCCGATCAAGAACCCAGTGAGCGGCGAGGAGCATCGCGCGCGAATCAATCTTCCGGACGGCTTCGAATATGATACTTGCGAGGTCGGGCGCGGCTGGGCGACCACCCAGGGCGCGCTCAGCATCGAGTTGGCCGACAGCCACGCGCAGTTCGCGACGCTGCACATGACCGAGAGCGGTGTCGTCCACTAGCGCGGGAGTGGCGTCCGCCCGAACCCTGGTCTCGATCGAGCGGCTGCTTTCCAGAAATGCGCTGATCGTCGGCGCCGCGCTCGCCGCGGCGGCGCTGCTCGCCTGGCTGTGGCTGCTGACGTCGGGCGCGGCGATGGACGGGCAGAACATGGCCGGAATGTCGGGCATGGCGCTCGACCCCTGGTCGGCCTCCTATCTGCTGCCGGCATTCGTCATGTGGGCGCTGATGATGGTGGCGATGATGCTGCCCTCGGCGGCGCCGATGATCCTGCTCCACGCCCGGATCGACCGCGCCGACTCGCCGCGAAAGAGGCTGTGGCACACATTGGTCTTCGGGCTGATGTACCTGGCGGTCTGGGCCGGTTTTTCGGTGCTTGCCGCGGCCGGCCAGGCGCTGCTGATCGATGTCGGGCTATTGTCCGCCGCAAGCCTCGCGCTCGGCGACCAAGCGCTGGTCGCGGCGCTGCTGGCCGGCGCGGCGCTCTATCAGCTGAGCTCGGCCAAGGCGGCGTGCCTCGACCAGTGCCGCTCGCCGATCGGGTTCGTCATGCGCTATTGGCGGCCGGGGACGGCGGGCGCCGTGCGGCTCGGGCTGGTGCACGGCCTCTACTGCCTCGGCTGCTGCTGGACGCTGATGCTGCTGCTGTTCGTCGGCGGCGTGATGAACCTCGCCTGGGTTGCGGCGATCGCCGCCATCGGCTTCATCGAGAAGCTCGCGCCGCCCGGCTGGCACGCCAGCAGGGTCCTCGCCGCGGCGCTGGCGCTCGGCGCCGCGGCGCTGATACTGACAGGGTAACGAACAGCGTGGTCGCTCCGTAACGGACTCGTCTCCTAAAGCATTTCAACTTTAAAATCCGTAAGTTACGGTTATTCGTTTGAAAGGAGAACCTCGTCCTCGACCATCGCCATTTTATAGCCAAAAGCTTCCGCAATATCGACGATTTGGTGGTGCGGAGCGAACGGCAAGGGGCAACCCTGATCGATCACCGTGCGGATAGCGCCGAGGCGCGCCGAACGTTCGTGGAGCTCGGCAGCCCAGCATTCCTCCTCAACCAGGGATTGTTCGAGCGATCGGTGAGGCCCTCAGCCGCCGTATCTCAGCCTTTTTCGCGAATCCTGAAATCGTCGTCTGATTGCTGATCAGTTCGTCATCGGGGGAGCGATGAACCATCGGCCGAAACGTCGCGGGAGAGCCGGATCCGGCGGTCGGCAAGGGCCGCGCGGGTCGCATTCATCTGTTCCTCGATTCTATCCAGCGACGGTCCGCCCAGTCCGCGTCTGGCCATGCTCAACAGCGCCTCGGCCTCGGCGGCAAGCACATCGATCTGCTCGGTCGAGCGGCATTGCCCGGCCAGCGAAGCAAGGCAACACAGGAAGTGCGAACCGGCGTTGACGTCGGCTGCCGCATAGGGACGCAGCCGTCCGAACCCACGATCGAGATGGAGCTCGAAATCGCCGGCCGGAGAGATAACGCGCAGCACTCCCTTCTTGTCGAGACGGTAGTGTGAAGGGGGCTGGCGGCGGGCCATCTCGGCGGCTGCGGCGGTCAGCCAGTCGGTGCAGGTCATCGCCGTGTAGGGATCGTTGACGCCCGTCGACAGGGCGCGGGCGGCGATCTCGACCAGCTCGTCGATCAGGAACAGCAGATCCTGGTCGGGCGTACGGCTCGAACCGACGCTCCAGCTTCCGCGAAGTTCGCCCGCGACCTCGTCCGTGACTCGGCTCGCCGGCGTGGCACGGGCGAGCGAGCGGCCACGGAAGAGGAATTGCCCCGGCATCCGCTCCAGCCGGATGAGCAAGTCGTGCTCGCAGGCGGTCGCGATCAGCTGCTCGTCGTCGAGCGCCTGCAGATAGCCGTCCTTTTTGCATTCTATGGACACGCCCCCGTCGTCGCCGAAGGCCAGTTCGGCCTTACGCTCGAATGTCTTGCGCTGCTCGTCGGACTGATCCGGAGGGTCGCCGAGACACGCCGGAAACTGTTTCTCGATCGAAGAGATCAGCAGCCGCCCAACCTGAGCGGTAATGGTGTTGATGTGGATGCTCTCGGGCACATGGTGGATGAAGTAGATGAGGACGATGATCGAGCAGAGGGCGAGCAGCATCGCGACCATTATCGCGAGCTGCGGAACGAACTCGCTGTCGCCGCCCTGGATCGTCCGCAGTACGACGATCGCATAGACGAAGGTGGCGATGAAAGTGCCCAGCGTCACCTGGTTGCCGCGGTCGCTCATGAAATTGGTCAGAACCCGCGGGCCGTACTGGTTGGCAGCGAAGGAGATGGCGACGATGGTGATCGAAAAAACGACGCCGGCGACGGTGATCATCGATCCGGCGATCGCCGAAAGCACCTCGCGCGCGCCTTCCGGTTTCGACTGCTGGTACCAGCCAATTGCCTCGATCAGGCCCGACGCGGGCCCGGTGTCGAGCCAGACCATCCCCGCTCCCAGGAGGATCGCGAGCACGACCATGACCGACGGCAAAAACCAGTAGCTTGCCCGGAAATCGCGCAAAATTTGAAGCAGCGGAAAGCTCATCCGGAAAAGACGCCCGGCAATCGAAATGGTGCCGTCAAAGCCTTGCCTATGAGCTGGCCTTCTCGCGAATCCGGGAAATCGTCGTCTGATTGCTGATCTGCTCGACGTCGGTCTTGAGGTGCAGCAGGCGGATGCCCTTTTTCTTCATCGCCTTGCCGAGCGCCGGCGCAAATTCCTTGGTCGTCTCGACCGTCTCGGCCCAGCCGCCATAGGCCCGGGCGAGCGCCGCAAAGTCGGGGTTGTGGAGGTCGGTGCCGGACACCCGCTTGGGATAATCGCGCTCCTGGTGCATGCGGATGGTGCCGTAGCTGCCATTGTCGATCAGCACGACCAGCAGGTCGGCGCTATATTTCGCCGCGGTCGCCAGCTCCTGCCCATTCATCAGGAAATCGCCGTCGCCGGCGACGCAGACCACCGTGCGGTCCTTGAAGCGCAGCGCCGCCGCGACCGCCGCCGGCAACCCATAGCCCATCGTCCCGCTGGTCGGAGCGAGCTGGGTCGGCATCGCGCCGTAGCTCCAGTAGCGGTGCCACCAGCCGGAAAAATTGCCGGCGCCGTTGCACAATATGGTGTCGGCGGGGAGCGTGTCGCGCATCGCCTTGACGCAGGGGCCGAGGTCCAGCGCCATGTCTTCGCGCGGCTCGGGCTCGCTCCACTCCAGCCATTCGGCATGGGCCTCCTCGCCGGCGCCGAACCGGACCAGCTCCGGGTCGCTCCATTCGTCGACCATCTCGGCAAACTCGCCCATATCGGCGCAGATCGGCAAATCGGCGTGATAGACGCGGCCCAGCTCATTGGGATCGGGGTAGACGTGGACCAGGGTCTGGCCGGGATGGTCGGGCGTGATCAGCGCATAGCCGTCGGTGGTCGCCTCACCGAGCCGGGCGCCGACGGCGAGGACCAAGTCGGCGTCGCGGATGCGCTGCCGAAGCTTCGGGTTGGGGCCGTAGCCGAGGTTGCCGGCATAGACCTGACAGCTATTGGGAATCGCGTCCTGGCGGCGGAAGGCAGCGGCGACGGGGATTCCGTGACGGTAGGCGAAATTGGCGAAATGATGCGCGGCGCGGGGGCTCCAGTCGGCGCCGCCGACAATGGCGACCGGCGCGCAGGCCTCCTTCAACAGCTCGAACAGCGCCTGCACCGCGCCCGCGTCTGGCTCCTCGGCGAGCGGCGGCACGGGCGAGCGGTCGAGCACCTCGACCTCGTCGCACAGCATGTCCTCGGGCAGCGCGAGCACCACCGGGCCGGGCCGGCCGGCGGTAGCGACGCGCCAGGCGCGGGCGACATATTCGGGGATTCGCCGGGCATCGTCGATCCGCGCCGCCCATTTGGCGATCGGCGCGAAGAAGGCGGGGAAATCGATTTCCTGGAAGCCCTCGCGGTCGCGATCGCCGCGGGCGACGTCGCCGACGAACAGGATCATCGGAGTCGAATCCTGGAATGCGACATGGACCCCGCCGCTGGCGTTGGTCGCGCCCGGGCCGCGGGTGACGAAGGCGATACCCGGCCGCCCGGTCATCTTGCCGTCGGCGTCGGCCATGTAGGCGACCCCACCCTCCTGCCGGCAGACGACAAGATCGATCGCGGGAGTGTCGTGCAGCGCGTCGAGCACCGCGAGGAAGCTTTCGCCCGGCACGGTGAAGATGCGGTCGCAGCCCTGGATGCGAAGCTGGTCGACGAGGATGCGGCCGCCGGTGCGGAGGGTTGCAGAGGGCATAGCCGCCCTCTAGCGCTTCGCACGCATCAGCGAAATGCCCCGAGGGAGGAAATGCCATGCGTCAGCGAATGATCATCTTGGTTTCGGTGTTGGCTTTGTCCGCCTGTGCCACCCACCAGCCCGGCTGGACCGGCTCGGGCGCCCAGCCGTTCGATTCTGCGCTGGCCGAGTGTCAAGGCGAGGTAGCCGCCATTGCCGTGGAGGCGCAGCGCGAGGCCGCGCTCGCGCAATGCATGGCGCAAAAGGGGTGGACGCGGCGATAGTCTGCCTAGCTGCAATGGAGAAAGCAGGCGTCGGCAAAGGAGGAATGTCTAGACTCGACTCTTGCTTCTGAGTGTTCCCTCGTCATCGAAACAATAGATCGGCGTGGTGCCGATCCACCCGCGACGAAGCTTCAACGTCACGCAGATGAGATAGCCGCCATCATGTTGTGAATCTGGAACCATGGTCGTGATTGGAAAGCGGTTGCGCATTGCCGTGGCCGGCTTTGTCCGCGTCGGCTGTTCCGAAGCGAATAACTGGATCGCTTCGTCAATCAGAGGCTGGTGCTGATTCCAGTATGGCACCTGAGAGGATTCGTTCGACCAGCTGAGATAGAGAAACAGATTGCCGGCAAGCGAAGCAATGAGCGCGACGGAGAGGACGGCGCCGGCATGAAGCGTGGGATAGTTTATGTGCGACCCCACTCAACCCAGCCAAGCGGTACGCGATTGGGACCGCAGGTCGATGACCGCAGTCCAGATTCCGGGGCTGGTGGGTCTAGCTGTCTGAACCATTCCCGGACTTTCTTGACCTTCGCGATAGCTTGGCTCTTGTCCGGATCAAACGAATAGATCGTGCCAGCTACCATGCTTGGATCGCCATTATTCCCTAGCTGGATCCATGTTCCATCCGCGTCTGCTTTGGTCATGAACACACTGGCATCGGTCTCTGGGTGAAAGGTGCTGAATCGCCACCCCGCTTTCTCAAAAGAGCGGTGAATAAAGGAGAGAGTTTCCGCGCCGATCTCTCTCGAAGAGTTGAAACAGACATTGGCAGCAGCCGTTAGCGGACGTTCGCAGGAGAGCAAGGGGAGTGAGGCGGCAAAAAGTACGAAAGAGCGAATGGTCGTAAACCAGCTCACGCCTGGTGAATCGCCTTGACCACCTGGTAGCTCTCCAGTCCTTCTTTGCCGCCTTCCGATCCAAAGCCGCTCTCCTTCACTCCGCCGAACGGAGCGTCGGCGACCGAGATGGCGAAGCTGTTGATGCCGACCATCCCGGCTTCGATCGCGTCGCCGAGCAGGTTGGCGCGGCGGCCGTTTTCGGTGAAGGCGAAGGCGGCGAGGCCGTAGGGCAGGCGGTTGGCCTGGCTGATCGCTTCGTCGAAATCCTTGAAGCTGCGCGAGACCGCGACCGGGCCGAACGGCTCCTGGTTCATGATGTCGGCCTCAAGCGGCACGTCGGCGAGCAGGGTCGGCTGGTAGAAATAGCCGCTGTCGCCAGGCTCGCCGCCGGCCATCACCCGCGCGCCCTTGGCCTTGGCATCCTCGACCAGCTTCGACACCGCCGGGAGCCGGCGCTGGTTGGCGAGTGGCCCCATCCGCGTCTCGGCCTCCAGCCCGTCGCCGACCTTCACCTTCTGCGTACGCTCGGCGAATCCCTTGATGAAAGCGTCGTAGATCGATTCCTGAACATAGAATCGCGTCGGCGACACGCAGACCTGGCCGGCGTTGCGGAATTTTTGCGGAACGACCATGTCGAGCGTCTTTTCAAGGTCGCAATCGTCGAAGATCAAGACCGGCGCATGGCCGCCCAATTCCAACGTCACCCTTGTCATGCTGTCGGCGCATAATTTCATCAGATGCTTGCCGACCGGAATCGATCCGGTGAAGCTGACCTTGCGGATCACATCGCTGGCGATCAGCCGCGTGCTGACCATGTCGGGGACGCCATGGACCAGCTGGAACACGCCCTTGGGCAGGCCGGCGTCGTCGAGCGCGCGGGCGATTGCCAGCGTGTTGCCCGGAGTCTCCTCGGGCGGCTTGGAAATCACCGAGCAGCCCGCCGCCAGCGCCGCCGAAACCTTCTTGGCGAGCAGATAGATCGGGAAATTCCACGGCGTGAAGGTGGCGACCGGTCCGACCGGTTCGCGCATCACCCGCGATAGCTGGCCGGGCGGGCGAACCAGCACGCGGCCATAGTCGCGCTTGGCTTCCTCGGCGTACCAGTCGAACAGTTGCGCCGCGCCGAAAACCTCGCCCTTGGCCTCGGCGATCGGCTTGCCCTGCTCCTGAGTCAGGGTTTGAGCGATAGCGTCGGCGCGCTCGCGCAGCAGCTTCGCCGCCTTGCGCAGGATCGCCCCGCGCTTGTCGACTTCGGTCGCCCGCCATTCGGGCCAGGCGCGCCTGGCGGCGGCGAGCGCTTCGTCGAGGTCGGCCTCGGTCGCCAGCGGCAGCTCGGCGATGGTTTGCGCGGTGGCCGGGTTAACGACCTGAAAGCTGTCGCGGCCTTCGCCGGCGCGCCAGCTTCCATCGATGAAAAGTTGAAGGTCTGTTTCATATCCCATGGCCGAGCCTCTACGCCTGCCTTGAACGCGCTTCAACGCCCCGCTAGTCGGAAACCCGAAAAGGAGAGCCAACACATGAGCAAATCGGAGACCGCAGCCAAGATGCAGGAAGCCGGCGCCTGGGTGCCGGGCAAGCGGGTCAAGCTGGATTTCGGCGACGAGGGCGTGATCCTTCTCGACGGCCAGGCGGAGCAAGTGACCGAGGAAGACGGCGCGGCCGACACGACCATCAAGGTTGCCTGGGAAGACTGGCAGAAAATGGCGGCCGGCGAGCTCGACGGGATGACCGCCTTCATGACCGGCAAGCTCAAGGTCGAAGGCGACATGTCGAACGCGATGCAGCTGCAGGGCGTGCTGGCGAAGCTGCGTTCTTAGACGCGTCATTGCGAGCGTAGCGAAGCAATCCAGCCTTTTGGATCGCCGCGTCGCTACGCTCCTCGCGATGACGAGGAGAAAATATGGCTCAGAAAATCCACGATAGTGCCGAGGCCGCGCTCGACGGGTTGCTGTTCGACGGCATGACCATCGCCGCCGGCGGCTTCGGCCTGTGCGGCATCCCCGAGCGGCTGATCGACGCGATCGTCGCATCCGGCGTCAAGGACCTCACCATCGCCTCGAACAATGCCGGGATCGACAATGAAGGCCTGGGCAAGCTTCTGCGCACGCGGCAGGTCGCCAAGATGATCTCGTCCTATGTCGGCGAGAATAAGGAGTTCGAGCGGCAATTTCTGGCGGGTGAGCTGGAAGTCGAATTCTGCCCGCAGGGCACGCTCGCCGAGCGGATGCGCGCCGGCGGCGCCGGCATCCCGGGCTTCTATACCAAGACCGGGGTCGGGACCCAGGTCGCGGAAGGCAAAGAGGTCAAAAGTTTCGACGGCGAGGAGTATATACTCGAGCGCGGCATCCGCGCCGACCTCGCCATCATCAAGGGCTGGAAGGCCGACGAAACCGGCAACCTGATGTTCCGCAAGACCGCGCGTAACTTCAACCAGCCGGCGGCGACCTGCGGCAAGATCTGCGTCGCCGAAGTCGAGGAGATCGTCGCCGTCGGCAGCCTCGATCCCGACTGCATTCATCTGCCGTCGATCTATGTGAAGCGGATGATTCTAGGCGCGCCCTACGACAAGAAGATCGAGTTCCGCACGGTACGCGAGAGGAAGGCCGCATGATGCGCGGAGCGATGCTGATTGCGGCGAGCCTGGCGCTCGCCGGCTGCATGACCAGCAGTTCGGTGCGCCCGGCAACGACAACCGCCAGCGCCGCGGACCTCGCCGCGATCGACCGAGCGATCACCGAAGTTTACGCAGTGATTTCAGGGCCAGCCGGGCAAAAGCGCGACTTCGACCGAATGCGCTCGATGTTCGCTCCCGATGCGCTGCTGCGAAGCCTGAGCGCGAATGGTCTGCAGGGTGGAACGCTTGACCAATTTATCGCCCGCAGTGGCCCCGTGTTCGAACGGGAAGGCTTCACCGAGCGCGAGCTGGCGCGCCGCGTGGAAGTCTACGGCAATCTCGCCCACGCCTGGTCGTCCTATGATGGCGGCAGCGCCTCCGGCGCGATTCAAGTGCGCGGAATCAACAGTTTCCAGCTGGTGCGAATCAACGGCCGCTGGCTGATCGCCTCCATATTATGGCAGCCGGAAACATCGGAATTCCCGCTGCCATCCGACATGAATCCTGAAAGGTAAGCCATGGCCTGGTCCCGCGACGAGATGGCGGCGCGCGCCGCGAAGGAGCTTCGCGACGGCTATTATGTCAACCTCGGCATCGGCATTCCGACATTGGTCGCCAACAATATTCCGGCCGGGATCACGGTCACGCTGCAGTCGGAAAACGGGATGCTCGGAATCGGGCCGTTCCCTTATGACGACGAGGTCGACGCCGATTTGATCAACGCCGGCAAGCAGACCGTCAGCGAACTTGCCCAGACCGCCTATTTCTCGTCGGCCGACAGCTTCGCGATGATCCGCGGCGGCCATATCGACCTCGCCGTGCTCGGCGCGATGGAAGTGGCCGAGAATGGCGACATCGCCAACTGGATGATCCCCGGCAAGATGATCAAGGGCATGGGCGGGGCGATGGACCTGGTCGCCGGGGTCAAGAAGATCATCGTCGTCATGGAGCACACGTCCAAGAACGGCGAGCCCAAGTTCATCCCGGCCTGTACGCTGCCGCTGACCGGCAAGAATGTCGTCGACATGATCATCACCGATCTA
>CAYUWJ010000074.1:0-10156 GCA_964448315.1 uncultured Sphingomonas sp. | reverse complement strand
TCGAAGTGATCTCCGACGGGCAGGGCTATTCGGCGACCAGGGCCGAGTTCCAGATCACCCGCTGGCTGTCGCTGCTATCGTCGATCTCGACGATCGGCCGGGTCAGCGCCAATGTCCGCGTCAGCAAGGATTATTAGCCGGTTTGCCGGCGATTCTGGCTTAGTTCGTCAACCGTTAGGCGGCCCCACCGCTCCGCCCAGGGCGAGCTTTCGGCGCTGTCGTTGCGCAGATAGTCGGGCTGCGCCCATTCGCACGGCGCAATGTCCGGCTTCGCGGCCGCGAGCCGGGAAAGATCGAAGCTGTCGTTGAAGGCGAGGCCGGTCTGTTCGCCGCGCGTCCAGCCGATCGTTGCCGCAATCTCGCCGGCATCGCCGAGGTCTAGCGTGACCGCGCTGCCGGGCTCGAGCCTGGCGGCGCTTTCGATCAGCGCGCCGCCGCTGGAAATGTTGCGCAGCCGCGCCGAGACGCTGTTGCCGGCGCAATGCAGCTTGCCCATCCAGATCATCGGATGGCGCTTTGTCTCGCGCCGACCGGCGGTTTCCTCGGCGGTATCCTCGGGCTGATCCGGGGCGGCGGCGGCAAGACGAACGGTGGGCGGGGCCGAGTCGGGGAAATTGTTGCGGATCGACTCCGCGATCAATTTTTCGAGCGTCGCGGCATCGCATTCGACCCGGGTCTCATGGGCGAATTCCAGCCCGTAGCGCTTGCCGCGGATCCAGCGGACCGCGCACTCGACCTCGCCATGCTCGCCGAGCACCAGGGTCAGCGTGTCCCACAGCCTTGCGTCGAGCCTGCCTTCGATCATCGCCCCGCCGGCCGACAGGTTGATCACCGTCACCTTGCGGCTGGCGCGGCCCTTGCGGACCATCGCTTGATGTTCCTGCAGCCGCTGGCGGTCGCCGCCGCGCTGGTTGCTGCGGCGCGATTCCTGGCGTGGCACCAGGCCGGCCAGCCCTTCGGCTTCGCGGTCGCGACGCGCCTGCTTGTCGGCGAGGATCGAGGGAGCGCCGCTGCCGACTGCGCGCAACTGGGAGCGGAAACTGTTTCCGGGCGGTGGCTCTTGAACCATTTGCCGATAATGCAATGGCGATGGTTACTTAAAGGTGTCCAAATCGGGTCTTTTTTCTCAGCTGGAGTAATACATGTCGAACTCGACCGGGCTCGGCGTCGTCTCCCAGCGCAGCACCTCCTCCCACTTCAGCTCCATGTAGGCGTCGATCTGATCGTCGCTGAACACGTCGCCTTGGGTCAGGAAGGCGCGGTCGTTGTGCAGCGCCACCAGCGCCTCGCGCAACGACCCGCAGACGGTCGGAACGTCGACCAGCTCCTGCGGCGGCAGGTCGTAGAGATTCTTGTCCATCGGATCGCCGGGATGGATCCGGTTCTGGATTCCGTCGAGCCCGGCCATCAGGATCGCCGAGTAAGCGAGATAGGGGTTGGCGAGCGCGTCGGGGAAGCGGAACTCGACCCGCTTCGACTTCTCGCCGGCGCCATAGGGGATGCGGCACGAGGCGGAGCGGTTGCGGCTGGAATAGGCCAGCAGCACCGGCGCCTCGAACCCCGGCACCAGCCGTTTGTAGCTGTTGGTGGTCGGGTTGGTGAACGCGTTCAGGGCCCGCGCGTGCTTGATCACCCCGCCGATGAAATAGAGCGCCATTTCCGACAAGCCGGCATAGCCGTCGCCGGCGAACAAAGGCTTGCCGCCCTTCCAGATCGAAAAATGAACGTGCATCCCCGAACCATTGTCGCTGGCGATCGGCTTGGGCATGAAGGTCGCGGTCTTGCCATAGGCATGGGCGACCATGTGGACGACATATTTATAGACCTGCATGCGGTCGGCGGTTTCGACCAGGCCGCCGTAGGTCAGGCCGAGCTCGTGCTGCGCCGGCGCCACTTCATGGTGATGCTTGTCGCACGGCAGGCCCATTTCCAGCATGGTGGCGATCATCTCGCCGCGAATGTCGACGGCGCTGTCGACCGGCGCGACCGGGAAATAGCCGCCCTTGGCGCGCGGCCGGTGGGCAAGGTTGCCGCCGTGATAGTCGCGGCCCGAATTGCTCGGCAGCTCGATGTCGTCGATGCGGTAGAAGGAGGCGGCATAGCTGTCCTCGAAGCGGACGTCGTCGAACATGAAAAACTCGGCTTCGGGGCCGACGAAGGCGGTGTCGCCGAGGCCGGTCGCCTTCAAATAGGCCTCGGCGCGGGTTGCGGTCGAGCGCGGGTCGCGGCCGTAGAGCTCGCCGGTCGACGGCTCGACGATGTTGCACACCAGGATCAGCATCGGGGTGGCGCTGAACGGATCGATATAGGCCGCACCGAGGTCGGGCTTCAGGATCATGTCGCTTTCGTTGATCGCCTTCCAGCCGGAGATCGACGAGCCGTCGAACATGAAGCCGTCGGTCAGCATGTCCTCGTCGATCGCGCCGCTGGCCATCGTCAGATGCTGCCACTTGCCCTTGGGATCGGTGAAGCGAAGGTCGATCCAGTCGATCTCCTCCTCCTCGATGCGCTTCAATATCTTGCCCGCGTCGCTTGCCATGATTTTTGTCACCCCTGGAAAAATGTGAGTCGCGCCTGGCGCCCTGAATTCCAGCAGTTGCTCCAAGAGTCAGCGGGCCAGTGAACTTTTCACCCGAGCGGCCGGATGCGGCCGCGTCGTGACGGGTATCCAGGTGCCCGAAGTTCACGAAGTTCATGCCTCCAACGCGGGAGGAGATTTGACCGGTTCCCGGTCCGGATCGCTCTCGGCGATCTCGTCGCAATGCCAGTCGAGCCGGGCGGCGGCATCGTCGTACTCATTCTCGGGATCGAAGGGGGCATTTGGGGGTGAGGAGGCGATCGAGCGACGCGCCGAACCGATGCGGCCGGCGGTAGCGCAGCAGGAACATGGTCAGCCGCTCGTCATATTCGCGCCACTCGCCGACCTGCTCGCCCTTGTAGAAGACCGGGCGGGGAACGCCGTTCAGCGCGCGGCCGAGCGCCGCCTGCTCGAGCCGATGGACGCCCATGTCGAGCGCCGCATCCCACGCCGCGCGGAAATCTTCCGCGTCCGCGTGCCGCCTGAGCGCATAGGCCGACACCGTCGACATGCCGGCGATCCGGCATGCCTCCAAGACGCAGGCGGTATCGGCCAGCGCCTCGATGAAGGCGATCTGCCGGGCGGGCGTCCAGCCGTCCCAGCGGGGACGGAGCGGGACGGGGGTGAAGGGTGGGGCGAGCGTAGTTGGTTTGTCTGCGTGATAGGTCATGAACCTATATGGAACATACTTTGGGCGTGTAGGACAGGGATTTTCGGACAGGCCGGTACTAGCCGATAAGTCACTCAGCCTCTGGTGGGTTAGCTGCGAGGGTAACTGGAGGTGGGAATCATCCGAGGAGAGTGCTCAGTCTCTTGCCGATCGGCTTGTCCGCGTTCTTTCGCTTAAAATCCTGAATCAGATCGATGATGAGATTCGTCTGAGGAGCTAAGACGTCAGCAATCGCTCGCGCAAAGGCGTCGAGGTCATCCGCAGAAATTTCGTAGTCCTCGGTGTAATGTGCCAGCTTCGTGTATCGCATTTGTGTGACTTTGGCTTTGTCGGCGGATAGGGCCGCGAGCGCGACACCATGGGTGATGGTATGGCGGAGATGTCTAAGCCCAGCGATTCCGTCCGCCATTTCGATCAGCCTTTCCTGCCATGGCGCGGCATCAGGTAGTTTGGCGGCGAATCGAATGTAGCCGATCTTCTTTTCGAGTGGGCGGGGGATTTTAGGATACTTTTTGGACTCTCCGCCCATTTCCTGAAATGTGATAGCGACGACAAAATCCAGGCCGAACTCAAGCATCGCCCAAGCGGCGGTCGCTCGGCCAAGGCGCTCGTAATATTTTCTGGTGAGTTGAGTCATGTCAGACATCGATCAAAGAAAGAGGACGAAGTGCTTCGGCGAATGCTGAACACGCCGCACAGCCGCTTAAACAGCAAGAAGGCCCGCCGCACCTAGCTGTGCATTCTGTGGGCGTACCATATGCCCGCGACAAGCACGCCGAACACGATCCCGTAGAACGCAAAGACGCCATTGAATCGCGTCGGCCAGCGTTTCCAAATACTGTGCCGGAACTCGTCTTCTATGATCGTGCTCATGTTGATGCCGACCGTGAATGCGGCACCCGGCCTACATTCAAGCTCCAATTTCTTGATGGCCGTGACCGCTCCCGTCAGCAGCCGGTTGTAATAGAAGAAATCAATGCACCAGATCGCGACCCAGAAAAGGGTCATTGCAATGAGAAGTGCTTCGGCCACTCCCCAACCGAGGCTGATGTTCGCGATCCCATCTTTGGCGAATATGCCAACTAGAGTGGCGACGGCCGCGACGACAGCTAGGCTCTGGGTTCGCAGCTTCATGAGCAGGTCGTTGAAATGCATCGCGATGTCTTCGTACTTTGCCCATAGCGCCTGCACGTCGAAACGCTGGTCCCCGTAATCCATTACTTGCCCTCCACACTGAAAGGACTCGGCACATGGGCTATGTTACTCTGACCGCGCCTGCAGTGGTAATTGTGGGCGTTGCGGTGGCGCACATCTAGCCCCGACTCCTACCAAAACTGGCTGTCCTTGCTGCCCTTCAATGTCTGCTTTCGACCCATTGCGGACATTAGCGGCTGCTGCTGCTACCACGCTCGGATGAGAACATTGTGGGCGGCAAGTCTGTTGGGCTGGGCAGCGTTGGCGGTGCCGGCAGAAGGTCGAGAGCCGATCATAGATATGCATTTGCACGCGCGGGCCGTGTCCGGTCCGGGCGCGCCGCCGATGTGCACCCCGTTCGCAGTGATGCCGCGCTGGAACCAGACAAAGCCGCTGCCCGACGGGCTCGAAGACAGCGGCCCCCCGTGTGACAAGCCCGTTCCGCCGGCGGCCACCACGGAAGAGGCGATGGTGCAGACGATCGAGGTCATGAAGGCCCGGAACATCATCGGGATGGTCAGCGGTGAGCCCGCCCTTATGGAGCGGTGGCTGCGAGCTGCTCCGGATCGCATCATCCCCGGAAGCGATCTTCGGCTGCCCGGCACGCCAGGGCACAAGCATACCTCACCGCGCAGCGTCGCTGAGCTACGCAAGCTGCATGCGGAAGGCAGGTTGAAGGTGCTTGGCGAAGTCATGGCGCAATACGAGGGCATCGATGCAAATGACCCGAGGCTCGAACCCTATTTTACGCTCGCCGAGGAGCTGGACGTCCCCGTAGCTTTTCACCTTGGCCCAGGCGAGCCGGGGACGCCCTATGGGCCGGATCCCGCCTATCGTGCGGGGCGCGGGAGCCCACTGCAACTAGAACCCGTACTGCTGCGGCACCCGAAGCTGCGCATCTATGTGATGCATGCCGGGTACCCGTTTGCCGACGACATGCGCGCGCTGATGTTCAGCCACCCGCAAGTCTATTTGGATGTCGGGAGCATCGTTTACACCGAGCCGCGGCCCGCATTTTACAGGTTTTTGCAGGAAATCGTCGAGGCCGGCTATGGTGATCGCGTGCTTTTCGGCTCCGACCAGATGATTTGGCCGGGGGTTATCGAGCCGGCCATAGAGGCAATTCAAGAGGCTCCGTTCCTCTCGAACCAGCAGAAGCGCGACATTCTTTACAATAATGCTGCACGCTTCCTGCGGCTAAGCCCGGAGGAGATCGCGCGTCACCACGCGATGTGATGTTCGAGTGTCCGCGCGTTCCACCCAAAGCAGACACGGTCATTCGTCGGATTTGATCGGGAAGCTACCGTCCCACGGTCCAACCTAGCGCAGCTGGCTGTCCTTGCTGCCCTTCAATGTCTGCTTTCGACCCATTGCAGACATTAGATCCTGAGCTAAGCTGACCCCAACAAGGGGGACTGATTATGTCATGGCTTTGGTTACTCGCGTCCGTCGCCGCTCAGACAGCCACGCAGTCTCCGGCACCGGCACCGATCATCGACATGCACTTCCACGCAATGACTGCTGATGCGATGGGGCCGCGAGCGGCAATCTGCAGCCCCTACGAGGACTGGCCGGTCCGTGAACCGGGCCAGCCGATCGATGTATACCTTCAGGATTTCACTGGTGCGCCCAAATGCAAGGTGAAGTTCGTTTCTCCTGACACCACCGAGGAGCTGGTCGCCGCCAACGCCCGAATGCTGGAAAAATACAACATAACCGCGCTTGCAGACGGCCTGGACGCGACGGTCACGGCCCTGTCAGCGCTCGTTCCTGGCCGCATCATGCAGGCGAGCGCGTTTGGCTCGGGCGAGAAGTGGCCGACGATCGAGCAGCTTCGCAGGCAGCACCGTGCCGGCAAGGTCAAATCGCTGTCGGAGATCACCATCCAATATGCGGGGATTGCGCCGACCGACCCGCAGTTCGCACCTTACTGGGCGCTGGCGGAGGAACTCGACATCCCGGTCGGAATTCACATGGGCCCTGGCCCGCCGGGAGTGTCTTACATTGGCCGGCCTGGGTACAGGATGGCGCTGACCGATCCGCTGCAGCTCGAGGAGGTGCTGATGAAGCATCCGAAGCTGCGGGTTTTCGTGATGCACGCCGGCTGGCCGATGGCGGACCGAATGATGGCGCTGATGTACGCCCATCCCCAAGTCTATGTGGAAACCGGGGTCATTGACCACGCCTTCCCGCGCGCCGAATTCCACCGCTATCTGAAGCAGCTGGTCGACGCCGGGTTCGGCAAGCGGGTCATGTTCGGGTCGGATCAAATGGTGTGGCCCGGCGCCATCGAAGTGGCGATCGCCAACATCGAAAGCGCGGACTTCCTGACGGCCGAGCAAAAGCGCGACATTTTCTACAATAATGCGGCGCGCTTCCTGCGGCTCTCGTCCCAAGAGATGTCCCGGCACCGGCAGCGGTAGCGTCCGCTTTCCACCCATTGCAGACGTTAGCCGAGTGTCCGCTAACGACCCATTGCGGACATTCGTTGCAACGCGGTCAGCAGCTTTTCGGGTTTGTCGAGGATGTTGAATTCGGTGGGGCTCCGTCGCTCATGCCTGCGCCGACCAAGCCACTTCGCCAGGACTGCAAGTGAGGCCAGCGTCGAAGCTTCGCAGTGTTGCGCCCGAGGCGGGCGTCAGAGACCTGGATCGCGCGAACAGCTCGAAACTGGGCGGGACTACTGCCGGATCGTCGAGCGTTCCGCCCTTGATCACCACCGCTCCCGGGGCGACTTCGAGACGGTTGCAGATACCGGACCCGCATGTCGGACAGAATTCGCGGGTGACCTTGCGGCCGCTCTCCCCGGCGCTGGTGAAGGAGCGCAGTTCACCCGTAACGCTGAATCCCGCCTCCGGAACCCAGACGCCCAGATGAGCAAGGCTCCCTCCCGATCGCTGGCAATCGTGGCAGTGACAAAGGAAGACGAGCTGCGGATCGCCAACGAAGCTGTATCGCACGGCGCCGCACAAGCATTGACCAGTCAGTTCCATGCGTCGCTTTCAATCCCCTTCGAACGGGGTAAGTCCGAAGCATACCGAAGGCAAGATGACGACCCGCGGCCTTATGTCCGCTTTCCGCCCATGCCGGACATTGGCGGATTGCGTCCGCTTCCCACCCATTGCGGGCATCAGCGCCCGGTCATCAACTCGCCTGGCATCACGGAAGTAGAATCGGGCCGAGGACGACCAGCCACAGAAACCACCCGATCGCGGTGCCCAGCAACAGCCCGGTCCACGCAGCCGGGCGCTCGCCTTTCGGCAGGTATCGAGCGAGCCAGATCAGCACTGCGACCACCAGCAGGCTGGTCATTCCGAGCGCGACGTCGCCCGACCAGCCGAGCGCCAGGGCGGCCTTGTGCTCGTCAAACTCGGGCGGCTGCAGCCGGCGCCCGGTGAGAAGCATGGCCATGTTGACCATCGTGAAGGGAACCGCGATTGCGAAGCGGGATGCTGCTGCCGCTCCGAGGGCAAAGGCAAGAGGGTGCGGCCGGCGCCACAGGACCCACGCGATCGAAACCAGTATTTGCAGCGCGGTCACCACCGGACCCGCCATGCCAACCAGTCCGGCCGATGTGGCGGGATAGCCGTCGACATCTCCGTGACTGATGGAACTGTAGTGCAGCGCCGGATCCGGGTAGCCGACTGCGACGGCGGTCAGCCAGTGAGCCGCTTCATGCACGACAATTGTGAACGGCACCGCCGCCAGAGGCCATGCGCCCCAGCTACTCGCCTTTCGCAGCCAGCTCGGCCCGCGCTGTGAAGACGGGTGATTGTCGACCATCCGACGACATTATCAGGCGCAACGGCGCGAGCCAGCCCCAATGTCCTGCGACGCGGCGACGTACGATCGACCGCATCAGGCTTTGTCCGCTTTCGACCCATTGCGAACATTAGCGGCCTAGGTCTGCCTTGACCCAAAGCTGACATTCACGCGCGCCGAAGCAGACGCTGGAACGGCTCAGCCAGCGCCGATAACTAGGGCTTCGTCTCGCACACGAGGTTCGGGAAGTACCAGCGCTCCCCGATTGGCTGCGCCTCGCGCGACAGGACCCTCCCGTAGCGATCGCCCAGGCCTGTCTTGCACATCGCTTCGGCGCGCGCGTTATTCTTAGGAAAGCTGTTGTCGGCATCGAGCCAGCTGTTGAGATCGTCCTTCGGGAAGTGAAGCACGACGACTTGCCGCCCGACGCTGTCTCGGAGCCCGTCCAGCTGAAGCTTCAAGGCGGCAATCGCCTGGTTGGTCGGGTTAACGTTCGGCTTCTGAATGCCCGGCGGCTGCGGCGGCGGGATCGCCGGCGCCTGCACGCGGTTTTGCGCTTGAGCAGTCTGGCTCAACACCGCCAGCGAAGCTGAGCCGACGATCAACAAAGCAATGTGGGTTATTCGTGAACGCATTCGCTCCTCCCTCTCGGTCGATCTGTTCGAGCAGTTACAGAGGCCGGCCGGGTAATCGGAGAGAGCCTGACGCGCTCGCGCTATATCCGGTCGTTCCGGATGCGCAACACTAGTCTGACCATTGCGCCGGAGTCCACCCGGCACAGCTGTTGCGGTCCAGCCTAGCGCAGCTGGCTGTCCTTGCTGCCCCGGCGATTGATTCCGCCGGGGACGGGCCTGGCATCGCGCTCGACCTGGCATTGCACGCAGGTGCGCACCCCGGGCAGGGCTTCGCGGCGGCGCCTGGGGATGGGCTCGCCGCATTCGTCGCATAGGTGGGCGCCGTCGCCGGTCGGCATCCGCGCCCGGGCGAGCCGGACCGCATCCGAGACGGTGTCGTCGATCTGATCCTGCACCGCGCCGTCGCGCGCCCAGCCGCCGGCCATGGCGAAATCCTTTGCAAACTATGGTGTTAAATGGGGCTTGGGGCGGCTGGTTCCAGACTGGCGGGCGGGGGGAAGTTCGACCCCTCCACCATCCGCCTTCGCCTGCGGCTACGGCGAATGGTCCCTCTCCCCGTTCCGGGGAGGATCTAAAAGGCGCGGCGCTGGGCGGCGATCAGCATGCGCAGCAGCATCGCCACCGGGCGCGGCACGCCGACCTTGCCCTCGAGCCACAGGCTGACCGCCGAGCGGCTGACCCCGATCGCGTGGGCGAGATCGCTCTGGGTGCGGTAGCCGAGCGTGCGCATCGCCCGCTTCAATTCGTCGGGCGCCATCGAGGCGAGCATCTCGTCTTTGGGGCGGGGGTCGTCCATCAGCTCGGTGCCGCCGTCAGATCGCGTCGGCGCCGCGGTCGCCGGTGCGGATGCGGACCGCTTGCTCGATGTCGGTGACGAAAATCTTGCCGTCGCCGATGCGCCCGGTGCGCGCCGTCTCGGCGATCGCTTCGATGACATTGTCGACCAGGCCGGATTCGACCACCACCTCGATCTTCACCTTGGGCAGGAAGTCGATGACATATTCGGCGCCGCGATACAGCTCGGTGTGGCCCTTCTGGCGGCCGAAGCCCTTGACCTCGGTGACGGTGATGCCGCTGACGCCGATTTCGTGCAGCGCGTCCTTGACGTCGTCGAGCTTGAACGGCTTGAGAATCGCTTCGACCTTCTTCACTCGGCAGCCCCTTGATTGACGTGGCCGACCCTATCGCCCCGGAGGGGCGGTGGCCACCCTTCCAAAGGCACCGGTTTGCCGCACGGCCGCCGCATTTTCCGGGCAGAGGCGCTCCCCATGAAAGCGATCATTCTTTCCGCCGGCCAGGGCTCGCGCCTCGGCAAGC
>CAYUWJ010000073.1:0-10007 GCA_964448315.1 uncultured Sphingomonas sp. | reverse complement strand
GGGCATTCGGGATGGGCGGCGACCGGCGCCCCGGGATGCTCGGCCTTGAGCTTGAGCAGCTCGGTCTCGGAAAACGCCTGGTGGACGATGCACACCCCCGGCCACAGCAGCATGTCGCGGCCGGTCCGCCGCGCGAGATAGCCGCCGAGGTGACGATCGGGGCCGAAGATGATCTTCTGATCCTTCGGAATTTGCTCGAGGATGATGTCGGCCGAGGACGAGGTGACGATGATGTCGGACAGTGCCTTCACCGCCGCCGAGCAGTTGATGTAGGTCAGCGCGATATGGTCGGGGTGGGCCTCGCGGAACGCCTTGAACTGGTCGGGCGGGCATGAGTCCTCGAGGCTGCAGCCGGCGTCCATGTCGGGCAAGATGACGATCTTTTCGGGCGACAATATCTTCGCCGTCTCGGCCATGAAGCGCACCCCGCAAAAGGCGATGACTTGCGCGTCGGTCGCCGCCGCCTTGCGCGACAGATCGAGGCTGTCGCCGACGAAATCGGCAAGGTCCTGGATCTCGGGCTTCTGGTAATAATGGGCGAGGATGACGGCCTTGCGCTCGACCTTGAGCCGTTCGATCTCGGCGAGCAGGTCGAGGCCTTTGAGGCTTTGCGGTTGGGCGGTCATCGTCTCTCCAGAAACCTGATCTCGTGTGCGCGAGCGGCGCGTTCAAGGGCGCCCGGCCAGTACGTCCTCGATCGAGCGACTCGTGTCCCATCGCTCGTCGTTGCGGATTCCTTCCTCAGGAAAACGAACGACCACACGCACGTCATCGTCCCCGACGGCATTCAAGGGAAACTCGAGCAAGGTTTGAACGCGGGTCCGGGCTTCCTCTTTCGCCCTGTTCAAATTTTCTGGGGAATTCGCGGTCGTTTCTGCCTGTCGCTGCGTGAGAACAAGCGCGCGGCGAACCAGGTTCGCGCTCGCCCTTCGCGAAACCCAGAAGCCTTCCGCTTGATCGACTTTGCCTTTGGTCCAATCGATGTTCGCCGGAGCGACCCTTACGTCTGGAAGTTCGACGAAAAGCGTTCGTGATTCCTGATCGAAACGAGCATCGCGAGGGTTAAGCTTTGAAAGATCCAAGAAATAGTCGACTGTAAAGGGAAGCGTTGCCGTCTGTTTTGAATCGAAGATAAGCCCTCGATCCACGCTGGTTACATTGACCGTTCCTCTTATATCGGCAACCTTCAGGTCCGTTCTACCGGCAAAGGCAGCTGTCAGCACTTGCGCCAAACCCTCCGCGGTCGCGATCTCCTCGTCGCGGCGGCGCTCCTCGGTAGCCCGCCACTGGCAGGTCGCCACCAGCAATATCAGGATCACCACAACCGCAGCCATGATTGCCTGTTTGGGTTTGATTTTCAGCGCCTTGCCCATGTCTCTCCTGACCGCTTAACCTTTTTGCGCTGCTCAAGGTCCAGCAGATGCGCATGGACCGATCCCCCCGCCGCGGTCACCAGTCGCGGGTCGAGGCCCGGATAGGCGGCGGCGACGATTTCGGGAATAGCGCGCGGCCGCTCGCCGACGATCCGCAATATCTGCCTTTCGCGCTGCTTGCGGTGGCCGATGAACCCGCGCACATGCTGCTGCGGATTGGTCACGGGCGGCCCGTGCGCCGGATAATAGACCCGGTCGCTGCGCCCGCGCAGCTTGTCGAGGCTGGCCATGTAAGCGGCCATGTCGCCGTCGGGCGGGACGACGACGGTGGTCGACCAGCCCATCACATGATCGCCGGTGAACAGCGCGCCCGACGCTTCGTCGGCGTAGCAGAGATGATTGGAAGTATGCCCCGGCGTCGCCACCGCGGTCAGCCGGCGGCCGTCGAAATCGAGGCTCTCGCCGTCTTCCAGCACCCGATCGGGCGCATAGTCACCGTCGAAGGCGGCATCGGCGCGGGGACCGACCGTCACCAACGCCAGCGGCGCGCAGCCGATGATGGGTGCCCCGGTCGCCTTGGCCAGCGGCCGGGCGGCAGGGCTATGGTCGCGATGGGTGTGGGTACACAGGATAGCCGCGACCGGCCGCCCGCCGATCGCCGTGCAAAGGGCCTCGAGATGGTCGGGAATGTCCGGGCCGGGATCGATCACCGCGACCGCGCGCTCCCCGACCAGATAGGATTGGGTGCCGGTGAAAGTGAATGCCGAGGGATTGTGCGCGAGCACGCGGGCGATCCCGGGCTGCAGCGTCTCTAGCGAAAAATAAGGAGCGTCCACGGCATCGCTCCTGCCATGGACGCCCCTGGCTTGCAAAAGGGCTCAGTTCAGCGCGCGCGAAGTGCGGCAATCTTGGCGCGAAGCTCGGCGATGACCTGCGCCTTGCTGGTGGCCGGAAGATTGTCTTCGGCCTCAATCCGGCTCACTGCTTTCTCCAGCATCGCCGCTTGTTCGGCGGACGTCGCGCCTTGCTTTGCGCAAAGCAGGATTTTGGTTTTGGTCTTCTTGTTGTCGGTCGTTGACCCGTCGGCGCTCGCTTCGATCGGCTCGCCATCGCATTGCTGAATCTTGGCGTGAAGCCCCGTATTCCCGCCCGGCATTCCGATGGTACGTATCTCAATCTTTTTCTCAATTTCGGACTCGACTTCCTGCGCCTGGACGGGGGCCGTGAGCGCCAATCCGCCGAAAGCAAGAGCGGCAGCGCAGCCGGCGCCGGTCACTCGTGCAAATATTCCATGATTCCATTGCAACATCGTCAGTCTCCTCTTCAGGTCATTGATCGTGGTCAAAGTGCAGATCGCGCGCGGCACCGGGGCCGATGCGCAGCCAAGGATGGCGCGGGCGTAATCGTGGCGCTCGTCGGGACCGAGCCGTGCGGCAAGCTGCGCGTCGCAAGCGGCCTCGAGGTCGCGGCGGAACAGGCGGTGGGCGAAATAGGCGAGCGGATTGAACCAGTGCAGCGCCAGCACGACCAGCGAGACCGCAAGCGCAACCAAATCGCCGCGGCTGTGATGGAGGCGTTCATGGGCGATCGCCAGCTCGTGCTGCCCGGGCGTAAGCCTGCAATCGAGTCCCTTCGGCACGATGATCCGCCGGCGGATGATCCCGGTCGCGATCGGCCCGTCGACCGCATCGCTTTCGATCAGTTCGGGACCGGAGGCCGCGATCGGCAGACGGCGGCCGTGCGCAAGTACTCGCGACAGGAAGATGTGATGCGCGATGGCATGGAATAATAGGAACAGCACCGCTCCGCCGAGCCAGGCCCAGACCAGCAGGTCCGCATAGGCAACGCCGCCGGCACCCGCGGCCGCCTGGCCAATGGCATCCGCGGGCCCTGTGGTGATGGTGTAGCCCGCCAGCGGCGCATTGCTCGGCAACGGAGGAAGCAGCAGACGAAGCAAGGGAGCGAGCCACAATGCATAAGCGGCCCGGGCTCCGAACAGGCGGGCGACGGGCGCCCGAAGCAAAAGCACCGCAAGCACCAGCAGGCCCGTGGCGACCAAGGTTTCTCCCGCCCAGCCGATCATTTCTTCAGGCTCCGGACCAGGGCCTCAAGCTCGGCGAGATCCTGGGGGTCGATCTGGCGCTGCTCGGCAAGCTGCGCCACCAAAGGCGACACCCGGCCGCCGAACAGCCGGTCGATCAGTCTGCCGGCCTGCAGCGCGGCAACGGCCTCGCGATCGACCACAGGGTGATAGCGAAAGCGGCGTCCTTCGCTCTCGGCGGCGATTGCGCCCTTTGCCATCAGCCGCGACAGCAGGCTCTTGACGGTCGCCAGGCTCCAGCCGCGGCTTTTGGGAATGCGCTCTGCCAGTTCGACCGCGCCGAGCGGCGATTCGTCCCACAAATACTGCAGAACCTGCAGCTCGGCCTCGCTAATCCTGGGTGTGTTCCGGTTCATGCGATTACAATTGTAATCATCCGCTGAACCACAGGTGAACGAAAGTTTTGAATCCGCTTGATAGCGGCTTTCAGGCGTCAGCGGCGGACCGCCTAGCGACCCTCGGGATTGCGGATGCGGGCGGCCTCGGCGCGGATTTCTGCTGCCAGCCGGGCTTTGGTTTCGGGCGGAAGCTCACTCCGCTCCTCGACCGAGCCTGCGGCCTTATCGAGCGTCGCCGCCCATTCGATGTCGCTGTCCTCGGGCTGAGGGCAAAGAACGACCCGCGCCCGGCGCATCTCACCGTCGATCTCGGTCTCGACGCTGGTCTCGAACTTGCGTGTCCCGCAGTGCGCAACCCTGGCTTGAGCTTCCAGCCGGCCGACCGGTCCGACCGCCGGAGCCACCCCGCGCCGTTCCGCGTCGGGCGCCGCGCTTTGCTCGAGCGCATCCTGCAGGGTCGAAGCCTGCGCCACGATCGGGAAGGCCCATGCGAGCGTCAGCGCCGCTGCGGATAGCCATCGGCCGGTCATCATGCTTCCTTCTATCATTGACCGCGACTCAGGCCCTGACGAGCGGGCCGCGGCGAGTCGTTGGGGCGCGAGGCTGTCGCTCCCGGCGCCGAGCGAATGCGGTCTTGTATATCCGACCGAACAGCGCGTCCATGCTGTGGTCCCAGCTGAACTGAAGCGCATGGTCCCGGGCAACGCGGCCCATCTCCGCCCGATCGCCGTTCCACACCTTTATTATGTTCGCGGCCATCGCGCTTGCGTCGTTGACCGGCCCGAGCCGGCCGACCGAGGGCGGCACCCGATCGATGGTCGCACCGGCCGCGACTCCGACCACCGGCAGGCCGGACGCCTGCGCCTCGACGATCGAAACACCGAACGTCTCATGGGCGAAGGCGGACACATAGATGTCCGCGCTGGCCAGCCAGCGGGCAAGCTCGTGCCGGTCGCGGACGAAGCCGGGAGTGACGATGCGGCCGTCCGAGAGCTCGGCGAACCGCTCGCGCAGCGATCCCTCGCCCAGCAGGACCAGCGTCGCGCCGAGCTCCGCGGGCAGCCGGCGGAACGCGTCGACCACGACTTCCGCCTTCTTCTCGAAGTCGAGCCGGCCGACATAGATCATCAGCGGCCGGCCGTCGGCGACGCCCAGCGAGCGCCGCAACTCGGGGTCGCGCCGCGCCGGCATGAAGTCGCCAAGCTCGACCCCCAGGGGCACGATGTCTACATCCTCGACGCCCTGCTCGCGAAGCGTCGCGGCGCCGCCATTCTCGCTCAGCGCGAAAACGGCATCGAAGCGGCGGTACAGGCGGCCGCAATAGCGGTAGCAGATTCGTCCCGCCGCCCCGGCAAGCGTCCTGCCGACGACCCTGGCGAACGGCCGCTCGACATAAACCATCGGAAAATCGGTGAAATAGCCGCCGACCAGCGCGGTCTCGGGATAAAGCTTGCGATGGGCGATCGCCGCCCACGGCAGATTATAGCTGTCCTGGCATTCGATCAGGTCGGGCCGAAAACGGGCCAGCGCCTCGCGGACCGCGCCGTTGCGCAGCAGCAGCCGATAATTGGGGCTGGCGGGCACATGGCGCGAGGCGATCGTCACCGTGATCGCCCGGTCCTCGTGCGTGACACTGTCCTCGGCCCCGGGGATGATCAGCAGATGCCGGTGCGGGGTGCGCTCAAGAATGTGGGCGCGCTTGTGGCGGATGTAGGTGCCGACCCCGCCGCCGACCTCCGACCAGCTTTGGGTCAGGTCGCAGAACAGGCGCACTGCTTCCCTTTCCGGCTCGTCGCGGCGCATCAGGCGTTTATCCCGCGAGCGGCGGCGACTATGCCGTGAGCAGCGGCAAAGGCGCCCGCCGACTGTCGGAAAACTTTACGCATCGCCTTTTCCGGCGCTCCCTTTGCCTTTGAGAAATCGCTCTAATTCGCCAATTTTCCGGTTTGGCACGCGGGTTGCTTTGTATAAGGCGTCCACTTTGGTCCCACGCCAAAGAAAGGGACGGTGATAGCGGTCTCTGGTCCCGCGTTACCGTCCCTTTTTCTTATCGGCCGTCGTTGCGAGGAGCGCAGCGACGCGGCAATCCATGAGGACGGTGATTACTCGGCCTCCGCCCCCACCAGCTGCTTGAGCTCGCCGCTCTCGTACATCTCCAGCATGATGTCGGAGCCGCCGACGAACTCGCCCTTGACGTAAAGCTGCGGGATCGTCGGCCAGTCGGAGTATTCCTTGATGCCCTGGCGGATCTCGGCGTCCTGAAGCACGTCGACGGTTTCGAACTCCGCTCCGAGATGCTCGAGGATGCTGATCGCGCGGCTCGAAAAGCCGCATTGCGGAAACAAAGGCGTTCCCTTGATGAACAGGACGATGTCGTTGGCGCGGACGATCTCGTCGATCCGGCCTTTGGTATCGGTCATTGCGTTTCTCCTGCTGGCGCTGCGGTCTCGAGCTGCAGCGCATGCAATTCATTGCCCATCCGCGTGCCCAGCGCCGCATAGACTCGCTGGTGCTGGCGAACCCTCGGCAGCCCGGCGAAGCTTTCGCTGACGACCCGGGCGGCATAATGGTCGCCGTCCCCGGCAAGGTCGGTGATCGTCACCTCGGCATCAGGAATCGCCGCCAGGATCAATTTCTCGATCTCGCTCGCCGCCATCGCCATCAGCGGTTGGCCGCCTCGATTATCTGTCGCTTAGCCTCGACCGTCTTGTGGTCGATCGCCGCGCGGATATCGGCGTCGCTGATCTCGATCCCCGCCGACGTCAGGTCGCCGAGTACCTTGCGGATCACATCCTCGTCGCCGGCCTCTTCGAAATCGGCCCGGACCACGTCCTTGGCATAGGACGCGGTTTCCTCCTCGGACAGGCCCATCTTGGCCGCCGCCCATTCGCCGAGCAGCCGGTTGCGGCGTGCGATCATGCGAAATTTCATCTCTTCATCATGCGCGAACTTGGTTTCGAATGCGCGCTCGCGCTCGTTGAACTGGGTCATTGGCGTTCCTTGCTGCTTGAGAAGCGAGATAGGAGCCGCGCGGCCGTCAGTCCAGAGTCACCACCAGCTTGCCGATCACCCGGCGGGCCGCCATGGCGGCTATCGCCTCGCCGGCATTGTCGAGCGAAAAAGTAGCGCTGATCCGCGGCGCGATTTTCCCTTCGTCCCACAGCCGGAACAGGGTCGCGACATGGGCGGCGTTGGCTTTGGGGTCGCGCGCGGCAAAAGCGCCCCAGAAGACCCCGCAGACGTCGCAGCTCTTGAGCAAGGTCAGGTTGAGCGGAAGCCTGGGGATGCCGGCCGGGAAGCCGACGACCAGATAGCGCCCCTCCCAGCCGATGCTGCGCAGCGCAGCTTCCGCATAGTCACCGCCGACCGGATCGAGAATCACGTCGGCGCCGGCCGGACCGACCGCATCCTTGAACCCCTGCGACAGCGCCTTCTGCCCGTCCCGGTCGAACGGTCCGGAAGGATAGACGATCGCCTCGTCGGCCCCCGCGTCGCGAGCGGCCTCGGCTTTCTTGTCGGACGAAACGGCGGCAATCACCCGCGCGCCGAACGCCTTGCCGAGCTCGACGGCGGCGAGCCCGACCCCGCCGGCCGCGCCGAGCACCAGCAGCGTCTGGCCGGACTCCAGCCTGCCTCTGTCGAGCAGCGCGTGGATGGCCGTCGCATAGGTCAGCAGCAGCGCCGAGCCTTCGGCGAAGTCGCGGCCTTCAGGCAGCGGAATCCCGGATTTCGCCGGAATGACGATCTTTTCCGCAAGTCCGCCATAGCCCGGCACCGCGATCAACCGGTCACCCTTTGCCCAGCCTTCGACTCCGTCACCAACGGCTTCCACCTCGCCGGCGATCTCGCCGCCCGGGGCGAACGGCCGCGGCGGTTTCAGCTGATATTTGTCCTCGATGATCAGCACGTCGGGAAAATTGATCGCCGCCGCTCGCACCCGGACCAGCAATTCGCCCTTACCCGGACTGGGTTCCGGCACATCGGTGAGTTGCAGCGTTTCCGGCCCGCCCGGTTCGACCGACAACAGCGCCTTCATGATTTGACCAGCGCCGAAAGAAGCGAAGGCACCCACGCCTCGAGCGCGGTCGTGTCGCTGATATCGCCGTCAAAAACGTGGTGGGGCGTGAAAGGTCCGATTTGGTATGGCGAGCTGCGCGACATCGCCTGCAGCGTCGAGAAAGCGATCACGCCGGAGGGGAGCCGCTCCTCCCGCACCTCGAAATAGCGCGTGGCGGCGTCGGTGGCCTCGCCAACGTGGAGGGCGCCGAGGCTGCGGAAGCGATCGGCCACCAGCAGGCAGGAGCTGAAGCACAAATGGTCTGTGAGGACGATCAGCCGTCCCCGAAAGAGCGATGGAGGTCGTACAGCCGGCACGACCGCCGCTTCCGCGGGAGCGGCGCATGTGGCGGGGCCGGACAATTCCTGGCCCGCCGCCCGAGCTGCTTGAGCGCGCTCATGTTGGCGCCCCCAAAAAAGCGCGGCGTCAGCTCCCATGCGCGCTTCGGCTCCGCGAGCGATCTCGGCCAGCTCCGCCAGGTTTCGCGCCGAGGTTCGCCACACCGGATAACAGTCCTGGCCCTCGACATCGCCGCGAACCGCAGCCTCGCCGAGCAACGCTTCGGCGATCTGGTCACCATAGACGCTGTTGCCACCACCATTGCCGCGCAGGTCCATAACCACGAAGGGCGCCGTCCGCATCTCCGCCGCCTGGCCCCGCACGGCCTCCACGACGGGGATCGCCTGATCCGACAGCGACTGAAGCGCTATCCACCAGCCTGCGCCGCTGCGCCGTACGCCGAAACCGGGCGCGCCGCTTTTTACGAGCGCGTTGATCCGCGGCGCGAGTTCGACGCGTCGGGCGGCACGCCAGCGCAGCGCCACCTCCCGCTCCTCGCCGTCAACTACGAACGTGCAAGACGCGGGCCGCGTGAGGAACGGGTTTCCGTCGTCGATCAGCAGCAGGGGCGCGGTCGCGATTCGCTGCGCCGGCACCGCCCAGATCGCGCGAAAGCCGCCGAGCCGCTGCTCAGCCAACCGGTCGACGTCTATGCCATCGCAGGCGACAAGCCTCGCGCCGGAAAGCGCCGCCTCGCCTTCCTGCCTTTCCTCTTCGGCCACCACCCATCCATCGCCGCGTCGGACGACGAGCAGCCCGGCCCAGTCGAGGGTGGACGGCGTAAGCAGCGAACGGGAGCGAATATGTTTGTCACCGAGCGCGTTGGCGAAGGCAGCCATGGTCGCCGCGAGCCCTTCGTATGACGTGACTCGTGCCGCGCGAGCCCGCGCATCGGCGTGCGCAGAGGCCAGCCGCGCACGGAACTCCGTATCGCCCACCTCGACGGTCGCGGCCGGATGATCCTCGGCAATGATCCGATACGCGGTTTCGACGTCACGCTCGGCAAGCTGCCGCCAGGGATTGGAGGGTTCCTGGGCCGCTGCGCTCGCGCTGCCTAGCAGCGCCGCTGCGGCAATCGCGAATTTCCTCATACGAGCGGCCTCCTCTTGGCGCCAATCCATCGCCCCTGTCGATGCCGAAGCGTCTCGGGGCCGCCAGGCGAATGGGATAGAAGTGCCTTCATCGAACCGTCATTGCGAGGAACGCAGTGACGAAGCAATCCAGTTTTTGCCGCTCCTGGATTGCTTCGCTCCGCTCGCAAGGACGGCTAGGGCTCCCGAGCCTTCTGGTCGGCAACGACCTGATTTGCGGTCATTCCGTCGAAGGTCACCCGAGCCAGTTTCTCGGGATCATTGTTGCCGTGGCGGCGCCCACCGATCGTCCGCAGCGCGGTGTCGAACACCAGCCGGTCGGCGTTGGGCAAGTCGCGACGCGCCTCGGCCGCGCTGCGCTCGAACGCTTCCGGCGACGATCCATCGATCACCGTCGGCTCGCCGCCGCCGCAGGAGCCGAGGGCAAAAAGCACCCCCAGCCCGAAAAGCGATCGGCTACTCCTCATATTTCGCGCTGGTCTTGTCGCGCACCTCGTCCTTGGCCACACCGGGGGCCAGCTCGATGAGCTTGAACGGGCTGTCATGGTCTGGCCGCTGGAACACGGCTAGATCGGTGATGATCATGTCGACGACATTCTTGCCGGTCAGCGGCAGCGTACAGGCCGGGATGAACTTGGGCTCGCCGTTCTTGGACGTGTGCTCCATGACGACGATGATCTTCTTGACCCCGGCGACCAGGTCCATCGC
>CAYUWJ010000072.1:0-9031 GCA_964448315.1 uncultured Sphingomonas sp. | reverse complement strand
CGACGACGAATTCTACAAGAATATCAACGACAAGTTTGGCGCCATCGCCAAGGAGATCAAGGCGCGGCAGGAGAAGGGGCAGCCGGTGCTGGTCGGCACGGTTTCGATCGAGAAGTCGGAAATGCTGTCCGAGCACCTCGACCGCGAGAACATCCGCCACGAAGTGCTCAATGCCCGGTTCCACGAGAAGGAAGCCCATATCGTCGCCCAGGCGGGCCGGATGGAGGCGGTGACCATCGCCACCAACATGGCCGGCCGCGGCACCGACATCCAGCTCGGCGGCAATGTCGAGTTTAGGATCGACGACGAGCTTTCCGAATTGCCCGAAGGGCCGGAGCGCGACCGCGAGATCGAGCGCATTCGCGGCGAAGTCGCCGAGCAGAAGCAGAAGGTGGTCGACGCCGGCGGACTATTCGTGCTCGGCACCGAGCGGCACGAAAGCCGACGCATCGACAACCAGCTTCGCGGCCGCTCCGGGCGTCAGGGCGACCCCGGCCTGTCGCGCTTCTACCTAAGCCTCGACGACGATTTGCTGCGCATTTTCGGGCCGCAGACGATGTTCTCACGGCTGATGAACAAGAATCTGGAAGATGGAGAGGCGATCGTATCCCCTTGGATATCGAAGGCGATCGAGACCGCCCAGAAGAAGGTCGAGGCGCGCAACTACGATATCCGCAAGCAGGTCGTCGAGTTCGACGATGTGATGAACGACCAGCGCAAGGTGATCTACGAACAGCGCTCGGACATCATGGACGCCGACCATGTCAGCGATGTGGTGATCGACATGCGGGCCGAGACGATCGCCTCGCTGGTGGTCGTCCATTGCCCGCCGGCGACCTATCCCGAGCAGTGGGACATCGAAGGGCTGAAGGAAAGTGTCGACGCGATCCTCGATCTTCAGCCGCCGGTCGAGGAGTGGCTCGACGAAGAGTCCGTCGAGCAGGAGATCATCATCGATCGGCTTCAGAAAATGGCCGACGAGGCGATGGCGGAGAAGCTTCAGAAAGTGGAGCCGGAGCGCTGGCTCGAATTCGAGAAAAACGCGCTTCTTCAGACTCTAGATCATTTCTGGAAGGAGCATCTGGCGACGCTCGACGCGCTTCGCGCGGTGATCCATTTGCGAAGCTACGCCCAGAAGAAGCCGATCGACGAATATAAGCATGAGGCCTTCCAGCTGTTCGAGCGGCTGCTGGTGGTCATCCGCGAGGATGTCACCAGGGTGCTGATGCGGGCTCAGGTGGAGCTTCAGGATCCGCCGCCGCTGGTGCTGCCGGACTTCATCACCCAGCACATCGATCCCTTCTCCGGCGAGGACAATAGCGCGGACATCGACGCCGCGACCGGCGGGATATTGTCGAACCTGCCGCCGATGACCATGCCGCGACCAGAGATGCCGCGCTCGGCCGAGGGCGGGGCGCCACCCGCCCCCGTCAGCCGCAACGCACCCTGCCCATGCGGATCGGGCAAGAAATTCAAACATTGTCACGGCCAACTGGCCTGAGTTCCGGGCCGGCCGGGGCGCCGGTCGACCGGACGAAGCTGAGGCTTGCCTATCGCGCCGACGAAGGCGCGGTAGCCGATGAGCGGATCGAGCAGGCCCGGCTAAGTCCCGCCGCCGCCGCGGACGCCGCGGCAACGGCGCGGGCCCTGGTCAAGGGCGTGCGCGACCAGCGCCCGTCGGGCCTCGACGCCTTCCTCCACGCCTACGACCTCGGCAGCGACGAAGGCATTGCCCTGATGTGCCTGGCCGAGGCGCTGCTGCGCATTCCCGACGCCCATACCGCCGACGAGCTGATTGCCGACAAGCTGTCGGGCCCCGACTGGGCCGAGCAGCTCGGGCAATCGCGCTCGACCTTCGTCAACGCCGCGACCTTCTCGCTCCTGCTCACCGGCAAGGTGCTCGAGGGCGCCCAGGACCATTCCGACAATTGGCGCTCGGCGCTCGGCCGCGCGGTCGGACGGCTCGGCGAGCCGGTGGTCCGGACCGCCGTCAGCCAGGCGATGCGGATTCTCGGGCGCCAATTTGTGTTCGGGCGCAGCATCGACGAAGCGATGCGCCGTGCGGCGCCGGAACGGGAGCGCGGGCTGACCCACAGCTTCGACATGCTCGGCGAGGCGGCGCGCACCTTTGCCGAGGCCGAACGCTACGCGCGCGCTTATGACGAGGCTCTCGACCGCATCGCCGCCAAGGCCAAGGGCGGTTTTGCTCTTTCGCCGGGCATTTCGGTCAAGCTGTCGGCGCTTCACCCGCGTTATGAATATGCGCATGCCGAGGAAGCCAAGGCGGCGATCCTGCCGGTGCTTCGCCAACTGGCGCTCAAAGCCAGCGCGGCCGATGTGCATATGACCATCGATGCCGAGGAAGCCGACCGGCTCGAGCTGTCGCTCGACCTGATCGAGGCGCTGGTTTCGGACGATGCGCTGTTCGAGAACGACTGGGGCGGGTTCGGGCTTGCCATTCAGGCCTATCAGAAGCGTGCCGTACCGCTCACCGACTGGACGATCGCGCTTGCCCGCAAGCACAGCCGAAGGCTGATGGTGCGCTTGGCCAAGGGGGCCTATTGGGACACCGAGATCAAGGCGGCGCAGGTCGCCGGCCTGTCCGATTATCCGGTCTTCACCCGCAAGGTGGCGACCGATGTCTCCTACCTTGCCTGCGCCAGGAAAATGCTCGCCGCGAGCGATGTCGTCTTTTCCGCCTTCGCGACCCACAACGCCAACACCATCGGCGCGGTAAAGGCTTTGGCGGGCGACACGCCGTTCGAGTTTCAGCGCCTGCACGGCATGGGCGAGGAATTGTACGAGGAGCTTGCCCGGCTGGAGGAGGCTATCGGCGAGCCGCCGACACCGGTGCGGATCTACGCGCCCGTCGGCCATCACAAGGAGTTGCTGGCCTATCTGGTTCGGCGCCTGCTCGAAAACGGCGCCAACTCGAGCTTCGTCAACCGCATCGCCGACGAGCAGGTGGGCATCGACTCGCTGGTTCGCGATCCGGTTGCCGAGCTTGCGGCGACCGAGCCGAAGCGCAATCCGAATATTCCCTTGCCCAACGCAATCTTCGGCGCCGGGCGGATCAACAGCGCCGGCGTCGATCTCAGCGACCCGCTGGTCCGCGAGCCGTTGCTCGCCAGGCTGAAAGAGCTGGAGGAGGTGCGCTACGAGGCAAGCCCCACCGAGCGCTCGCGCGGCAAACATCCGATCCGCCGAATCACGTCCCCTCATGACGACCGGATCGAGGTCGGTATCGCCCATGAGGCGACCGAAGCTGCGATCGATCGCGCGATGCAGGCGGCCGCCATTGCGCAGCCCGCCTGGGACGCGCTTGGCGGACAGGAACGCGCCGCATTGCTCGACAAGGTCGCCGACCTGTTCGAGGAGCAGCGCGAGGCGTTCTTCTCGCTGTGTATCCGCGAGGCCGGGAAGACTCTGCCCGACGCAATTCTCGAGGTTCGCGAAGCGGTCGATTTCCTTCGCTATTACGCGGCCGAGGCGCGTTCAAAATTCAGCACTGCGCTTCGCCTGCCGGGCCCGACCGGCGAGCTTAACGAGCTCAGCCTTCATGGGCGGGGCGTCTGGACTTGCATCAGCCCGTGGAATTTCCCGCTGGCGATCTTCACCGGGCCGGTCGCTGCCGCCCTCGCCGCCGGCAATGCAGTGATGGCCAAGCCCGCCGAGCAGACCCCGTTGATTGCCGCCAAGGCGATCGAACTGATGCACGAGGCCGGAATATCGCGCGACATCGTCCAGTTGATGCCCGGCGACGGCCGGGTCGGCGCGGCGTTATGCGCCCATCCGCTGACCGCCGGCGTCGCCTTTACCGGCTCGATCGATACGGCTCGCCTGATCGCACGCGTGCTGGCCGAACGCGCCGAAGGGCCGATCATTCCGCTGATCGCGGAGACCGGCGGGCAGAACGCCATGATCGTCGACTCATCGGCGCTTCCCGAACAGGTCACGCGCGACGTCGTCGCGTCGAGCTTCCAGTCCGCGGGCCAGCGCTGTTCGGCGCTGCGGGTGCTGTTCATCCAGGAGGACGTCGCCGACGAGATGGTGCGCATGATTGCGGGCGCGATCGAAGCGCTGGCGATCGGCGACCCGCGCTTGTTGACGACCGACGTCGGCCCGGTGATCGATTCCGAAGCCCGCCAGGCGCTGCGCCGCCATCTCGACTGGCTCGAGCATCACGCGACCCGCATCATAAGGCGCGAGATCGGCGAGGATATTGGCGCGCACGGCTTTTTCGTCCCTCCGGCGCTGTACGAGATCGAAGCGCTCGACCAGCTCACGCAGGAGAATTTCGGGCCGATACTGCATGTCGTGCGGTGGAAGGCGGGCGAGCTCGAGCATGTGATCGGCGCGATCAATCGCGATGGTTACGGGCTGACCCTTGGCCTGCAGAGCCGGATCGACACGGTCCGCGAATATGTCGAGCGCCATGCCCGGGTCGGCAATCTCTACGTCAACCGCAACCAGATCGGCGCCGTGGTCGAAAGCCAGCCGTTCGGCGGCGAGGGGCTGTCCGGTACCGGTCCCAAGGCCGGCGGCCCCAATTATGTCGCTCGCTTCGCGACCGAGCGCGTCACCTGCATCGACACGACGGCCGCGGGCGGCAATGCGACACTGATGGCGGGGATGGAGGGGTGAAGGAAAAATGGCTCCCCGGGCCTGATTCGAACAGGCGACCATTCGATTAACAGTCGAACGCTCTACCGCTGAGCTACCGGGGAACGGCCTTTTGCGAGGCAGGCGGGCTAAATAGCGCGGCTTGGCCCAAAGGCAAGGGCGGCCTGGTTGGTGCCGCAGGCACCGCGCTTCCAACAATCACGTCGCGAACTGCTCCATCGCGATGCGTTCGTCGAGCGCGTGCTCGGGGTCGAACAACAAGGTCAGCGAGCGCTTGCGATCGAGTTGCACGTCGACTTGCGCGACATCGCGCACCTCGAACTGGTCGGCGACCGCCGAGACCGGCCGATATTCGGGGTCGATCACCCGGAAGCAGACGGCGGTGTCGTCGGGCAGGATCGCGCCCGACCAGCGGCGGGGACGGAACGGGCTGATCGGGGTCAGCGCCAGCATTTTCGCGGCCAGCGGCAGGATCGGTCCCCCGGCCGAAAGATTATAGGCGGTCGAGCCGGCCGGGGTGGCGACCAGCACCCCGTCGCAAGCCAGCTCGGGCATCGCCGAGCGGCCGTTGACCAGCACCTCGATCTTGGCCGTCTGGCGAGTCTCGCGGAGCAGCGACACCTCGTTGATCGCGGCGTGGCGATGGACCTCGCCGGCCAGCGTAGTCGCCTCCATGTGCAGCGGCGCCACCCGGATCGCCTTGGCGCCGGCGATCCGTTCCGCCAGCCCGTCGAGCCGCCAGTCGTTCATCAGGAAGCCGACCGTGCCGCGGTTCATTCCAAACACCGGCCGGAAACGGTCCTCCTCCAGCATCCCGTGGAGCGTCTGGAGCATGAAACCGTCGCCGCCGAGCGCGACCAGAGTCTCGGCCTGGTCGGCGTCGGCCCAGTCGTAGCGCTCGCGGAGCATGGCCTCGGCCGAGCCGGCGACCTCGGTGTGCGAGGACAGGAGCCCGATACTGAGGCTGCGCAGGTCGTCGCGGGGCTGCATGCGGCGACCATAGGCATTTTGCGCGGGCGCGCCACTGTCCCGTTATGGGGCGCGCCATCAGGCAAAGCTTTCGGTTCGTCGCCGGTCGGGTTACGATGATGCCATGTTCAATTGGGGTCGTTCCACTCATCGCGGTCAGCGGACATCGGATCGGCCGCCCGCGCCGGCCGTCGTGCCGCAGCGCGACCGGTTGCTCGAGGCGGTCATCGCCGGCGAGCAGATCGGGCTTGCCTTCCAACCGCAGATCGATCCGGTCAGCGGCCGGATTCACGGCGTCGAGGCGCTCGTCCGGTGGGATGGAGCGGCGTCGCCCGAAGCCCTGTTCGAGCGCGCCGCCGCCGCCTCGCTGTCGGAGCGCCTGTCGCGCCTGATCCAGCGCAAGGCGTTGCGCATCGCCGCGGCGTGGGAAGGGCCGCTGCGCAGGCTGCGGCTGTCGATCAACGTCTTGCCCGAGGATCTGGCGCGCTCCGGCTACGAACGCTGGCTGCTGGGGGAAATCGAGGCCGCCGGCTTGTCGCCGGAGCGGGTGACGATTGAAATCACCGAAAGCGTGTTGCTGTCCAGCGATGCTGCGATCGCCGACCGGCTCGCTCATCTGCGCGGCGCCGGGGTCGGTATCGCCGTCGACGACTTTGGCACCGGCTATGCCAACCTCGCCTACCTCACCCGGCTGCCGCTCGATGCGCTCAAGATCGACCGTTCGCTGATCGCCGACGTCTCGGCCGGATCGCGCGACCGCATCGTCGTGCGGGCGATGATCAGGCTGGCGCGCGAGCTCGACCTCAAGGTGATTGTCGAAGGCGTCGAGAGCACCGAGCAGCTGGCGCTGCTCGCGGAGTGGGGCTGCGATCTCTACCAGGGGTTCCTCGGCGCCGGGCCGCTCGACGAAGCCGAGCTCGCCCGGTTCGTCGCCGTCTGCGAAGCCAAGGCCGCTTGAGCCTCAAGTGGCGGCCAGTGCCCCTTTGCCTGGCGATGACGTAAGCAATTCCGACATCACTTCGTTGAACTGCGCCGATGTGAATGGCTTGTTGAGCAAGGGATGCCGACGATTGCCGTCGAGCCGGGCCTGGGCGCCATAGCCGGTCGAAAAAGCGAACGGCACATCATGGTCTTCCAGAGCCTCGGCAACTTCATCGCTCCGCACCCCGCCGAGATTTACGTCGAGCGTGGCAAGACTGAAGGATTGGCGGTCGATCGCGGATAGCGCCTCATCGACGCTGGCGGCGTGCGTGATGTCCGTGCAGCCGAGATCGGTCAGCAAATCTTCAATCTGCATCATGATCAGCATTTCGTCCTCTACGACGAGGACTCGCGCGCCGGAGAGAAGCTGATCAGCCATCAATCACCGCTTGTCGCACCGGGACTTCGATCGTGCAAACCAACCCAGTCGGCGCGTAGTCGACCTCGACCCGGCCGTTCAGTTCATGCGCCAGCCCCCGTTCGATGACTCGCGAACCAAATCCCTTGCGCGACGGAGGCTTGACCGCCGGGCCGCCGGTTTCGCGCCACTGCAGGCACAGCCACCGGTTGTCCTTCGACACGATCTTCCATGTCACCGAAATCTTCCCCGCCTCGTTCGAGAAGGCGCCATATTTGACTGCGTTGGTCGCCAGTTCGTTGAACGCAATTCCCAGCGCCAGGGTTGCTTTGGGCGACAGCCGGATATTCTCGCCCTCGACGGTAAACCGCTCCGCCCGGCCATCGGCTACGCGGAACGGCGCCAGCGCCTCGTCGACCAGGTCGCGCAATCCGGCGCCTTCCCATTTGTCGCGCGCCAGCAGATCGTGGGAGCGCGACAGAGCGGCAATTCGAGTCTCGATCGACTCGCGCACGATCAGGGGATCTTTACTGTTGCGTACCGCCTGGGTGACGATCGACTGGACCGTCGCCAGCGTGTTCTTGACGCGATGGTTGAGCTCATCGATCAGCATCGCGGCGTGGCGTTGCGCGTTCTTATATTTGGTCGTTTCGACCAGTGACAGGAAGTGCTGAACGAGCGTGCCTTCCTCATCCGTGACCGGACTGACGAACAAAGTCGCCCAGAACTCGCTGCCATTCTTGCGGCGGAAATGCAGTTCGTGGGTTTCGGCGGGCGCGCGATCGAACGCCGATTTGGCCCTGGCCAGCGAATCGTCGTCACCTTCGTCGGCGATCAAAAAATGGAAGCTCTTCGCCAACATTTCGTCCCGGTCATAGCCGGTGAGCTTGAGAAAACTGTCGTTGGCGAAAATGATCGGACTTTCGGCCTGACTGGCGTCGGTGAAAACCATCGCCATGCGGGTCGTTTCGGCAGCAACGACGAACGGGCCGAGATCCTGCTTGAATTCTTCGACCTCAGCCTCGGCTGTCCTCTGTTCCTGGTCTTTCGGGGCTTTGTAAGACATCTCCGCTTTCACACATTCCTGTCAGGCGCTAACCCAATTTAGGAATTACGACCATTCAATTCCAGCTTAACCGGCTCTGTTACTACGCCGAATTGGTATTGACGCCGATCAGGACAGGCTCAGCCGCCGTTTCGGCGTTGCTTGCCGCGGCCACCCTTGCGAGGCCGAGCGAAATCTGCGCCGCACCATTCAGGCGCGCCTCCGCGCTCGGCCAGTCGCGGGCTATCGACAACTTGCTGTCGGGCCGCAGCTTGGCCGCGCCCTTCAGCCGCTCGATATAGGAGAGCAGGCCGGCAAGGTCGGGAAAGCCGCCGTCGGCGAAGGTCACGAGCGCACCCTTGGCGCCGACTTCGAGCTTGGCGATGCACGCCTTGCGGCAATTGAGCTTGGTCTCGACGATCCGAAGCAGGTTGGCGGTCTCGTCGGGAAGCATTCCGAAGCGGTCGATCAATTCGGCGGCGAATTCGTCCACCGCCGGCCGGTCGTCGAGCTCGCCGAGCCGCCGGTAGAGTCCCATGCGCAAGTCGAGGTCCGGCACATAGGCCTCGGGGATCAGGATCGGCGCGTCGACGCTGATCTGCGGCGAAAACTCCTCGCGGCGCGCCATTCCGCCGGCCTTCTGCTCGACGATCGCCTCCTCGAGCATCGACTGGTAAAGCTCGAAACCGACTTCCTTGATGTGCCCCGACTGCTCGTCGCCGAGCAGATTGCCGGCGCCGCGGATGTCGAGGTCGTGGCTGGCGAGCTGGAAGCCGGCGCCGAGGCTGTCGAGGTTGGCCAGCACCTGCAGCCTTTTGTCGGCACTCTCGCTGATCTGCCGGTCCTCCGGCGTCGTCAGATAGGCATAAGCGCGCACCTTGGCCCGGCCGACCCGGCCGCGCAGCTGATAGAGTTGGGCCAGCCCGAAGCGGTCGGCGCGATGGACGATCAGCGTGTTGGCGCTGGGGATGTCGAGACCGCTCTCGACGATGCTGGTCGACAGCAACACGTCATATTTGCGGTCGTAAAAGGCGCTCATCCGCGCCTCGACATCG
>CAYUWJ010000071.1:0-16681 GCA_964448315.1 uncultured Sphingomonas sp. | reverse complement strand
GTCAGCCGGGTCGTCATCGACGAGGAGGAAAACCGGATCGAAGTCGTCGTTCCCGACGACCAGCTGAGCCTGGCGATCGGCCGCCGCGGCCAGAACGTCCGGCTGGCGAGCCAGCTGACCAATTCGCAGATCGACATATTGACCGAGGCCGACGCCTCCGAGAAGCGCCAGCGCGAGTTCGTCGAGCGCTCGACCATGTTCCAGGAAGATCTCGACGTCGACGAGACGCTCGCCCAGCTCTTGGTTGCCGAAGGCTTCACCACGCTCGAGGAGGTCGCCTATGTCGAGCTCGACGAGATCGCCTCGATCGAAGGGCTCGACGACGAGATTGCGACCGAGCTTCAAAGCCGCGCCGCCGAAGCGCTCGAGCGCCGCGAGGCGGCGTGCCGCGAGGACCGGCGCAAGCTTGGGGTCGAGGATGCGCTGGCCGAGCTGCCGCACCTCACCGAGCAAATGCTGGTCACTCTCGGCAAGGCGGGCATCCGCACCCTCGACGAGCTCGCCGACCTCGCCACCGACGAGCTGATCCAGCGCCGCCGGGTCGAGCCGCGCCGCCGAGCGGACTCGACGCGCCCCGAGGACAAGGGCGGAATCCTCGCCGACTATGCGCTCACCGAGGAACAGGGCAACGAGATCATCATGGCCGCCCGCGCCCATTGGTTCGAGGATGAGGACAAGGGCGACGCAACCGGGGAGGACGCGGTTGCGGAAAAGGAAGAATGATCCGGAGTTGACGCAATCGGACTCCGTTCGTCCTGAGCGGAGGCCGGAGGCCAGGACGAACGAGGATGGTGGCGATCCGCACGTTCCCGAGCGGACCTGCGTCCTCACCCGTCGCAAGGGCTCGCGCGACGAGCTGATTCGCCTCGCGCTCGGGCCCGACGGCAGCGTCGCGCCCGACGTTCGCGCCCGGGCGCCGGGCCGCGGCGCCTGGATCGGGGTCGGACGCAAAGCGCTCGACGAGGCCAATGCCAAGGGCAAGCTCAAGGCGGCGCTGGCCCGCGCCTTCAAGTCCGGCGACCTTGAAGTTCCGGCCGATCTCGGCCAGCGGACCGAGGCAGCGCTGCGCCAGGCGACGCTCGACCGGCTCGGCATGGAGGCGCGTTCGGGGACGCTGATCAACGGCTCCGAACGGGTCGAATCCGCCGCCCGCGCCGGCAATGTGCACCTGCTGATCCACGCAGCCGACGCCGGCGAAGACGGCGCCAGGCGGCTCGATCAGGCCTGGCGGGTCGGCGGTGGAGGGGACCGAGGGCTTATATTTCCCGAAGCGCGCACCATCTTGTCGATGGCTTTGGGGCGCGAAAATGTGGTACATGTCGCCCTGACCGATAGTGCCGCCGCATCGCGTGTTTCGCACGCGCTGTCCCGGTGGCGCGCTTTCATTGACCCCGATCCCGGTCTAGATGGCGGCGATCCCGCCTCGGGTACCGGCTCGGCCGAAGAAGTTGACGAAGGAATAGAATGAGCGATCAGACCGACAAGCCGAAGCTTGGCACCCGGCCGCCGCTGGGCATCAAGCGCACGGTCGAGACCGGCAAGGTGAAGCAGAGCTTCAGCCACGGGCGCTCGAACACGGTCGTGGTCGAGGTCAAGAAGCGGCGCGTCCTTGGCCGCCCCGGCGATACCGAAGCACCCAAGACGCCAACCCCCGCGCCCGAAGCCAAGAGCCCCGCGCCCGCCGCGCCGCGCAAGCCGGCTCCGGCACCGCGCAAGGCCGCGCCGGTCGACGACATCACCACGCGCCGAGAGACTCAAGAGCGGCTGCTTCGCGAGGCCGAAGAAAGCCGCATGACCTCGCTCGAGGAAGCCCGGCGCCGCGAGGATCGCGAGCAACGCGAGGCATCCGACGAGGAGAGCCGCCGCGCCAAGGACAACCGCCGGGCCGAAGCGGCCGCCGCGGAGGAAGCGAAACAGGAAGCCGAAGCGCCACCCGCCGCCGCCGAAGCGCCGGTTCCAATGGAGCCGCTTGTCCCGCCGCCGGAGGCCGCGGACGACCGCAGCTTTCGCCGACCGTCGCATGATCCCGCGCCCAAGCGCAGCGAACCGTCGCGCCCGCCGCGCAGTCGCGACGATCGCCGCCATTCCGGCAAGCTTACCGTCTCCCGCGCCTTGTCCGGCGAAGACGACAGCCGAGCCCGCAGCCTCGCCGCGCTGCGCCGCGCCCGCGAAAAGGAAAAGCGCGCTCATCAGCAGTCGGGTCCGGCCCAGAAGCAGTACCGCGACGTCATCGTTCCCGAAGCGATCACCGTCCAGGATCTCGCCAACCGCATGACCGAGCGCGGCGCCGACCTGGTCAAGGCATTGTTCAAGATGGGCATGCCGGTCACCCTGACCCAGACGATCGACCAGGACACCGCCGAGCTTCTCGTCACCGAATTCGGCCATACCATCAAGCGCGTCTCCGAAGCCGACGTCGAACTTGGCATCCAGGGCGAGGAAGATGCCGAGGAGACCTTGAAGCCGCGGTCGCCGGTGGTGACCATCATGGGCCATGTCGACCATGGCAAGACGTCGCTGCTCGACGCCATCCGCGGCGAGGACGTGGTGTCGGGCGAAGCCGGCGGCATCACCCAGCACATCGGCGCCTATCAGGTGACGCTGGCCGACAAGTCCAAGGTCAGCTTTCTCGACACGCCAGGCCATGAGGCGTTTACCGAAATGCGCGCCCGCGGCGCCAACGTCACCGACATCGTCATTCTGGTGGTCGCCGCCGACGACGGGCTGAAACCGCAGAGCATCGAGGCGATCAACCACACCAAGGCTGCCGGCGTGCCGATGATCGTCGCCATCAACAAGATCGACAAGCCGGAGGCAAAGGCCCAGCGGGTCCGCGAGGAGCTGCTCCAGCACGAGGTGATCGTCGAGGAAATGGGCGGCGAAATTCAGAATGTCGAAGTGTCGGCGCTGAAGAAGACCAATCTCGACAAGCTGCTGGAGGCGATCCAGCTGCAGGCCGAGCTGCTCGAGCTCAAGGCCAACCCCGACCGCAACGCCGAAGGCACGGTGATCGAGGCCAAGCTCGACAAGGGCCGCGGCCCGCTCGCCACGGTTCTCATCCAGCGCGGCACGCTGCGCGTCGGGGATGGGTTCGTCGCCGGCGCGTCGAGCGGCAAGGTCCGGGCGATGATCGACGACAAGGGCCGCCAGGTGAAGGCAGCCGGCCCCTCGGTTCCGGTCGAGGTGCTGGGGCTATCGGCGGTGCCGTCGGCCGGCGATCCGTTCACCGTGGTCGACAATGAGGCGCGGGCGCGCGAGGTCGCGACCTATCGCCAGGGCGTGCTCGACAAGGCGCGCACCACCTCGGCGCCGGTCAGCCTCGAAAATATGTTCGCCAGCCACGCTTCGACGACGATGGAGTTTCCGCTGGTCGTCAAGGCCGACGTCCACGGCTCGCTGGAAGCGATCGGCCATGCGCTCAACCGCCTGTCGACCGACGAGATCAAGGTGCGGATCCTGCACGCCGGGGTCGGCGGTATCACCGAGAGCGACGTTACTTTGGCGAGCGCCAACAAGGCGCCGATCATCGGCTTCAACGTCCGCCCCAACGCCAAGGCGCGCGAGATCGCCGAGCGCAGCGGCGTCGAGCTGCGCTACTATGACGTCATCTACCATCTGACCGACTGGGCGAAGGGCGCGATGGCCGGCGAGCTCGGCCCCGAGATCATCGAGACGGTGGTCGGCCGCGCCGAAATCCGCGAGGTCTTCTCGGCCGGCAAGCACGGCAAGGCGGCCGGGCTGCTGGTCACCGAGGGCGTCATCCGCAAGACGCTGAAAGCGCGCATCACCCGCGAGGATGTCATCATCTACACCGGCGAGATCGCGTCGCTGCGGCGGTTCAAGGACGATGTCGCCGAAGTCCGCGCCGGCCTCGAATGCGGCGTGACGTTCACCCAGAACTTCACCGACATCAAACCCGGCGACTTCCTCGAGACCTACGAGACCGAGGAACGCGCAAGAACGCTATAAATTCCGCATTACGCGAAATTTTTAGTTGCCGTAATCCTCTGCTTTGCGTAAACGAGCCCAAGTGGAAATCCGCTACTCGATGACGGCACAGCGCGCCTTGCATCGTTCCGGCAAGCGAGAGTTGATCCGCCAGAAGATTGAACAATTGGCAATCGACCCGAAATCGCTCGGCGCCAATGTTACGAAGCTCCAAGGACGTGCGGACTCCCGATTGCGCGTCCAGGACTGGCGCGTGATATTTCGGATCGAAGGCAATATTCTCCACGTTTACGAGATCGGGCCGCGGAGCGCGATCTATTAGGAGGCGGAAATGGGTGCGCAGATTGTGGAGATTGGCGGCCAGAAGATGGCCATGTTGCCGATCGAAGACTACGAACGGCTGATGGACCTCGCGGAGGACAGGGCGGACATTCTCGCGGCAGAGCGCGCGGAAGAGCGCCGCAATGCCGGTGAAGAATATGTACCCTCCAGCCTGGTGAACCGGATTCTCGATGGCGAAAACGCCATCAGGGTATGGCGCCAGTATCGCAGCATGACGCTGGTACAGCTGGCCAAAGCCACTGGGTTTGGCGTGTCCTATCTGTCTGATCTTGAACGAGGAAATCGCCAAGGAAAGCCGACAGTTTGGCGCAAGCTCGCGGATGCGCTCAACGTCTCGGTCGACGACATCCTGCCTGTCGACTGAAAAGATGCGCCGCACCGAAACCCCCGAGGGCCGCTCGGTCCGTCAGCTTCGCGTCGGCGAGCAGGTGCGCCATGTGTTGAGCGAGATATTGATGCGCGGCGACGTCCATGACGAGACTCTGGCGTCGCACCTGATCAGCGTCACCGAGGTGCGGATGTCGCCCGACCTTCGCCACGCCACCGCCTTCGTCAAGCCGCTGCTCGGCCAGGACGAGGATGTCGTGCTGAAGGCGCTGCGCACCCACACCGCTTTCTTCCAGAAGGAGGTCGCGCGGCGGGTGTCGACCCGCAACGCCGCCAAGATCAAGTTCCTCGCCGACGACAGCTTCGACGAGGGCGGCCGCATCGACCGCGTGCTGCGCTCGCCCAAGGTGGCGCGGGACCTCGCAAAGGAATGAAGGATCTGGCGGAGGCGATGCGCGGCGACGATTGCCGCGCCGAGCCGCTGACCGAGAGCCATCGCGACCCGCTCCGCGCCGCCTGCACAGAAGATCGCGACATCTGGCAAATCTACGCGACCAGCTTCGATCCCGACCATTTCGACAAGAGCTTCGACGGGCTGATCGCGCGGCCCAACTGGCTGCCGTTCGCGCTCTTTGACAAAGACGCGCTGGCCGGGATGAGCTGCTTCATCAATCCCGACCAGGCGCGCGGCTCGGTCGAAATCGGCAACACTTTTTACCGCCCGGCCTTCCGCGGCACCGGCTTCAACCGCCGGGTCAAGAACATGATGCTGGCCCGGGCATTCGGCTGCGGAGTCCGGCGCGTCGAATTCCGCGTCGATGCCCGCAACGCCCGCAGCCAGGCGGCGATGGCCAAGCTCGGCGCGGTGCGCGAAGGCGTGCTCCGCGCCGACCGGATCACCTGGACCGGCCACGTCCGCGACACGGTGCTATTCTCGATCCTCAAAGACGAGTGGCCCCACTAATGTCCCCCTTGCGCGGATGCGGACATTGGCATCGATGGGCCATTCCCCACCATCCTCGACGATGATACACATTTGGAGCGGACAATAGGCGATAGGGGGCTACGCCATGGCGACTTTAGCCGAGAGTCAGGATTTCACGGAGCGCAGGCTGGACATGCTGTCCGGAACACCGCGGGCGCACGCCATCGACCGATGGATTTTTGTGTTCATGGCGGTGTGGTTCATTGCCATCGTGCTCGCTGGGTTCATCCCGGATTCCCTGATGAAGATCGAGATGGTGAAAGCGGGAGCGAGGCCGCCCTTTCCGCTGGTGCTGCACATGCACGCAGTACTGATGGGGTCGTTTTTGCTGCTGCTGTTGGGTCAGACTTGGCTGATGGCGACCGGGCGAAGCGCGCTGCACATGCGGCTCGGACTCGCATCCCTGATTATCGCACCACTGCTCGTGATTGTCGGCTTCATCCTGGTGCCGACCATCTACCATCAGGTCTGGCAGGGAGCCCAAAGCGCCCCGCCGGCGATGCGCGAGCAATTGCAGGGCGTCGTGCGGGTGGTCGACAACATCATGCTGCTCCAGATCAGAATTGGAATCCTGTTCCCACTGTTCCTCGGCATCGCGCTGATGGCGCGCAGCCGCAACGCAGGGACTCACAAAAGGATGATGTTCTTGGCGACGGCAATGGCACTGCCGGCAGGGATCGACCGAATCCCATGGCTGCCTCACACGATGCCGGCCAGCCCGTTGTCGGTCGACCTTTATACTTTGGCGGCAATCTCGCCGATGCTCATCTGGGACGTGGTGCGGAATCGAAGCGTGCACCGAGCCTACTGGATCGCTCTTGCGGGCTATGTGCCGTTCGCGGTTGCTGTCCACGCCTTGTGGGACACCGATTGGTGGCACCAGACGGCGCGGCAGATCATGGGTGTCGGATAGATCTTCCGTCCCACAATGATGTCAGCATTGGGTGGGAAGCGGACGTTTACGCTCCGATGACTAGGCCAACGCGCCGCGCTAACGTCCGCAATGGGTGGAAAGCGGACACTAACTATCCCTGTGCGTCGGGGCACTCCCCTTTGCGAAACTGCGTCATCCCCTCCCCAGCGTAGACTGAGATGATACCGGTCGGAGTGATATCGAGAAGCTGCGAACTCCCATCCGGGTCGAGCACGAGCCGGCCATTCACCTCCGCAAACCCCGTCGCGTCCAACTCCAAAAGATGGCCGTGCTTACCGGGGACTGGCCGCAGAACGGAATACGTCCCCACCCGTTGCGAGCCTGCAGAGACGCTTCCCTCTCGCCCTAAGACGACGACATCCGCATCGGGCGCGAAATAGCATCCTGAAAAGGGCCGAATGTCCACGTAGCGCTCGGCGGGCGCGGCCGTCCGGAATACGAAGAACAGGTAAGCCACCATGGCAATAGCGACGACAAAAACCGCCAAGAAGCCAAACCCATTCATCAGCCTCGGCTGAGACTCGCGCGTGAGGGCTGATTTGTCACTCACAAGAGCACCATCGCTTAGCGGCCTAATGTCCGCAATGGGTCGAAAGCGGACACTAGCGGTCTAATGTCCGCAATGGGTGGAAAGCGGACATTAGCTCAGATATCCTTGCCTACGATGAGATCCGCGCCACTAGTCCTCGTAGCTCTCACGGCTTCTTGTGGCGCCCCATCGGACAGTTTTCCTGTTGCGGAGTTTGCTGTCGCGTGCACTCCACTGCAGCCTCCGGCTGTAAGAACGATTCTGGGGACCGTCTCCAAACAGCACGACCTCGCGCTCGACGTGCAAGAGAACTCAGCAGAGTATATTCGTGCCAGCTTGGACGGAGACAGGTTCGGGCATCTCATATTCCTCGAGTATTGGGCTTCCGGGAAAATTCCCGAGCACAGCAACTGCAGCTCCAAAGCGCCCCCCTGCGTAACTGTCATCGCATTCACCGGCGGGCAAATCCCGCACGATGAGCTCACAGAAGATGCAAATCTTCAGAGAAAGACCGCAGCGGCACTCAAGCGCCTCCTGGAGGGCGTCTGTAGGAGTTAGCTGAAGTTGGTCGCATGTCCGCAATGGGTGGAAAGTGGACACTAGGGATGCGACAGTCCGCTAGTGCAGGCCGCGTCTCACGCAGGTAAGGCTAACTCGCTCATGGTCGGCGGTGCGTCGATCATTGTTGGCGTGGCGCTATTCATATTTGCGGACGTCTACGGCTCGTCTGCACGCCCCGGCTATTCACCCGTCGCCGACGCGATTAGCGAGCTGATCGAAACGGGAGCTCCTAACAAGCCGATCCTGGATCTTCTCATAGGAAGCTATCACGCCCTGGTGGTCCCATTCGCCTATGGCTTGTTCTTGGCTACTCGGAATGGGTACCTCAGTCTTTTCGGTCCCAGTCTGTTAGCCCTTTCAGGGTGCCTCGGCGTTGTACTTACGGCTCTCTTTCCCTGTGACATCGGTTGCCAACCAGTAACCGTCCGAGGCACGGCGCACATCTTCATCGCAGTGCCGATGGGGTTTTCGATCCTCTTGGCGATCCTAATGTTCTCACTCCGGTTTTCCAAGCTCCAGGGTTGGGCGGGCTTCGCCATATATTCCCGGCTGACAGCACTCCTCGGACTGATCCTCGCGGTTTTCACCGTGAGTCTGGCCGAGTCAGACATAGTCGGGCTACTCGAGAGAGCGCTCACCATCAGCTATCTTCAGTGGTATCTCGTGGTCGGAATAGCTCTGCTGAGGCGGGGACTGTGTCGGCCGGCGAGACGGACCGGTGAAGCTTAGTGTCTGCGATCGGAGGAAAGCGGACAGTGCCTTCCTAGTGAGCTTGCCGGCTGGAGTGGCATTGGCTGTTGCAATTACCGTTATCGGAACAAAGAGCGGCTGCGTTTTGACGGGTGTAGCGCTGTTGCCGCACGTGCCATCATTCGGGTTATTCGACGCGAAGAGGTCATTCCATGAACGTTTGGGCGATAGTCGGAATCGCTGTCGCGGCCCTGATCGGCGGCGCGATCATGGTCGGGCTGATTGCCCACTCCAGAGCCATGTCAGAAGCCGAGCACGGTTATGCACGCGTCGCCGAGGCGTCTCCGGCACCCGTCGCCCGTTTTAATCCTCAGCGCGTTGCGAACCTGCCGGAGATCGCGCAACGCTACTTCCGCCATACGATTGCTCCAGGTACGCCGCTACACTCCGCGGCCGAGCTAGAGATGGAAGGCACGTTCCTGCTCGGCGGCAAGGACAATTTTCAGACTTACGACATGTCCGCTCATCAGGCGCTCCGCCCACCTGACGAGTTTGTCTGGATCCCGAAGATGAGCTCCGGCGCGATGACGATAACCGGATCGGACGCACTGATCGACGGCGAAGCATGGACACGCTTCTGGCTGTTCGGGCTAATCCCAGTGGCGCATGAGCGGACCTCTCCGGATCTCGTGCGATCGGCACAATTCAGAGCCGCAGTCGAAGGCGCGTTGTGGCTGCCATCAAGCCTGCTGCCGGAAAGCGGAGTAATGTGGAAGCAGGTCGGCGCGAATGCCGCTCGTGTCACTTTTCAGAAGTTTGAGCCTGAAATCGTGCTTCAAATGACAATCGATGAGCGTGGCGCGGTTCGCGAGGTGGTCGGTCAGCGCTGGTCAAATGCCAATCCTGAGGGTGTTTTCCGGCTCCAGCCGTTCGGTGGGACAGTGTTGGCGGAGGAAACTTTCCAAGGGTTCACGATTCCCAGTCAGGTGAGCGTAGGCAACCACTATGACACGGCCCAGTATGTTCCGTTCTTTCAGGCGAGGATCACCCGTGCGAGATACCGATGAGCTGCTAACCAGTAACTGAAGTAGGCCTGCGGTGAAAAACGCTCCTTCTACTCAGTGGCAAGTAGCGGAATCCGCCTTCCCGAGGAAGGCGAGTAGCGAGGAAAAGCTGCGCTTCCTCGTTCGCTACGCGATACTTGCACCATCCAGCCACAACACGCAGCCATGGCTGTTTAGAGTGGAACACGGGAGGCTATCGATTTGTGCTGACCGGCGCCGCCGCTTGCCGGTGGTCGACCCGAACGATCGTGCACTCCTCATCTCATGTGGAGCGGCGTTGGGAGTGCTCCGGGTCGCCGCTCGGTACTTTTGCTACGCCCCTATCATCGAGCTCTCGGCTGACGCAGGCGACGGGGATTGCGTTGCCACCGTCGAACTCGGATCGGAGCATCACCCGACGGAGCAGGACAGGAGGCTCTTCCATGCGATACCGCTGCGGCGCTCGACTCGCACGCCATTCGCGGATGCTGCGTTGCCTCTAGGTTTGAGAGAGCGATTGCTCAGACTGGCTGCCACAGACGACGTTCAAGCAGTGGTGATCACGGACGCGGCACGAAAGGCCGAGCTCGCGAAATTGATCGCGCAGGGCGACAGGATCCAGTTTTCTAACCCGTCGTTTCGACGCGAGCTGGGATCATGGGTGCGGTCACGGCGAAGTGCCACTCGAGACGGAATTTCCGGATCGAACTTTGGCATGCCGGACGTGCTTTCCGCAGCGGGCAGGCTGGTCATTCGAACGTTTGATCTCGGCAGTGGTGTCGCAGCCAAGGACGAGGACATCGCCAGCCATTCGCCCGCGCTCGTCGTGATCGCAACGCGAACAGACGAACCTGTTGACTGGCTGAAGTGCGGCATGGCGCACGTTACACTCTTGCTTGAGGTGACGGCATCCGGGCTCACCGCAGCTTATCTAAATCAGCCGATCGAGGTGGATGAACTCAGACCAAAAGTCGGCATCGCGATTTCAACGGACGATGTGCCGCAACTGCTCCTGAGGATAGGACGCGGCCCGCACATCGTGCCGGCAGTCCGTCGTCCCGTTTCAGAGGTCCTGATCGCGTGAGGCTAGTGTCCGCTTTGGGTCGAAAGCGGACACTAGCCACCCGGCTCCGGCCTAGGGCGCCGGCGGGGCCTGCGCCGCGGAGGTGAAGGCGGCGGTGTCGATATACACCCCCGCCCCCGGCCCGAGCGGCACGTCGAGCGCCACCCAGGCGACCACCAGCGTCAGCCCGGCGAGCATCAGCCCGATCGAATAGGGCAGCATCATCGCCGCCAGGCTGCCGATGCCGAAATCCTTCTGCCAGCGCTGGCAGAAGATCAGGATCAGCGGGAAATAGACCATCAGCGGGGTGATGATGTTGGTCGCGCTGTCGCCGACGCGATAGGCGGCGGTGGTCATCTCGGGGCTGATTCCGAGCAGGATCAGCATCGGCACCAGCACCGGCGCCATCAGCGCCCATTTGGCGCTGGCCGAGCCGACGAACAGGTTGAGCACCGCGCCGAAGATGACGATCATCGCCAGCAGCAGCGGCGCCGGCAGCGCCATCGACTGCAGGCCGTCGGCGCCGTGGACGGCGAGGATCAGCCCGAGGTTCGACCAGCCGAACATCGCCACGAAATGGGCCGCGGTGAAGGCGAGGACCAGATAATAGGCCAAAGCGGCCATCGATTCCGACATCATCCGCACCAGATCGCGATGATCCTTGATGGCGCCGGTGGCGGCGCCATAGGCCCAGCCGGTCAGCAGGAAGAGGATGAAGAAAGCGGCGACCAGTGACTGGTAGAAGGGCGTCAGCTGGGCTTCGGCGGAGGCCGTCTCGTCGATCAGCGGCGTGCCCGGCCCGATCGCGAAGAATATCCACAGCCCGACCACGAACAGCGCCGCCAGGCCGGCGCGGCGAAGGCCCTTGCGCTCCTGCGCGGTCAGCGGCGCATCGACCGGTTCGTCTTCCGCCGGCTGGCCGGCCGTCGTCCGCTCGGCTTCGCTGGCCGGCACATAGACGCCGAGCCGGGGCTCGATGATCTTGTCGGTGACATACCAGATGACCGGCAGGAAAAGGACCGTCATCGCGGCGATGAAATACCAGTTGCCGGCGATGTTCGCATTCCATTCTCCGAACACCGCCTCGATCGCCGCTTCGGTGATTCCGAACAACAAGGCGTCGAGCTGGCCGGGCAAAAGATTGGCCGAAAAACCGCCCGATACGCCGGCGAAGCCGGCGGCGATGCCGGCGACCGGATGGCGGCCGGCGGCGGCGAAGATGATGCCCGCGAGCGGGATCAGGACGACATAGGCGGCATCCGCTGCAAGATTGCCCATCATCGCCACCAGCGCGACGATCGGCGTCAACAGCGCCTTGGGAGCGTTGCGGACGCTGGCCCGCATCGCCGTCCCGAACAGTCCGGCGCGCTCGGCGACGCCGGCGCCGAGCATCACCACCAGCACATAACCGAGCGGATGGAAGTGGGTGAAGGTCTCCGGCATGTCGACCCACAGCCGGGCGATATTTTCCGCCGACAGCAGGCTGACCGCGCTGATGATGCTTGGCGCCCCGGTCTCTTCGTCGATCTCGGCCGGGTGAATCGCCGACCAGCCCATCAGCGCCGCGACCACCGAAATCACCAGCAGGACTGCGATCAGCCACAGGAAGATGAATACCGGGTCCGGAAGCTTGTTGCCGGACCGTTCGATCCAGCCGAGAAAGCCGCGTTGCTCGCTTGCCGCCGTCGCCATCGTCAAACTCTCCCGTTGCGGAATCACGGTCTATGCGGTGAAGTGCAAAGCCATGTCCACCGCTATGCCGTTTCGCCGCCCAACGCATATGGACTGGCGATGCTCCACGGCTGGATAATCCTCGACAAGCCGGTCGGGCTCGGCTCGACCCAGGCGGTGTCCGCGGTCAAGCGCGTGCTGCGCGAGGCGGGCGTGCCCAAGACCAAGGTGGGCCATGGCGGCACCCTCGATCCGCTCGCCAGCGGCGTGCTGCCGATCGCGCTCGGCGAGGCGACCAAGCTCGCGGGGCGGATGCTCGACGCGTCCAAAAGCTACGACTTCACCATCCGTTTCGGCGAGGAGTCCGATACGCTCGACGGCGAAGGCGCCGTCACTGAAACCAGCGCCGCGCGCCCGTCGCACGACGCAATCCAAGCGGTGCTCCCGCGCTTCACCGGCCCGATCGAACAGGTCCCGCCGGCCTATTCGGCGCTGAAGATCGCAGGCAAGCCCGCCTATGCCCGCGCCCGCGCCGGCGAGACCGTGGAGATGACGCCGCGGCAGGTGACGGTGCATGCACTCGAAATCCTCCCCGGAACGGGGAGGGGGACCGCGACCGAAGGTCGTGGTGGAGGGGTCGGCCGCGCGCTCGACCCTTCCACCCCCCGTTCCGGGGAGGATTCGATCACCCTCTCCGCCACCGTTTCCAAGGGCACCTACATCCGCAGCCTGGCGCGCGACATCGCCCGTGCGCTCGGCACCGTCGGCCATGTGACGATGCTTCGCCGGACGCGGGCCGGGCCGTTCACGCTCGACCAGGCAATTTCGCTGGACTTTCTGAGCCAAGCCGCTACGGCGCCGCAGTTGACGAGGATGGTTCTACCGCTAGTTGCGGCGCTGGACGACATCCCGGCCCTCCCCGTCACTCCCGGCCAGGCAGAGCTGCTCCGACATGGGCAGCGCCTTGCCGGATTCCCCGCCCAGTCGGGGCTTTGCCTCGCCACCGACGCTGGTCGTCCGGTGGCGCTGGTCGAAGCTTCGGCCGACGGCCTCAGGGTCGTCCGGGGGTTCAACCTTTAAGTTTGAGGAGTGCAACGATGTCGATTACTACCGAGGACAAGCAGAAATTGATCAAGGACCATGGCCGCGGATCGGACGACACCGGTTCGCCCGAGGTCCAGGTCGCGATCCTGACGTCGCGGATCAAGACCCTGACCGAGCATTTCAAAACCCACGCGAAGGACAATCATTCGCGCCGCGGGCTGCTGATGATGGTCAACAAGCGGCGCTCGCTGCTCGATTATCTGCGCCGCGAGGATGAGGCCCGCTACACCGGCCTGATCGCCAAACTCGGCCTTCGTAAATAGTTCGGCGGCCCCCCTCGCGGGGCCGCTTTGTTTTTTGACCAGTCCCGCACTTCGGCGGGGCGTCATGGGGCCATCAAGGCGCCCCGAACCGCAGCAGGCCGGCTTGCCTGCGTGAGAGGAACCCGCCGGCATCCGGCCCGCGGGCCAAGGAAAAAGAGAAATGTTCAATATCAAAACAGTGGAAATCGACCTCGACGGCAAGACGTTGAAGCTCGAAACCGGCCGCGTTGCCCGCCAGGCCAATGGCGCAGTTCTGGCGACGCTAGGCGAAACCGTAGTGCTGTGCGCGGTAACCGCCGCCAAGACGGTCAAGCCGGGGCAGGATTTCTTCCCGCTGACCGTTCACTACCAGGAAAAATTCTCTGCCGCCGGGCGCATCCCGGGCGGCTTTTTCAAGCGCGAGCGCGGCGCCACCGAAAAGGAAACGCTGACCAGCCGCCTGATCGACCGGCCGCTGCGGCCGCTGTTCCCGGAAGGCTTCTACAATGAAATCCTGGTGATCGCCCAGGTGCTGTCCTACGACGGCGAGAACGAGCCCGACATCGTCGCGATGATTGCCGCGTCCGCAGCACTGACCATTTCCGGCGTCCCGTTCATGGGCCCGATCGGCGCCGCCCGGGTCGGCTACATCGACGGCGACTATATCCTCAACCCGACCAACACCCAGGTCGAGGAAGGCGATCTCGACCTGATCGTCGCCGGCACGCAAAATGCCGTGATGATGGTCGAATCCGAAGCCAATGAATTGTCCGAAGACGTGATGCTCGGCGCCGTCATGTTCGCCCATCGCGCCAGCGCCAAGATCGTCGAAGGCATCATCAAGCTCGCCGAGCAGGCCGCCAAGGAGCCCTGGGAGCTCGATGTCCTCGACGACAGCAAGGCCGCCAAGGCCAAGCTCAAGGACATCATCGGCGACGATCTCGTCGCCGCCTACAAGCTGACCGACAAGCAGCAGCGCCAGACCGCGATCAACGACGCCCGGACCAAGGCGCGCGAAGCGCTCGCTGATCTTGAGGAGTCCGATCCGGCCGCCTATCTCGCGACGCTGAAGCTGGTGAAAAAGCTCGAAGCCGATGTCGTCCGCACCGCCATCCTCAAGGATGGCCGCCGGATCGACGGCCGCGACACCAAGACGGTGCGCCCGATCGAGGCGATGGTCGGCTTCCTCCCTCGCACTCACGGCTCGGCTTTGTTCACCCGCGGCGAGACCCAGGCGATCTGCACCACCACCCTTGGCACCAAGGAATCGGAGCAGATGATCGACGGGCTCGAGGGGCTGAGCTACTCGCCCTTCATGCTGCACTACAACTTCCCGCCCTACTCGGTCGGTGAAGTCGGCCGCTTCGGCGCCCCGTCGCGGCGCGAGACCGGCCACGGCAAGCTCGCCTGGCGCGCGCTTCACCCGATGCTGCCGTCGACCGAGGATTTCCCCTATACCATCAGGGTCTTGTCCGACATCACCGAGAGCAATGGCTCGTCGTCGATGGCCACCGTTTGCGGCGGCTCGCTGTCGATGATGGACGCCGGCGTTCCGCTGAAGCGCCCGGTCGCCGGCATCGCCATGGGCCTGATCCTCGAAGGCAAGGATTTCGCGGTGATCAGCGACATCCTCGGCGACGAGGATCACTTGGGCGACATGGACTTCAAGGTCGCCGGCACGTCCGAGGGCATCACCTCGCTGCAGATGGACATCAAGGTCGCCGGCATCACCGAGGAGATCATGAAGGTCGCCCTCGCCCAGGCGCAGGAAGGCCGCACCCACATCCTCGGCGAAATGGCCAAGGCGCTCGACCACACCCGCGAGGAACTGTCGGCCCACGCCCCGCGGATCGAGACGATGACGGTGCCCAAGGACAAGATCCGCGAGATCATCGGCACCGGCGGCAAGATCATCCGCGAGATCGTCGCCACCACCGGCGCCAAGGTCGACATCGACGACGAGGGCGTGATCAAGATCAGCTCGTCCGACGTCGATCAGATCGAGGCCGCGCGCCAGTGGATCCACGGCATCGTCGCCGAGCCCGAGCCCGGCACCATCTACACCGGCAAGGTCGCCAACATCGTCGATTTCGGCGCGTTCGTGACCTTCCTGCCGGGCAAGGACGGGCTGGTCCACGTCTCGGAAATCAAGAACGAGCGGGTCGAGAATGTCCGCGACGTCTTGAGCGAAGGCCAGGAGGTCAAGGTCAAGCTGCTCGAGGTCGACAGCCGCGGCAAGGTCCGACTGTCGATGCGGGTCGTCGACCAGGACACCGGCGAGGAGCTCGAGGACACCCGTCCGCCGCGCGAAGGCGGTGACCGCGGGCCTCGTGGCGAAGGTCGGGGCGGCGATCGTGGCGGTCGTGGCGGCGGCGGCGGCCGCGACCGCGGCCCGCGGCGTGGCGGCGGCGGCGACCGCGGCCCGCGCCGCGATCGCGACGACCGTCCGAGGGGCGGGGGCGACCGCGAGGACCGCCCGCAGCGCGACAACGAGGACGGCCCAGCGCCGAGCCACATTCCGGCATTCCTCAAGGACGACTGATCCCCAGCCGATCCGCCTTCAATGGCGATTAGGTCGGGACCAAAGTCGAACGAAACTAGGGCCGTGAGGAGAGATCCTTGCGGCCCTTTTCGTTGCGCACACGTTGCTTGCTGAAACCGCTGCAATGAGGCAACTCGCTATTATGGCACCGACCCCCGATCGCGCCTGTCGCCTGTGAATAAGCGTGCCTTGCTCATCTGGCTTGGCGTGATCGTTATCGCCGCAATCACGGCCGCCTTTCTGCTGATACCGCGAAGCGAGGAGGTGCAGGTCTTGACGGTCGAGCGCGCCGACGCCGAGCGTACCCTGGCGGTGAACGGCCGCATCCGTCCGCGGCATTCGGTGGACGTGCAATCGCCGGTTGCCGGCACTCTGCTCCAGCTGCCTTACGACGTGGGCGACCGGATTCCGGCGGGCGCCGCGATCGCGCAGATCGATGATGGACCGCAAAGGGCCGCCATGTCCGAGGCCAGTGCGGCCATCGCGGCCCAGGAAGCGGTGGTGGCGCAGGCGCAGAGGGATCTCGATCGATTCGAGGCGCTGGGCGAGTTCGTCACCCGACGGCAAGTCGAGGAGGCGCGTTTGGCGGTGGAGGAGGGCACGCGCGAGCTGCAACGTCGCCGAGCGGCGCGGACCCAAGCGCAGGAAGTGCAGCAGCGATACGTGGTGCGGGCGCCGTTCAGCGGCGTGATACTCGAGC
>CAYUWJ010000070.1:0-21512 GCA_964448315.1 uncultured Sphingomonas sp. | reverse complement strand
GGACGAAATGAAGATCTTGGTGCCGGTGATCGCATAGCTGCCGTCCGGATTGGGTTCGGCCCGGGTCTTGAGCAGGCCGAGATCGGTCCCGCAATGCGCCTCGGTCAGGTTCATCGTCCCGGTCCAGCGGCCGCTGACCATGTTGGGCAGATAGGTCGCTTTCTGCTCGTCGGTGCCCTTGATCACCAGCGCCGCCACCGCCCCCGCGGTCAGCCCCTGATACATTTCGAACGAATGATTGGCCGACAGCACATATTCGCTCAAAGCCGTCGCCAGCACATGCGGCAGGCCCTGGCCGCCATATTCTTCCGGCGCGGCGAGAGTCGGCCAGCCGCCCTCGCAAAATTGCCGATAGGCCTGCTTGAACCCGGGCGGGGTGGTGACCGATCCGTCTTCTTGCCGCTTGCAGCCTTCCTCGTCGCCGACCCGGTTCAAGGGCGCCAGCACCTCGCCGGCGAAGCGGCCGCCCTCCTCGAGGATTGCCTCGACCAAATCCGGAGTCGCGCCGGCGAAGCCCGGCAAGTTGGAATAGCGGCCGATGTCCAGGATCCGATCGAGAATGTAGCGCGTCTCGCGCACCGGAGCGGAGTAGATTGGCATCAGCCTTCCCCTGTTTGATTGGCGCCGCCGAGTTGGACGACGAAATTGCGAAGATCGTGAATGGTGGCGTCGATGTCGGCCTTCTGCCGGCGAAGCGTCTCGATCCGGTCCTGGCATCGGTCGATTGTCACCCGCCGCTGGGTTCGGCGCTGGTCGCCGAGATCATAAAGGTCGAGCATTTCGCGGATTTCTCCGAGACTGAAGCCGACCCGCTTGCCGCGCAGGATCCAGGTGAGCCGCGCCCGGTCGCGATCCGAATAGAGCCGGGCCGTGCCCTGCCGCTGCGGCGCGATCAGATTTTCATCCTCGTAGAAGCGCAGCGCCCGCGCCGTGACTCCGAACGCCTCGCACATCTCGCCGATGGAATATTGGTGATGCGCTTTCGCCATCGCCCGAGCTATGCTTTACGTTTCCGTAAAGGTCAACACAGCGGATCGCCCGCAAGGTCGGTCACCGCCCGCGAATCGGAGGAGTGTTGCAGCGTCAGGCCCGAAAAATCCGCACCCGGTCCGCAATAATAGGCGCATGCGTCGGACCTGGCGGCGAAGACCGCTTGGCCGTTTTCAAGGGTGATTTCGATCAGGCAGGCTCGTTCGCCGCGCGGAGTGATCCGCAACACGCCGTTCGCTCTCTCCGCGCTCCCGGCCGCGCTGCAGTTCGCATCGCCCGGTCCAAAAGCGATGAATCCGGCCCGCAACGATTCGCCGCTGCCGGCGACGCACAGGCCGTTTCGCTCGCTTCTGTAAATCTCCGGGCCAGCCATCGAAGGCCCGCTCTCCGGCTCGCCGCAGGAGCCGATGAGGAGGAGCGGCAGCAGCAGGGCTATGCGTTTCACGCTGTTGCGAATGAGGCTTTTGCGCCACGGCTTCAAGCCGGGTTAAGCCACGGGGCGACAAAGTGCTTTCCCGTCCCTATATGGCGGACCCAATCGGCAGTCGGGGCTCGCAAAAAGATGCTGACTACCAATCCGTTCGACGACGACAAGCTGCGCGAAGAGTGCGGCGTGTTCGGCATCTGGGGTGCCGACAATGCGGCCGGCTTCGTCGCGCTCGGGCTCCACGCGCTGCAGCACCGCGGCCAGGAAGCAGCAGGAATCACCAGCTTCGACGGCGCCCACTTCCATTCGCACCGGGCGTTGGGACATGTCGCCGGCAACTTCGACAGCGACGAGGTGATGAGCCGCCTGCCCGGCCGCACCGCGATCGGCCATGTCCGCTATTCGACCACCGGCGAGACGGCGTTGCGCAACGTCCAGCCGCTGTTCGCCGAATTGAACGAGGGCGGTTTCGCCGTCGCCCACAACGGCAATCTGTCGAACGCGATGAAGCTGCGCCGGACGCTCAACCGCCGCGGCTCGATCTTCCAGTCGACCAGCGACACCGAAGTCATTATCCACCTCGTCGCCACCTCGCAATTCGCGACCCCGCTCGACCGGCTGACCGACGCCCTGAAGCAGGTCGAAGGCGCCTGGTCGCTGCTCGTCCTCAGTGAGGAAGGCCTGGTCGCCTGCCGCGATCCGCTCGGCATAAGGCCGCTGGTGATGGGCAAGCTCGGCGAAAATACCATTTTCGCCTCCGAAACCGTCGCCCTCGACGTTATCGGCGCCAGCGTCATTCGCGACGTCGAGCCCGGCGAGCTGGTGATCGTCAACGGCTCGGGCATCCGCTCCTTCCGGCCGTTCGAGAAGGCAAGCCCCCGCCCCTGCATTTTCGAGCATGTCTATTTCTCGCGGCCCGACTCAGTGCTCGACGGCACCTCGGTCTATGAAGTGCGCAAAGCGATCGGCGCCGAGCTATCGCGCGAGGCTCCGGTCGAGGCCGATTATGTCGTGCCGGTGCCCGACAGCGGCGTTCCCGCGGCGATTGGCTTCAGCCAGGAGTCGGGCATTCCGTTCGAGCTCGGAATCATTCGCTCGCACTATGTCGGCCGAACCTTCATCCAGCCGAGCCAGGAGGTGCGGAATCTCGGCGTCAAGCTGAAGCACAATGTCAATTCGGCGCTGGTCCGCGGCAAGCGCGTCGTGCTGATCGACGATTCGATCGTCCGCGGCACCACCAGCGTCAAGATCGTCCAGATGATGCGCGATGCCGGCGCCCGAGAGGTCCATATGCGGATCGCTTCGCCGCCGACCATATACAGCTGCTTCTACGGAGTCGACACGCCGGAGCGCGCCAAGCTTCTCGCCGCGCAGATGAACATCGAGGCGATGCGCGACTATATCAACGCCGACAGCCTCGCTTTCATCACCATCGACGGCCTGTACCGGGCGCTCGGGTCGCACCGCGACGCCGCGCAGCCGCAGCGATGCGATGCCTGCTTTACCGGCGACTATCCGACCAAACTGACCGATCTTGACGAATCGCCGTCGGGATCGCTGGCGCTGGTCGCCAGCCGCTAGCTTTCGAAAATGCCAGATACGCAGCCGCTGTCCGGCAAGCTCGCGCTGGTCACCGGCGCCAGTCGCGGCATTGGCGCGGCGACCGCACAAGCGCTTGCCAAGGCCGGAGCGCACGTCGTCCTGGTGGCTCGCGCCCAGTCGGCGCTCGAAGAGGTCGAGGACCGAATCCACGATAGCGGCGGAAGCGCCACCATCGCCCCGCTCGACCTGACCGACGGCGAGTCGATCGCCCGGCTGGCAGCCGCGGTCGCCGAGCGCTGGGAGGCGCTCGACATCATGGTGCTCAACGCGGCGATGCTCGGCTCGCTGAGCCCGGTCGAGCATATCGACGCCAAGGAATATGGCCGCCTCATTGCCACCAACCTGCTCGCCAACCAGGCGCTGATTGCCGCCTTCGATCCGCTTCTGCGGCGCTCGGAGCGGGCGGAACTGGTCGGCGTCACCTCCTCGGTCGGCTCGGCGCCACGCGCCTTCTGGGGCGCCTATGGCTCGTCCAAGGCGGCATTGGAGGCGTTGCTCGGCGCCTATGCCGACGAGACCGCCCACGCCGGGCGCATCCGCGTCCACATCGTCGATCCCGGCGCGACCCGCACCCGGATGCGCGCCCTCGCCTTCCCCGGCGAGGAGCCGGACAGCGTCAAGCCGCCGGAAGAGGTCGCAAAGGCGATTCTCGAACGGCTGCAAGGCGATGCGCCGACTGGCGACCGGCTGCAGGTGGAGGGGTGAAAATGCCTGTCCGCTAATGTCCGCATTGGGTGGAAAGCGGACACAGCTTCACAGGCGAACCGAACTTCACGCGCTTGCGTTCGGCCCGATGTCGGCTTCGATGACATGTTTAGAGCGAATGATTAAGCCCGTGCTTCTTTGCGTATCGCCATAGATAAAATCCTAGGGCGAGCATGCCCCATCCAGAAGCTGCAAAAAGCAAGAACACTGACAAGTAGAGGGATGGATTGCTGTCTTCTTCCAAGATGTATAGCGCGCCCCAAGCCACTAGGAAGAAGATCGCATTTACTCGCGCTGCGATCATAAGCCGACTGTATCGTTTTCGGATATGGTCGCTCACCCGTGTTACTCCTCGCTCCCGCTCAAGCAGCCACTTTAGCTACAGCGCTAACGTCCGCAATGGGTAGAAAGCGGACATCAGCTCCGCTTGACCATCGTCACCTGGGCGACGTCGATGCCGCGGCCGCGAAAGCCGCCTTCGCAGTACATCAGATAATAGCGCCACAGATTGTGAAACCGGTCGGAAAAGCCGGGCAGGCGGCCTTCGGCGACCGCGCCATCGTAGCGCTCGCGCCACCGGCGCAGCGTTTCGGCATAGTCGGGGCCGAAGCCGTCGCGATCCTCCCAGGACAGGCCCCGCGCCTCGGCCAACGCCGCGAAGCGCGACTCGTCGATCAGCATTCCGCCGGGGAAGATATAGGCCTGGATGAAGTCGGCGCTGGCGGCGTAGCGGTCGAACAAGCGATGATCGATGGCGATGAACTGCAGCGCCGCTCGCCCGCCGGGCGCAAGGTTGCGGGCGATCGAGTCGAGATAGGCGCCCCACCAGCGCATTCCGACCGCCTCGACCATTTCGACAGAGGCGACGGCGTCGAACCGCTCATCCATGTCGCGATAGTCCTGGAGCCGGATTTCGATCCGGTCGCCAAGGCCCGCCTCGGCGATGCGCGCGTCGGCCCAGCTCTTCTGCTCTCTCGACAGGGTCAGGCCGACGACCTCAGCCCCGCGCCGCGCCGCCTCGATCGCCAGGCTGCCCCAGCCGCAGCCGATCTCGAGCAACCGCGTGCCCGGCTCAAGCCGTAGCCGGTCGAGCAGCAACGCCATCTTGCGCCGCTGCGCGGCTTCCAGTGCGTCGCCAGGAGCAAAACGGGCCGAACTGTAGGTCATCGTCGGGTCGAGCCAGGCCGCGTAGAAATCATTGCCGAGGTCGTAATGGGCGGCGATGTTGCTCCGCGCCCGGCGCGGCGCATTGTCGTGAAGCGCGTGCAGCAGTCGGTTGAACCAGCGGGCAATGCCCTTGGCCCGGGCGGTGTCGCCGAGTGAGACCGCATTGGCCATGAACAGTTCGAACAAGGGCACCGGGTCGGGCGACGACCATTCGCCCTTCTCCCAGGCGCGATACCAGCCGACCGAGCCGGAGGTGGCGAGCCGCACCAGCGCGTACCAGCTGTGGAGGTGGACGACGGCCACCGGGCCGGGCTGGTGGAAGCCGACGCGGCGGGTACTTCCATCCGGAAGCGTCGCCTCTATGCCGCCTGCGACCAGCCGCTCGTGGAGCCGGTCGACCAGCCGGGAGAAGGCCGGCGCGACCAATCGGCCGAGCAAGGCGCTGCCATGGACGAACAGCTTGCCCGACCGCACCAGATGATCTCCGCGCGACGCCATGACAGGCGATTATGGCGCGTGACCGCCGCTGTCGAGGGGAAGGAGGAAGGTGCCTCGGGTGAGCGAGCTGTCGAACCGCTGGTCGCCGAGGAAGGCGCGGCCGTCCCGCTCGACCACCACCGGCATCCGCGACCAGAAAAGATAGGCCTCGACATCCGGCCGTCCGCGCGCCGCCGCCAGGCTCGGGTGGTCGAGGCGGTTGGGGCTTGCATCGGGCGACAGCGCGAGCCCGGCGAACAGGTCGAACGCACCGTCGCCGTGGAGCCGCTCGGTCCGCCACAATATGCGCCGCGCCCAGAATGTGACCGGCCGCGGATTGGCGACGACCTCCTCGGCGCGGACATTTCTCTCCCGCAATGCAAATGTCGCGGTCGCCTCGGCGCGAGCGGTGATCAGGCCGTTGGCGAAAACATAGGCACAAATCGCGGCGAAGGCGGCGAACGCCGGACGGCGCCAATCGCCATGCCCCTGCTTCTCGCGCATCCGTGACAGCCCGAAGCCGAGGGCCAGCGCCGCCCAGATCCACACGTCGATGATGAACAAGGTGTCGCCGTAGAGCCAGCGGCTGGAGAAGGGCTCGAGCAGGCGGATGCCGTAGCTGTTGAGCCAGTCGAGCGCCGGGTGGCTCAACGTGCCGATATAGGCGAGCAGCAGCAGCGGCCCCGCGCGCACCGGCCGATCGGCGGGGCGCCACCGGTTCCAGGCGAGCATGATGGCGGTGAGCGCGAACGGCAGCAGCAACAGCGCGATCGGGCCGTGGGTAATGCCGCGACGGATCGCCAGCCCTTCGGTGCCGAGCAGCATCGCAACCGCATCCACGTCGGGCAGGTTGGCGGCGATGATCAGCGTCGGCATCGCCAGCGCGCTCTGCCGCTTCAGCCCCATCTGGCCGAGCAGCGCGCCGGCCAGGCTGTGGGTGAGGTTATCCAATCAGGCTGTCATTGCGAGGAGCGCAGCGACGCGGCAATCCAGGAGCGCTGGATTGCTTCGCTTCGCTCGCAAAGACGACTTTGGAACGCCACTAAAGCTCCCGTGGCTCCTTTTCGACCATCCAGCTCTGGCCTGTCGAGACCAAAGCCTGGAGGTCGGCGGTCTTGCCGCTGGCGGCGGCGCTGTTCTGCTCGCCGACCACGCCCTCGAACGTCGGCCGCGGGTCGTCGTAGAGGACGCCCAGCGCCACCGGGAAACCCTCGGCCGGCATTTCAATCAACATCGCCGCCAGCCAGCGGTTGGTCGGATCGTGGGTCAGCACAGACGGATCGTCGCCGTCGACGACCATCAGCGTCAGCCGTTCGGCGTCGAGCGCGATCCCCTTGGATTCGCCCGCGAACAGCATTTTTCCGCCCGGCTGCAGCCACAGCTGCCGGTCGGCGGCGAACTCGCGGGCGGTGAAGGGCGCGAACACATCATCGTTGTAGACGATGCAGTTCTGAAAGATTTCGACGAAGCTCGCGCCCTTGTGGGCATGGGCGGCCTTGAGCACGTCGGGCAGCGACTTGTGGATGTCGATCGCGCGGGCGATGAAGCGCGCTCCCGAGCCGAGCGCGAAGGCGCAGGGCGCTACCGGCCGGTCGACCGAACCGAACGGAGTCGAAGGGGTACGCGTACCGATCCGGCTGGTCGGCGAATATTGCCCCTTGGTGAGGCCGTAGATCTCGTTGTTGAACAGCAATATCTGGCAATCGAGATTGCGCCGCAGCACGTGCATCGTGTGGTTGCCGCCGATCGACAGCGCATCGCCGTCGCCGGTGAGGATCCACACGTCGAGCTCGGGATTGGCGAGCTTGATCCCGGTGGCAAAGGCCGGCGCCCGCCCGTGAATGGTGTGGAAGCCGTAGGTCGCCATATAATAGGGGAAGCGGCTTGAGCAGCCGATACCGGAGACGAACACCGTCTTCTCGCGGGCGACGCCGAGGTCGGGCATCGTTCGCTGGACGGCCTTCAGAACCGCATAGTCGCCGCAGCCGGGGCACCAGCGGACCTCCTGGTCCGACGCCCAGTCCTTGGCTGTGGTGGCGGGGATCGGCGAAATCTCGTTCATCTTACAATATCCAGAAGAGGATCAGGACAACCACGATCAGCATCAGGATCAGCGGCAAAGGGTTGATCGGTTTCATTCGGCTGCCGCCACATTCCCCAGCGCTTCCTCGATCGCCGCCTCGATTTCGGCGATCCGGAACGGCAGGCCGCTGACCTTGCTCAGCGGCCGCGCGTCGACCAGAAACTCGTCGCGCAAGATCGTCTTGAGCTGGCCCGAATTCATCTCCGGCACCAGGATCCTGTCGAAACCCTTCAGCAACGCGCCCATGTTGCCGGGCATCGGCACGATGTGGCGGATGTGGACATGGGCAACATCGCCGCCGCGCTGCAGCACCCGCCGCACCGCTTGATGGATCGGCCCGAAGGTCGAGCCCCAGCCGACCACCGCCAGCTTAGCGCCTTCGCGGCCGAGGCAGATGTCCTGATCAGGGATGCTGCCGGCAACTCCGGCGATCTTGCCGGCGCGGGTCTCGGTCATCGCCTGGTGCGCAGCCGGGCTATAGTCGATGTTACCGGTGCCCGGAGCCTTCTCGATGCCGCCGATGCGATGCTCGAGCCCGGGCGTGCCCGGCCTTATCCACGGCCGCGCCAGCCCGTCGTTGCGGGCATAAGGCAGCACCGGTTCGCCCTCGGCCGGCGGCTGGTCGAGAAATGCCACCGGGAACGGCTCGTAGTTGCTCATGTCCGGCACGCGCCACGGCTCGGCGGCATTGGCGATATAGCCGTCGGTCAGCAGCATCACCGGAGTCATGTAGCGGGTCGCGATGCGGACCGCTTCGATCGCGCAGTCGAACGCATCGGCCGGCGAACGGGCGGCGATCACCGGCACCGGCGAGTCGGCATTGCGGCCGTACACCGCCTGATAAAGGTCCGACTGCTCGGTCTTGGTCGGCAGGCCGGTCGACGGGCCGCCGCGCTGCGAATTGACCACCACCAGCGGCAGCTCGGTCATCACCGCCAGCCCGACCGCTTCGGTCTTGAGCGCAATCCCCGGCCCCGACGAAGAGGTGACCCCCAGCTGCCCGGCATAGGAGGCGCCGATCGCTGCGCAGATCGCGGCGATCTCGTCCTCCGCCTGGAAGGTGGTGATCCCGAACTCCTTCAGCCGCGCCAGATGATGCAGCAGCGGACTTGCCGGAGTGATCGGGTAGGAGCCGAAGAACATTTTCAGCCCGGCCAGCTGCGCGCCCGCCACCAGCCCCACCGCCAGCGCCTCGGCCCCGGTCACGGTCCGGTACAGCCCCGGCTCGGCCGGCGCCGGATCGATGTGCCGGGGGCGGATCACCGATGCGCCCATCTCGACCGTCTCGCCATAGGCGTGGCCGGCGTTCAGCGCGGCGATATTGGCTTGCGCAAGCTCGGGCGCCTTCGCGAACTTGGTCGTCAGCCACTGGACGATCGGCTCGCGGTCGCGGTCGAACATCCACAGCGCCAGTCCTAGCGTCCACATGTTCTTGCAGCGCAAGGCTTCCTTGTTGCCAAGCCCGAACGGCTTCACCGCCTCGAGGGTCAGCGCTGAGATGTTGAAATGGACCAGCTGCCATTTTGCCAGGCTGCCGTCCTCGATCGGGTTGGAATCGTAGCCGGCCTTGGCAAGGTTGCGGGCCGTGAATTCGCCGTCGTCGGCGATGATCAGCCCGCCTTCGCGCAAGGCGTCGACGTTCACCTTCAACGCCGCCGGGTTCATCGCCACCAGCACATCCGGCTGGTCGCCGGCTGTCTCGATCGCGCAGGAGCCGAAGTTGATCTGGAAGGCCGAGACTCCGAAGGTCGTCCCCTGCGGCGCGCGAATTTCGGCGGGGAAGTCGGGGAAGGTGGCGAGATCGTTGCCGGCAAGCGCGGTCGACAGAGTGAACTGGCCGCCGGTCAGCTGCATGCCGTCGCCGCTGTCGCCGGCGAACCGCACCACCACCGCCTCCGGCGAAGGCGCGGCCCGAGCCAGTTTCTCGGTCAACAGATGGGTGGCGGTGGCCATTACGAGTCCTCTGGTGTTGCGCTAGATAGGCGTCCGCAAAGGCTTTCGCTACAGTTTCATCAGATTTGACGATGATGGGGGGATATGGGCGACGACCATCTCTATCGCCGCGGAGTCGGTGTGATGCTGCTCAATGGGCGCAAACAGGTGTGGGTCGGGCGGCGCATCGATAATAGCGACGAGGCGTGGCAGATGCCGCAAGGCGGGATCGATGATTGCGAGGAGCCGTGGGATTGCGCGCTGCGCGAGCTCGAGGAGGAGACCGGGATCGCCCCGCACCTCGTCGAGCGCATCGCCGATTGCCCCGAACGGCTGCGCTACGACCTGCCGCCCGAGCTTCGCGGAAAGCTGTGGGGCGGCAAATGGAAGGGCCAGCTGCAGGACTGGTATCTGTGCCGTTTCCTCGGGCAGGACGACGCCATCGACATCGCCACCGACGACCCTGAGTTCAATGACTGGAAATGGGTCGCCCCGGCCGATCTTCCCTCCCTCATCGTCCCCTTCAAGCGCGACCTCTACCGGCGCCTGCTGCGGGAATTCGAACCCTGGTTCAGGGCCTGATCCTCAGTGAAGCTCCGACCGCTGGCGGGCTGGCTTTACAAGGCGCCACTTGGGGCATTCCGCGGCTAGCTGTGACCGGGCCGGTGGTGCAGATGCACAGCCACCCCGACGCCCAATATCGGGATCGCGATCGCGAAGATGACCGCCAACATCCGCGAAGCATCGTCACCGCCCATCCAATCGGCGAGGAAGATCAGCATGGTGCCAAAGATTCCCGCGAGAATGACAATGATCATCCGTCGCACAGAGGCGCTCAGCTCGTTCGACGGCGGCGTGCTGGGCTCTGCCCCTCCACGGCGCGCGGACACGGCGGCCCAAATCCAATAGCCGCCGGACGCGACGAAAGCGGCGCCGCCGGCCAGCGGCGACAGTGCGGCCGCGCGGTCCAGGGGCGCGAACAGCCACAGACCGGCGAAGGTGAAGCCGGCGGCGACGAGGACCCAGCCGGCAAAACGATCGGCGGCGATCGACCGCGCTGATTCGCGCGAGCCGGCGGATATCGCCCGGAATTTCGGAACCAAATTGCCGAAAATTACAAGCTGGAGTCCGATAGACGCCGCGGCGCCCCGCTTGGCGACGAGCGGATCAAGGAAATGAAACAGCTTGCCGGCCGCGAACCCCAGCATGACCATGAACACAACAGCAAAAAGGATCATCGGACCTGCCGGAAACCTCCCACTTTCGCTTTCGACATTCATTTTTGCAGTTCCTTCTTCTCGATCGGTGGGGAAAGCCAGCCGGCTTCATTCGGCCGCGAGCCCACCAGGCGCGCAAAGCCGAAGAGCGCGTCCTCGAGCACGGACATCTGGAGCGTGTAGACGATCGACTTACCGCGTCTTTCGATCTCGACGAGTCCGGATTCGCGCAGGACGGCGAAATGCGCCGACATGGTCGGCTTTGAGACATCGAACTGGGCAGCGATCTCACCCGCGTTCATCGGCCCACGACGCAACAGCTCCAAAACGCGCCGGCGGGTGGGATCGGCGAGAGCTCTGAACACCGTCTGCATAGTTCGATAATTAGCTAATCGTCTAATTGTTGTCAACGACTGCCTGGCTTGGGCTAGGCAGGAGTAGCCCCTGCCGACTAGAGAGACCTGATGATGCGTTCCCTTGCAACGATCGAGACTGACGTCGTCGAACACGCCGCGGCCCAGCCGATGCTGGCCGAGGTCGAGGCCTGGGCGGCGGTCAATAGCGGCTCGGCAAATCTTGCGGGGCTGGCGGACATCGCTGGCCTTTTGGCGGACGCGTTCTCCGTGCTTCCTGGCGAGCTGGAGCTGGAGGACGCGGCACCGGTCGAGGCGATCGACGCTGACGGCAAGCCATGGGCGGTTGACCATGGCCGCAACCTGCACCTTCGGGTTCGCCCGGACGCGCCGCAACAATTGCTGCTGACAGGCCACATGGACACGGTGTTTGCCGTCGACCATCCCTTCCAGGCGGTGCGCTGGCTGGAGGACGGCGTGCTCGGCGGACCCGGCGTCGCCGACATGAAGGGTGGGCTGGCGGTGATGCTGGCCGCTCTAAAAGCTATCGAGGCAGTCGGTGCTGCCGATCGCCTCGGCTATGAGATCGTCATCAACAGCGACGAGGAGGTCGGATCGCCGGGATCGGCGGCGCTGATCGCGTCCGCCGCTCGCGGCAAGTCGGCGGCACTGACCTATGAGCCCGCTGCCCTGCCCGACGGCACGCTGGCCGGAGCGCGGCCGGGAAGCGGCAATTTCTCGCTGGTCGTGCGCGGCCGCGCCGCCCACGCCGGCCGCAATCCGCAAGACGGCCGCAACGCGCTAGTCGCCGCCGCCGATCTCGCGCTGCGCCTGGCCCGCGGCAAGACGCCCGGCCTGTCGATCAATCCGGCGCGGATCGACGGCGGCGGGCCCAACAATGTCGTTCCCGACCTGGCAATCCTGCGAGTCAATCTGCGGCCCGCCGGCGCCGAGGAGCAGCGCCAGGCCGAAGCGCTAATCGAGGCAACGGTCGCCGACGTCGCCGCCGGACATGAAGTTACGATTGATCGCCACGGCGGCTTCGGCCGGCCGCCCAAGCCGATGACGGCGGACGCGGAAGCGCTGTTCGGGCTGGTCCGCAGGGCCGGCGCCCACCTTGGCCAGACGATCGGCTGGCAGGCGACCGGCGGCGTTTGCGACGGCAACAACATCGCCGCCTGCGGCGTGCCGGTGGTCGACACGATGGGGGTGCGCGGCGGCAAGATTCACAGCATGGAGGAATATCTGATCGTCGAAAGCCTAAAGGAACGGGCGGCGCTATCGGCGCTGACCATGTTGCGCATTGCCGGAGGCGCCTCGTGAATTTTCGCGTCCGGCCAGCCCGGGCCGAGGATTTCGCCGCCATCTACGAGATGTCGAAGCTGACCGGCGGCGGCTTCACCAACTTGCCGCCCGACCGCGCGACCCTGGTCGCAAAGCTGGCGCGGTCCGTAGACTCTTTCGGCCGCGAGGGAGACGAGCAAGCCGGCGATCTCTATGTGTTCGTCCTCGAGGAGGCAAAGAGCGGCAAGATCCGCGGCACCTGCCAGGTGTTCGGCAAGGTCGGGGTTGTCCAGCCCTTCTACAGCTATCACTTGAGCACCTTCACCCAAAGCAGCCCAGAGCTCGGCAAAACCTTCCACAACCGAATGCTCAGCCTGACCACCGACCTCGAAGGCTCGTCCGAAGTCGGCGGCCTGTTCCTTCACCCCAAGGCGCGCGCCGGCGGCTGGGGCGCGCTTCTCGCCCGCAGCCGCTATCTGTTCATCAAGCTTCACCGGCTGCGCTTCGGCGACCGCACCCTGGCCGAATTGCGGGGCGTGATGGACGAGGCCGGCAATTCGCCTTTCTGGGACGCACTCGGCGGGCGCTTTTTCGGCATGACCTTCCCCGAAGCCGACGAATTCAATGCGGTGCACGGGACCAGGTTCATCGCCGACCTGATGCCGCGGACTCCGATATATGTCGCACTGCTGGCAAGAGGCGCCAGGGCGGTAATCGGCCAGCCGCATCCGAGTGGCAAGGCAGCACTGAAGATGCTCGAAGAGGAGGGCTTCACCTTCGACCGCTATGTCGACATTTTCGACGCCGGCCCGACCGTGACCGCTCGTACCGACCGCATTCGCACCGTCCGCCAGTCGGAAACTTATCCCGTGGCCGAGGTCGGCGACGGCGGCGGGCAAAGGATGATCCTCGCACGCGGCCGGTTGAACGACTTCGTCGCCTGCGTAGCTTCGGTGAAGACGATCGCTCGCAACGGCCTGTGCATCGATCGCGAGGCAGCAGAATTGCTCGGCGTCGAGGTCGGCGACGAGCTTCTGGCGGTGGCCCGCTAAGCAATGGCGCTGCACGAAATCAACTTCGACGGAATCGTCGGCCCGACCCATAATTACGCCGGTCTAAGCCTCGGCAACCTCGCCTCGACCCGCCATGGCGGCGAGGTCTCCCACCCCAAAGCGGCGGCGCTTCAGGGCATCGAGAAGATGCGGGCCAACCTCGCGCTCGGCCTCGCCCAGGGCGTCTTTCTGCCCCACCCGAGGCCGCACCGTGCCTGGCTGGCGGCGCTCGGCACCGACATCGATCAGGCCGAGCCGGTGCTTGCCGCCAATGCGATGTCGGCATCGGCGATGTGGGCGGCCAACGCCGCCACCGTGTCTCCGGCGCCCGACACCGCCGACGGCCGCTGCCACCTCACCGTCGCCAACCTCCGCACCATGCCGCACCGCAGCCATGAATGGCCGGCGACGCTGTCGCAGCTGCGGATCGCCTTTGCCGATGAACGGGCCTTCGCCGTTCACGAACCGGTCCCGGCGGCGTTCGGCGACGAGGGCGCGGCCAACCACATGCGGCTCGCGCCCGGCCATGGCGAGCCGGGCATCGAAATCTTCGTCTATGGAATCGGTGGCGGGCCCTATCCCGCCCGTCAGAATGTCGAGGCGTCAAAGGCAGTCGCCCGGCTGCACAAACTCGATCCCGATCGCACCCTGTTTGCCCAGCAGTCGGAAGCGGCGATCGCCACGGGCGCCTTCCACAACGATGTCGTCGCGGTCGCCAACGGCCCGGTTCTATTCGCGCACCAACAGGCGTTCGAGCATCGCGACCGGCTGATCGCCGATTGCGAAAGCCGCCTGCCCGGGTTCGAGCTGATCGAGGTGCCGGCGTCGGAAGTATCGCTGGAGGACGCGATTGCGTCCTATCTGTTCAACGCCCAGCTGGTCACTTCGCCCGGCGGCGAGACGGTCTTGATCGTGCCGATGGAAGCGCAGGAAACGCCGGCGGTGTGGGGGTGGCTGGAGCGCCATCGCGCCGGCAACGGCGCCATCCGCAGGATCGAAGTGGTCGACGTGCGGCAATCGATGGCCAATGGCGGCGGTCCCGCCTGCCTGAGGCTGCGGGTGGTCGCCGATCCACAGGACGTCGACCCACGTTTTCTGGTCGACGGCGACCGGCTCGATCGGATCGCGGCGATTATCGAACGCCACTGGCCGGCCGAAATCCACGCGTCCGATGTCGGCAACACCGCCCTCGTCCGCGATGCCGAGGCCGCGCGGCTGGCGCTGCTGGAAGGCCTGGACCTGGCGCTGCTGGCGTCAGGTTAATTGACAGTTCACCATTTCGCTAAACGGAAAAATGGCGGAACCGCGCCATTGGCACGCCACTTGCTTAACACTTATGAATATGCGCAAGAAGATCGCCCGACTGTTCACCATCAAGACCCGCGCCGAGGCGTGGCTGATCACCTATGCGATCGCGCTAGGCGCGGTCGAACGCGGTCGCCATTATATCGAGGTCTATCCCGGCGCAGGCGGCTGGCTGCTCGCTCTCGCCTGCACCGGAGTGGTGTTCCTAGCCGGCGCCAAGCTGCTCGATTCGGTCAGGCCGGCGGCGCCGGCGCTGGTTGCCGGACCCTATCGCGCGCCGGTGCAGCGGCGACTCGGCCTCAGTCGTAATCGACCCACAGCACGCCGCTTGCGCTACGATTCAGAGTCACCGCAGCCGCTTCGCAAAGGTTGACCCCGCTCCAGATCGCGGTGGTCGCGCCAGCAAGCTCGGCGCGCAGGTCGAACGCGCAGTCGGGACTGCTGAACGCCACCGGCGCTCGAGCGCCCGCGGCCGGGGCGGCGCCCAGCGGCTGCCACTGCTCGGTTCCGAAGCGCCGGACCGCCATCGATGAGATATCGCGGCCGGTGCCGTTAACGACGGTGAAATTGCCGGCGTCGGCCAAGGCCGGCGACGGCGCGGCGGCAAGTAGCGCAGCCAAGAAGAACCAATTTCGCATCACAGCCAGCGTAGCACAAACATGTCTTTTCGAGGATTCCCCCGAAGTCTGCTTCGCCTCAGGCGGCGTGGAGCACCGTGTCGCCGACAGCCGGTCGGCGGGCTATGCCTTGCGACGGTCCCCACTGGTGCGACAACTGAAGCGGCAGCGCGGTCTCGCAGAAGGCGCATTCGGCGAGCTGCCGACCGAGATACCAGTGCGTCCGGCCGCAGCCGGGGCAGTGATTGATCTGATTCTCGCGATAAACGGCATGATAGCCGCGCACGCTCGGATTGAACGGTTCGCGGCGGCTCTTGATCGTACTCAACATGGCGGTTTCCTTCCAACCATTTTGAAGGCATCAACGAGCGATGAATCGTTAGGTTTCCGCGATGATTCGCAAGGTCTGTGTCGCGCCTGTGCCAGAATTGGACGCCAGGATGCGATTTCCGGAGGGGTGCTAGAGCGCGACGGACCGGGGTGAAATTTCCGGTTCGGTGGATCGCAGCGCGAGCAGCTGGGCGGCCTGCTCGCCGTCGACCGGCTTGCCGAAATACCAGCCCTGGCCGAGCGTGCAGCCTAGCCCGAGCACGGTGGCGTGGACTTCCTCGCTTTCGATGCCCTCGACCAGCACCGGCACCTTGAGCGCGTTGGCGAGCGTCGCCACGGCTTCGACGATCGCCGCATTCTCCCTGCTGCCATGGATGTTGGTGACGAACGAGCGGTCGATCTTGATCAGATCGAACGGCAGCGAGCGCAAGTGCGACAACGACGAGAAGCCGGTGCCAAAATCGTCGAGCGCCAGTTTGATGCCTTGATTCTTCAGGCTTTCGAAAATCGATCGGGCAAGCTCGAGGTCGGCGACCAGCGAGCTTTCGGTAATCTCGACCACCAGCCGATCGGCGGCGAAGTTGGTTTCGGTCAGCAATCGCAAGATGCGTTCGGCAAGCCAGCCGTCGGTCAGCTGCGACGGCGAGATATTGACCGAAATCTTGATCGCCGGGTCCCAGTCCCGCGCCTGTATCAGCGCGGCGCGGATCACCTGCTCGGACAATCGATCGATCAGCCCGATTTCCTCGGCGACCGGGATGAAGACGTCGGGCATGACTATGCCGCTCAGCGCATGCCGCCAGCGCGCAAGCACTTCGAAGCCGACGATCTGGCTGGTGTTGAGATCCACCTGGGCTTCGAAGAAGGGCACGAACTGCTCATGATCGAGCGCAAAACGGATGCCCTGCTCGATTTCGCAATGGGCGATCAGCGCTCGCTCCATCGCCGCGTCGAACCACACCGGCCGCGCCACCCGGCCCGACTTGGCATGCTCGAGCGCGATGTCGGCGCGGCGCAACAGGTCGGGGATATGCGCCTCGTCGGCGGTGGCGACCGCCATTCCGGCGAAGCCGCCGACCTGGATCAACCGCCCGCCGATATCGAGTGGGCGGGTCATCAGCCGCAGCAGCGCCTCCGCCTGCCGTTCGGCCTCCGGCGATTGCACGTCGTCGACGGGAATCGCGACGGCGAATTCATCGCCCCCCATGCGGGCGACGACCGCGCCTTCGCCCATATGCTCGCGAAAGCCGGCGGCGATGGTCTGAAGGAAGGAGTCGCCGACCTCATGGCCGTGGCGGTCGGTCAGGGCCTTGAAGCGGTGCATCTGCAGCGACAGGACGAGCAGATAGGGCATGGCCGGCGTAGCACTGCCGCGAAGCGCCTGCGCCCGGTCGGCGAAGCCCTTGCGATTGAGCAGCCCGGTGACCGCGTCGGTCGAGGCGGCGACGGCGGCGCGCCGCTCGCCCTCCAGCCGTTTCTCGGCTTCGTGCTGAAGGTCGACGTAGCGGCGCCAGCCGAACAGGATCAGGGCGACGTTCAAGGTAAGGGCGGTGCCGGCCAGCTTGATGCCCGGGCCGAACTGCTTGCCGGCGAAACTCACTTCCTGGAAGAAGGCGCTGCCGTTCCAGATCAACAGGAAGACGGCGCTGATCAACGTGCCAAGGACGATGAAGTCGCGCCGTGCACTGACGAGCGACATGCTGGCGCCTGATTCTGAACCCGCGTTGCTGAACACCCTGGCCGAATAACCCGGCAGGATTAACAAATTAGGTTCCATTTTGGAGGAAATCTGGTGCGGACGGCGGGACTTGAACCCGCACGCTCCTTACGGAGCAGAAGATTTTAAGTCTCCAGCGTCTACCATTCCGCCACGTCCGCTCGGGCCGACAAGGCCACGCGGAGGCGGGGCGGTCAAGCGCCCCCGGCGGGGCGGCGGCGGGCGGAAGTCGCGTGAGCGGCCGGTGCGGCGGGCGCGAATGTTCCCAATGTTCGCACTGACGGGGGGTTCACGCGGAGCCGCGGGGACGCGGAGACGGGTATCCTGGTGCCCGAAGTTCACGAAGTTCACGCCCTAACGCGCGAGGAGATGGGAGAGCGTGGGCACGCGAGCGGAGAACGCCGGACCGGAGAGGTCCGCGATTGGAGGGGAAGTCCGACGATCAGAAAGAGCGAGTCGGCAGGGTGTGGCACAGCGGGTGGGGTGTAGGACAGGAGAAACAAGCAGCGAGGCGGAAGCTCGGCCAGCAATCCAGCGCGCTAATGTCCGGAATGGGTGGAAAGCGGACATTACGGAGTTACGCGTTTGTTTGTGGGTAGCCAGTGGTGTCAGAGGCCATCTTGGCGCTAAGGCAGCCGAGCAGTCACGAGAGTCGCTGCAACTGGCATTCGATCGGCTCAGCTTTCGTAGGGTTTTAACTCGGGATGTGTTAGCTCGCGTCCTGTGGGGAGCGGGTGAAGTAGGTTGGCGGACGTCTTCCTGTCCTATGCGCGAGGTGACCTGGTTGCCGCCGAGCGCCTTGCCCACGCCATTGGTGAAGCTGGGCTCACCGTTTGGTGGGACCGCCACATCAAGGGGGGCGCGGACTTTTCGCGTGATATTGAGCGAGAGCTCGAAGCCGCATCACGGGTGCTGGTCCTCTGGTCGAAGGAATCGGCAGGCTCGCGCTGGGTGCGTGATGAAGCAAGTTTCGCCGCCGACAGCGGACGCCTGGTCGGCGCGACGGTCGACGGGACACCTCCCCCACTCGGTTTTCGCCAATTTCAAACGATCGACTTACAGGGATGGAGCGCCAAGGGAACGGCGATCCCCGAGGCACTAGCCGAAGCGCTCGAAGTGGAATCGCCGAATCCTGCTGTTTCACGACCTGCCCGCCAGACCCCTTCCAAGGTGCTCCTCGCCGGTATCGGCGCCCTTCTGCTAGCAGGATCTGCAACCGTTGCTATCGTCGCTCCTGAGCCTTTCGATCGGCTCTTTTCAGGTGAGAGCCAAGGTGAAGAACTTTCTCTTGCGATCATGCCCTTCATTGTGCCGAGCGGGGCGAGCATCGATTATTTGGGAACTGGCTTATCGAGCGCCCTTACAGAAAGCTTGGCGCCTTTATCGGGTCTAAAGATCACGGCCAGCACGTCGACCCAGGCAGTAGCGGGGAAAAGCCTGACGGCGCCGGAAATCGCCGCAAATCTCGGCATCACGCATCTCGTTGAAGGTAACGTCGAAAAGCTTGGCGCAGGTTACCGATTTTCGGTGAGATTGATCGAGGCGAAGACCTCGGACCAGATATGGGCACGCAGCTTCGAAGGCCGGCCCGATCAGCTCCAAGCACTCAAGAGCCGGATGGCGCGAGCACTGGCCGGCGCCCTTCGGGCCCGGCTCGGCGTCGGCCAAGGAAACATGATTGAACAGCGCAACGTCGATCCGCGCGCGTATGAAGCATACCTTCGAGCCCTCGAGCGCGTGTCGGTACGCAACGAACTGGACGCTCGGCTCGAGGCGATTAAGCAATTCCGCCTAGCTGCTTCCATCCAGCCCGACTTCGCTGACGCGCACGCCAGCTACGCCTATTTGCTCGCGCTAAGTAATCCTCGCCAATTGGCAATGACACCGGAGCAGCTGATCGCCGAACAAGAGCGCGCAACGGCACGGGCGCTTGAACTCGATCCCGATAACGATCTCGCGCTGATCGCCAGGTCATGGGCGCTCATGGGGTTTGACGGCAACGTCGACCAGGCGCTTCCGATCAACCGGGCCGTGCTCAAAAGATCGCCTGATATTGCGCCTGCCTTTTATTCGGCGGCGATCGGTCTGTGGATGAGCGGCCGAGCGCGCGAGGCGCTCCATCATATTGATCAGGCGATTCAGCTCGACCCTTTCGACACGTCGATGCAGTCCTATCGAGCCAAAATTCTCTACTCGCTGGGGGATTATGAAGGCGTTCGCGAGGCGGCCGAAAAATGCCCCGATCCCTGTGCCCAAATGACATTTGACTGGGGCCGCGCCCTGGTCGGATTCGGCACGCCCACTCAGTTTAAGCAGGACTTCCCGCGGCTCGAAGAACGCGTCCGTCCCGCCAACATTCCACCCGAGGTTTTGGAGGGTCACCGTCGAATTGCGGAGGCACTCGTCCTTGGGCGGCCTTACAAGCCGCGGCCGATCGACGCGGGAGTGGGGATCGAATTTTTTAACGCGGCGGTTTTCACCCGGCTGGACAGTTTCGAGCAAGGGCTGCGCTATGCTCGGATTGCAGCCGATACCCAGCCGGCGTTCACAGTCCTGGAGATCTTGAACGAAGGCCGACTGACCTTCACTCCCGAGCAGCGCGCCGACCCGCGCTATCACCAGCTGTTCCGTCAACCAAAGCTCGTGGGGATCGCCACGGCCCGCCGCAAGGAAGGCGTAACCGCCGGCTTGCCGATATTCCCGATCAAAACCTACACCGGCCGCTAATGTCCGCTTTGGGTCGAAAGCGGACATTCGGCATCAGGGGAAAATCAGGGATCAGCCTTCGCCGCTTCCGCGCCGCGCCATGTAGTTCAGCTACTTGGGCGATCCGCAGTCGGACACCCCTTCGCCACGTTCACATTTCACGGCTTCGCAGAATTACGAATTCCGGGGACAAGATACCAAACTTGCGCTGCAGCCGTCACGGGAGTGAATCCCGTGACGTCAGTCGGGCTCAGCTGCGCTGACCCGCTGGCCGTCCCTTCGTCAAGCTCAGGACAGGCTCTCGCGCTCTCTTCGGGCGCTCAAGCCTATTCGGCGGCGGCGGCTTCCTGGAGATTCAAGCGCTCGCGCATTTCCTTGCCGGGCTTGAAATAGGGCACGCGCTTGGCGTTGACCGGGACCGCTTCGCCTGTGCGCGGATTGCGGCCGATGCGGGCGTCGCGATTGCGGGTGGAGAAAGCGCCGAAGCCGCGCAGCTCGACTCGTCCGCCTTGCGCCAGCTGGGCGGTGATGGACTCGAACAAGGCGCCGACAACCCCCTCGACCTCGCGCTGGGTGAGGTCGGGAAAATCGTCGCACAGCATCTGAACCAGTTCGGATCGGATCATTTTATCCCCGCATATTGGCTAATCCGCCTTACTCCCCCAGCAAGGCACGGGCACGCTGTCAGGAAAATCCTTCCTGTGCAAGCGATTCGCCGACAAAACCGCCGCTGGGACCGACAAACGGCACAACGCCGCCGCCGGCCATTACGCCCTATTTCTTCTTGGTCGCTTCCTTCTGCTTCAGCGCCTCGCCGAGGATATCGCCGAGCGATGCGCCCGAATCCGACGAGCCATATTGCGCCACCGCCTGCTTCTCCTCGGAGATCTGCAACGCCTTGATCGAGAAGTTCGGCTTTTTCGAACGGTCGAAGCCGATGACCATCGCGTCGAACTTCTGGCCGACCTGGAAGCGCTCGGGGCGCTGCTCGTCGCGGTCGCGGCCAAGGTCGGTGCGCTTAGCGAAACCGGTCGGGCCGTCGTCGCCAACCTGAACCTCGAGCCCGCCGTCGCGGACCTCGAGCACGGTGACGGTAACGATCGCGCCCTTCGACACGCCGCCGCTGGCGCCGCCGCCGGGCGCGACCACACCGCCGCGCTCGAGCTGCTTCATGCCGAGGCTGATGCGCTCCTTCTCGACGTCGACGTCGAGCACGACGGCCTTGACCGTCTCGCCCTTGTGGTGAAGCGCCAGCGCCTCCTCGCCGGACACGCCCCAGGCAATGTCCGACATGTGCACCATGCCGTCGACATCGCCGTCGAGACCGACGAACAGGCCGAATTCGGTGGCGTTCTTGACCTCGCCCTCGACGGTCGAGCCGACCGGGTGGGTCTCCGCGAACGCCGACCAGGGATTGGCCTGGGCCTGCTTGAGGCCGAGGCTGATCCGCCTTTTCTCCTCGTCGACCTCGATCACCTTGACTTCGACTTCCTGGCTGGTCGAGACGATCTTGCCGGGATGGACGTTCTTCTTGGTCCAGCTCATCTC
>CAYUWJ010000069.1:0-15244 GCA_964448315.1 uncultured Sphingomonas sp. | reverse complement strand
GTCGCCACTGCACAGCGCGCGCTTGGTGACGAAGTTGAAGATGCCGCCCTTGCCCTCTGCGTCGCCCGGATACCAGTTCTGGACGGTCGAGTATTTCACCTCGGCGTCCTCATGGGCGAAGATTTCGACCACCGCGGCGTGCAGCTGGTTCTCGTCGCGCATCGGCGCGGTGCAGCCTTCGAGGTAGGAGACGTAGCTGCCCTTTTCGGCGACGATCAAAGTGCGCTCGAACTGGCCGGTGTTTTCGGCGTTGATGCGAAAATAGGTCGACAATTCCATCGGGCAGCGGACGCCCTCGGGGACGTAGACGAAGGTGCCGTCGGAAAAGACCGCGCTGTTGAGGCAGGCGAAATAATTGTCGCGCTGCGGGACGACCGAGCCGAGATATTTGCGCACCAGCTCAGGGTGTTCGCGGATCGCCTCGCTGATCGACAGGAAGATGACGCCGGCCTTCTTCAGCTCCTCGCGGAAGGTGGTGGCGACGCTGACGCTGTCGAACACCGCGTCGACCGCGACCTTCCGCGCGCCCTCGACCCCGGCGAGCACCTTCTGCTCCTCGATCGGGATGCCGAGCTTGGCATAGACGCGCAGGATCTCGGGATCGACCTCGTCGAGGCTGCCGAGCTTCGGCTTGGCCTTGGGCGCGGCGTAATAAAAGGCGTCCTGATAATCGATGTGCGGGATGTCGAGCTTGGCCCAGTCGACTTCCTCCATTTCAAGCCAGGCGCGATAGGCCTTGAGCCGCCAGTCGAGCATCCATTCCGGCTCGTTCTTTTTGGCCGAGATGAAGCGGACGGTGTCCTCGTTCAGCCCCTTGGGCGCGAAGTCCTGCTCGATGTCGGACGAGAAGCCCCACTCGTAGGTTTCGAGTTTCTCGGCCGCCTCGTGCGCCGCGCGGTTCTTGATGGCGGACTGGTCGGTCATTTTACTTGTTCCCCGGCGAAAGCCGGGGTCCAGGAGCGCGTGAGCGCTGCTTGCGCAGCGCCCTGGGCCCCGGCCTGCGCCGGGGAACTTAGTGTTTCCAGCGTCACCGCATCGAGCGCGCCGCGCACCGCGTTGCTGACGACATTCATGTGCGGCTTGATCCGGCAATGGGCGTCGAGCGCGCAGTCGGACGGGCCGTCGTGGCCGCTGCAGACCGTCATCGCGATCGGGCCTTCGACCGCCTCGATGATTTCGGCCAGGCTGATTGCGCTCACCGGACGGGTCAGAGCGAATCCGCCGCCGGCACCGCGTGCGCTGTTCAACAGGCCGGCCGACGCCAGCTGGCCCATCAGCTTCTGCGCGGTCGGCAGCGGCACTCCGGTATCCTCGGCCAGCTCGGCCGCGGACAGCCGTTCGCCCGGCTCGCGGCGGGCGGCGGCGGTCATCAAAACGACCGCATAATCGGCAAGATGGGTCAGGCGCATGGTCTAATCGGAGCTTTCCAGTCCGATTTAAGCGCTGTGCATCAAGGAATCAACCAACTGTTCGCTTCGAGCGGCGTCGAGCCCTTCGGCACAGCCTGCCGCGTTGCTCAGGACAGGCTTGAGCCGGGCTTCGCCTTACTTCAAGGGGAAGACGGAGACCGGATCAAGTCCATGACAGACAGTTCGACAGGATGATGCGGTCCTTTGATTTTCTCCGACCGGCGCTGTTCGCGCTCGACGCCGAGGCGGCGCATCGGCTGACGATCGCTGCTTTGAAGCTGCTCCCGACTCGTCCTCTTCCCGATTTCCCGTCTTCGCTGCGCGTGCGCCTTGCCGGGCTCGACTTCCCGTCGCCGGTCGGGCTCGCCGCCGGCTTCGACAAGGATGCCGAGGTCGCCGAGGCGATGCTGTCACTCGGCTTCGGCTTCGTCGAGGTCGGCACGCTGACGCCGCGACCGCAGCCAGGCAATCCGAAACCGAGACTGTTCCGGCTGGCCGAGGACCGGGCGGTGATCAACCGGCTGGGGTTTAACAATGAAGGCCAGCCAGCAGCGCTAAAGCGGCTTGGCAGGCGCGACCGCCGCCATGGCCCTTCGACGCCGCTCAGGACAGGAATCGTCGGGGTCAACATCGGTGCCAACGCGGACAGCGCCGACCGCATCGGTGACTATATGACCGGAGTCCAAACGATGGCGCCGGTCGCAGACTATCTCACCGTCAACATATCGTCGCCCAACACGCCGGGGCTCCGCGCGCTGCAAAACGAGGGCGCGCTCGCCGCGCTGCTCGACGCGGTCGCGGCGGCGCGGCCGGCCGGCGGCCCGCCGGTATTCCTCAAGGTCGCACCGGATCTGGAACGCGGCGATCATGAGCGGATCGTCCGGGCGGCGATCGACAACCGCATCGGCGCGTTGATTATCGCCAACACTACGGTCTCGCGTCCCCCGTTGAAGTCGCGCTACGCGGATGAGGCCGGCGGGCTTTCGGGCGAACCGCTCAAGGCCCTCGCACTGGATACGCTGAGCACTTTCCGAAGCGCCAGCGGCGGCGCGCTGCCGCTGATCGGGGCGGGTGGAATCGCCACCGTCGACGACGCCTGGGATCGGATCCGCGCCGGCGCCAGCCTCATACAGCTGTACAGCGCTATGGTGTTCGAAGGGCCGGGAATTGCGAAGCGCATCGCTCGCGGCCTCGCCGAGCGGCTCGATCAACAGGGTTTCGCCACCATTGCCGATGCCGTGGGGAGCGGCTAGCCCGCTCCTCGCATGGCACGGCAGCTCGAACATTTTCCCAACCTCGTTGCGATGTTCCTTTTCCGCGCCCGGGAGAAGGGCGACGCGCCGTTCCTGTGGGCCAAGCGCGACGGCGAATGGCGGGCGACCAGCTGGCGCGACGCCGCGCGACAGGTGGCGGCGCTGGCCGCGAGTCTCCGCAAGATAGGGCTGGAGCCCGGCGACCGGGTGATGTTGGTCAGCGAAAACCGGCCCGAATGGCTGCTCGCCGACCTTGGCATCATGGCAGCCGGCTGCGTCACGGTCCCGACCTATGCCACCAACACCACGCGCGATCATGCCCACATCCTCGGCAATTCCGGCGCCGCCGCGGTGATCGTCTCGACCCAGAAGCTGGCCAAGACGCTCGTCCCGGCGGCGCTGTTCACGTCCGAATGCCGCCACATCATCGGCATCGAGGATATAAGGGTCGGCCAGGCGAGCGACTCGGCGCGGTTCCACCACTGGGATGAGCTGATCGCCGGCGACGCCGACGCCGATGTCGAAGCTTTGGAGCGGCGCGTCGCGTCGATCGGCCGCGGCGATCTTGCCTGCCTCATCTACACCAGCGGCACCGGCGGCGCTCCGCGCGGCGTCCGCCAGCACCACGGCGCGATCATTCACAATGTCGAAGGCTGCACCGACATCATCTCGTCCGATTTCGGCTGGGGCGACGAGATTTTCCTGTCGTTCCTGCCGGCGAGCCATGCCTATGAGCATAGCGGCGGACAGCATTTCCCGATCGGACTCGGGGCGCAAATCTATTACGCCGAAAGCCTCGAAAAGCTGGCCGGCAATATCGAGGAAGTGCGGCCGACCATCATGGTCGTCGTGCCGCGACTGTTCGAGATGCTGCGGGCGCGAATCCTCAAGTCCCTCGAAAAGAGCGGCCGGCTGTCCAACTATCTGCTCGAGCGGGCGCTCAAGCTCGGCGCCAACCGCTACGAAGGGCGGGAGAAGCTTCGCGATTGGCCGATGGACCGCCTGCTGTCGCTCACCGTTCGGCGCAAGGTGCGCGGCCGGTTCGGCGGCCGGATCAAGGCGATGGTCGCCGGCGGCGCGCCGCTCAATCCCGATGTCGGGCTGTTCTTCCAGTCGCTCGGGCTAACCCTGTTGCAGGGGTATGGGCAGACCGAGGCCGGCCCGGTGATCAGCTGCAACCGGCCCGCTGCCGGGGTCCGGATGGAGTCCGTCGGCCCGCCGCTTAGGAACACGCAGGTGCGGATCGCCGAGGACGGTGAGATCATGGTCCGCGGCGAGAATGTGATGCACGGCTATTGGCGCAACGCCGAGGAAACGGCGCGGGTGCTGCAGGACGCCGGATCGAAAGCCGGGTCAGGCGGCTGGCTGGCGACCGGCGACGTCGGCCACCTCGACGACAAGGGGCGGATCGTCATCACCGACCGCAAGAAGGACCTGATCATCAACGACAAGGGCGACAATGTCTCGCCGCAGCGGGTCGAGGGCATGCTTACGCTCCAGCCCGAAATCGCCCAGGCGATGGTCCATGGCGACCGCCGGCCGCACCTCGTCGCCTTGCTCGTCGCCGATGCGGACTATGTCGCAGAGAAAGGCGGCGACGAGGCTGCCGTTCAGCGCGGGCTGTCGGCGGCGGTCGATCGCGTCAACGCCGACCTGTCGATCGTCGAAAGGGTCCGCCGTTTCATTACCACCGATAGCCCGTTCACGGTCGAAAACGAGCAGCTGACTCCGTCGATGAAGATCCGCCGGCACGTCATCAAGGCGGCCTATGGCGACCGCCTCGACGCGCTTTATAAAAAATAGCGCGCGCCGGTCAGGACTGTCGATAGGGGACGAAGTCGCCTAGCACGCAGGTTCCCACCGTCGTTCCGGAGGAAAAATCCACAACCTCGGCGAGATCGCCGCTGCACAGGCCGCTGCCTCCGACTCTGCGCGTGACCAGCGTGTAGAAGGTGTTGCCCAGCCGAGCGCAGCCGCTGCGAAGATCGTTGCGGTACACGGTTTTGCCGTCGCGAAAGGCGATGGTGTTGTCGTCGATGACGATCATATTGTCAGCGCGATAATGCGGCAGGCAAGCCATCGGCTGTCCGGCGACCTTTCCGGCAAGGAGCGTTTGAAGTTCGGCCCGGGCTTCGGCGCTGCGGGCGGGCGGTGGCGGCGCCGTCGTGCAGCTGGCAATGGCCGAACCGATCAGAATCAGGGAAATTGCTCGCATTGCAGCCTCCTCGAGAATGCGGAACGTCGAACTGGCGAAGAAACGCCCAGCTTGATTAACGGAAGCTGTCTTTTTCCGCTCGCAGCCGCGCAAAATCTTGCCAGCTCGAAACTCTAACGAAAGGATTGGTGGCCCGTTCCGCAGCGACGCTGGTCGGTAGCGTGACCGCGCCCTGCCGGCGAAGCCGCGTGACGTCCTCGAGCCGCGCCTTGACCTCGGCATTGCCGGGCTCGGCGTGGATCGCGAAGCGCGCGTTGGCCAGCGTATATTCGTGGCCGCAGTAGAGCATCATGTCCGGGGCAAGCGACACCAGGCGCTTCAGAGAATCGAACATCTGTTGCGGCGTGCCTTCGAACAATCGGCCGCAGCCCATCGCGAACAAAGTGTCGCCGACGAAAGCGATTCGCTCGCGCTCGAATACCAGCGCGATGTGCCCGCGCGTGTGGCCGGGAATTTCCCATGTTTCGCCGACATGCTCGCCGATGCGAATGGGATCACCCTCGGCAAGCTTGACGTCGATGCCGGCCACAGTCTCGGCGGCGGGACCGGAAATAGTGCAGGCGCCATTGGCCTCGATAGCGGCCTGCTTGATCGCCAGATTGCCGCCGGTGTGGTCGGGGTGCCAGTGGGTGTTCCAGATCTGGGTGATGGCCCAGTCGCGACGTTCGCATTCCGCCAGCGCCGGCGCCGCATCGCCAGGATCGACCACCGCCGTCTCGCCGCTGTCCTCGTCGCGGACCAGCCAGATGTAATTGTCGCTGAACGCCGGGACGGGCACGATCTCGAGCATCACCACTCGCCGCTGTTTGGCATCGACACCCAGGGCTCGACCGGCGCGAGCGCATCGCCCTTCTGGAGCAGTTCGACCGAGATTCCGTCGGGCGTCCGGACGAAGGCCATGCGCCCGTCGCGGGGCGGACGGTTGATCGTCACGCCGGCGTCCATCAACTGCCGGCAGGAGGCGTGAATGTCGTCCACTTCGAACGCGAGATGGCCGAAGTTGCGGCCGCCGGCATAGCCGCTCTCGTCCCAGTTGTGGGTCAGCTCGACCTCGGCCGAATCGCCGGGGACGCCAAGGAAGATCAGCGTGAACCGCCCCGCCGGCACGTCCTTGCGGCGGCGTAACTCGAGCCCGAGCAATTCCAGGAAGCGGACGGTCTTGTCCGGGTCCGACACCCGAAGCATGGTGTGAAGAAAGCGCATGGCGCGCTATCTAGCGACTTGCGCTCCGTTTTGCACCGCCGGCCGGTCGATCAGCGCCAGCGCCTCGCGGGCGGCGGCGCCGCTCTGGCCGTCGGGGTCGGTTGCCGAGGCGCGCGTCCAATAGGCTTTGGCGGCGGCGACATTGCCCTCGAAATGGGCGACATGGCCGGCCTCGAACAGGACGGTCGGATCGTTCGGCGCCAGCGACAAAGCCCGGTTGATCGCCGTTCTGGCGGTTGCCGGATCGCCCTCGCGGATCGCCAGCGCCGCCGAAAAATACCACAGGAACGGGTCCTGCGAGATGGTCTCGGCCGCCTCGCCGACTTTCGTCCGAGCGGTCTTGAAGTCGTTCTGCGCCTCGGCCGCGCGGGCGCGGTCGAGCAAGGCCTCGCCGCGCTGCTCGGCCCGAAGCCAGGTGCCGGCAAGCGCGCGGTCGAGCGCCAGCGCCGCTTTGCCCGGCTCGCCGGCGGCGATCCACATGTTGCCGGCTGCGGCCAGCGCCTGGTCGTGCTTGGGGTCGGTCGCCGGCAGCGCCGCGGCGAGCTGCTCGAAGGCGGCGGCGGCTTCGGCGTGCCGATCTTCCGAATGGAGCGCGACGGCGCGGCAGCTCAGCGCCTCGGCCCCGGTTCCGGCGGGGCAGTTGGCGGCGGGAGTGGCGGCGGTCAGGGCGGCGGCAAGGAAGACTATCATTCGGCGGGCTCCAACAGTTCGGCGACGGTCCGGACGATCGCGGCAATTTCCTGGCGGTCGGACAATCGGTGCCCGCCGCCCTTTATAATGTTCAACTGGACATCGGCTGAACGTAGCTGGCGCATCAGCGTCAGCGCGACCTCGAGCGGCACCTCGGAGTCGGCATCGCCGTGGACCAGGCGAACCGGGCATGTCACGTCGACCGGCGCGCCCAGCAGCCGCAATTGCTCGCCCGATTGCCAGAAGCCGCGGGTGGTGAGCTGTGGCTCGGGGCCGTAAGGGTTGGGCTGTTCGAGCCGGCCTTTGGCGAGCAGCAGGTCCTTTTCGTCGGCGGTGAAGCCCCAGCCGGTGAAATCGGGCGCGGCGGCGATTCCGACCAGCGCCCGCACCCGCTCCGGCCGCCGCAGCGCGACATGAAGCGCGATCCAGCCGCCCATCGACGAGCCGATAAGCAGGATCGGCCCTTGCGTCAGCCGGTCGACCATCGCCAGCGCCTCGTCGAGCCACAGCGCCAGCGTCCCTTGCTCGAAGTCGCCGCCGGACGAGCCGGTGCCCGAATAGTCGAAGCGCAGCATCGCCAGCCCGTGCGCTTGCGCGAAAGAGTCGAGCGCCTGCGCCTTGGTCCCGTCCATGTCCGACGCATAGCCGGGCAGGAAGACGAGGGTCGGTGAAGAGCCCTCACGCAGCCGATAGGCCAGTGCCGCACGATCGCCGCGCTCGAACAGGCATGGGTCGGGGAGAGGCATCGCCTTCTCGAAATCCGTTCGGCCGCTCCAGTCGGTCGCAGCTTACCGCTGTTTGTCGCTCCGTGAACCGAGAAACATATCCTGAAGCTCGGTCGGGAACGGGAAGACGATCGTGTTGCTGCGCTCGTTGGCGATGACGTTCAACGTCGAGAGGTAGCGCAGCTGCATCGCTTCCGGCTGCTGACCGAGGATCCGGCCCGCTTCCAGCAGCTTCTGCACCGCCTGCTGCTCGCCCTCTGCATTGATCACCTTGGCGCGCCGTTCGCGCTCGGCCTCGGCCTGTCGAGCGATGGCGCGGACCATGCTTTCGTCGATGTCGACATGCTTGATCTCGACATTGGCGACCTTGATTCCCCAGGAGTCGGTCGCAGCATCGAGGATTTCCTGGATGTCGGCATTGAGCTTGTCCCGCTCGGCCAGCATCTCGTCCAGCTCGTGCTTGCCGAGCACCGAGCGCAACGTGGTCTGCGCCAGCTGGCTCGTCGCCATCATATAATCCTCGACCTGGATGGTCGCTTTCTCCGGGTCGATGACCCGGAAATAGATCACCGCATTGACCCGCACCGAAACATTGTCGCGGCTGATCACGTCCTGGGTCGGCACGTCGAGCACCAGCGTGCGCAGGTCCATCCGCACCATCTGCTGGACGATCGGGATGAGGAGGATGAGGCCCGGCCCCTTTACCGCGGTGAAGCGGCCGAGGGTGAAGACGACGCCGCGCTCATATTCGCGCAGAATCTTGATCGCGGCCATCAGGAACAGGACCGCAATCAGAATCAGCGGAAGGTAGAATGTCAGGTTGCCGAGCAAATCCATTGGCCTCTCCTTTGATTATCAGGCCCGGAAGTCGGGCGCATCGGCCGAACTGGCGGGGCCGACCGTCAGCGTCAGCCCATTGATGCCGGACACTTCCACGGCGTCTCCCACACCCAATTCGTCAACGCCCCGCGCTCGCCAACGTTCACCATGGACGAACACGTGGCCCCGGCCGCCAGACCAATCGACCACTTGACCGATCTCGCCGATCATCTGCTCCCGGCCGCTGACGATCCGGGCGCGGCGCGAGGTGAGAGCTGCTCGCCCGACCACCAGCGCGAATGCCAGGCTGGCAACGCCGACGCTCGCGGCAGCTGCCCAGCTGATCTGGAATTCCGGCACGTCGGTGTCGAACAATATCGTCGCCCCGAGCGCCAGTGCGACCGCGCCGGCAATGCCGAGCACTCCGAACGAAGGCGAGAAGGCTTCGGCGGTGATCAGCGCCAGCCCGAGCAGGATTAGGCCGATGCCGGCGAAACTCACCGGCAGCGCGGCGAGCGCATAGAGGCCGATCAGAAGCGAAATGGCGCCGATCGTGCCCGGATACAGCGCACCGGGGTTCATGAACTCGAACATCAGTCCATAAACGCCGATCAGCATCAGGATCAGCGCGACGTTGGGATTGGTGATCGCGCTGAGAACCTGCGTGCGCCAGTTCGGTGCGACCTCGACCAGCGTCATGCCCGCCGTCTCGAGTTCTACCTGCCGCCCGGCGGCGGTCACCGTTCTTCCGTCGAGGCCGCGCAAAAGCTCGCCCATGTCCCGGGCGATGAAGTCGGTGACGTTCTGCTCGAGCGCCGCGGTCGCGGACAGGCTGGCGCCGTCGCGGACCGCTTCCTCGCCCCAGTCGGCATTGCGGCCGCGCAGTTCGGCGAGCGAACGGATATAAGCGACGGAGTCGTTGATCGCCTTGCGCTCCAGCGCCGTGCCGCCCTCCGGCGCCGCTTCGTTGCCGTCGCCGGGAGCGCCGCCTGGCTGCGCTCCGCCTCCGCCGATCTGCACCGGCGTGGCCGCGCCGACATTGGTGCCCGGCGCCATCGCGGCCACATGGCTGGCATAGAGGATGAAGGCTCCGGCGCTCGCCGCTCGCGCGCCGCTTGGGCTGACATAGGTGACGACCGGCACCGGCGAGGCGAGGATTTCGCGGATGATCTCGCGCATCGATGTGTCGAGGCCGCCCGGGGTGTCCATCCTGACGATCAGCAGCGAAGCGCCGTTCTCGACGCCGTCGTTGAAGCTCCGGCTGACATAGTCGGATGTCGCGGGGCCGATCGCTCCGTCGATTTCCAGCACATGGGCCAAGCGACCGCCCTGCGCGCCGCTTTGCGCCGGCAACAGCAGCAGCAGCGCTCCGAGCAGCAGCGCAAGCAATGCTGCAGCCTGCGTCAGCGGCCAGGGCGGGCGGGTCTGCGGCATAGGTCCCTCTGTAGCAATAAGCGGGCAGCCCGGCGAGGGCTCCCCACGGAACAGGAATCGTCGTGCGCCGGTTCAGCGGCCAAAGGAGGCGAACCCATGCAATATCGGCAGCTCGGCGACAGCGATCTTAGCGTGTCGGAGATCTCGCTCGGTTCCTGGCTGACCTATGGCGTCGGGGTCGAAGCGAAGGCGGCGCGGGCCTGCCTCGATCAGGCTTTCGAGCTTGGCATCAACTTCATCGACACCGCCAACATCTACGGTCGCGGCGCCGCCGAAACCTTCCTCGGCGAGGCGCTTCAGCACCGCCCGCGCGACAGCTATGTGCTCGCCACCAAGCTCTATTTCCCGATGACGGACGCAGATCGCGGGCTGTCGGCCGAGCAGGTTGAAAAGCAGCTCGACGCGTCGCTCAAGCGGCTTCGGGTCGAGACGATCGATCTCTACCAGTGCCACCGCTACGATATGGAGACGCCGCTTGAGGAGACGATGGCGGCGCTGACCCGCGCGGTCGATAGCGGCAAGGTCCGCCATATCGGCTTTTCCGAATGGCCGGCGGAACGGATCGCGGCCGCGGTCGAAATGACTGGGGTGGCGAAATTCGTGTCGAGCCAGCCGCAATATTCGCTGGTCTGGCGAGAGCCCGAGGCCGAGGTGATCCCGATCTGCGCCGCCAACGGCATTTCGCAGATCGTCTGGTCGCCGCTCGGCCAGGGCGTGCTGACCGGCAAATATGACCCCGATGTGCCGCCGCCGGCCGGGACCCGCGCGGCGAGCGATGTGATGGGCGGCTTCATGGACCGGCTGATGAGTCCCAAGCTGCTGCGTGCCGTCCGCAGGCTCGAGCCGATCGCGGCGGAAGCCGGGCTGACGCTGCCGCAGTTCGCGCTCGCCTGGGTGCTTCGTGAACCCAACGTCGCCTCGGCGATCATCGGCGCCTCGCGCCCGGAACAGGTCCGGGAGAATGCCGCGGCGTCGGGCGCCAAGGTCGACCCGGCGCTGTTCGAGCGCGCCGAGACGATCGTCGCGGCGGCGATGGCCGCCTAGCGCAGAAAGCTGTTCACTTGCTCGGCGAAGCGCTGGGGCTGGTCGAGCATGACGAAGTGACCAGCGTCGCCGATGCCAACGAAAGCGGCGTTGGCCAGGTCGGCATATTCTTTCTTGAAGAAGGCGAGCGTGCGCTGTTCACCGAATCGTTGGTCGCTCCACGGCACGATGATCGTCACCGGCACCATGATGCTGGCGAGATGCGGGCGAATGTCCGTGGTGAGGTTGTCGTAAAGAGCCTGGGCGCTGGCGCGGGCGTCCGCGGCGGCCGCCCATTGCTTCATGCGCGCGATGCTCTCCGGCTTGAGCGCGAGCGACTTGACGTTCGCCTCGATTGTGGCCGGGTCGACCGGCTTGCCATAGCTGGAGGCGACCCGCGTCCGCATCATCTCGGCGGTCGGACGGACGCCTTCGGCAGTCGCAGACGGATCGATCAGCACTGCGAAGAACGGCAATGCATCGACGATCATCGCTCGCTCGACCTGCTCCGGATGCGCCATTGCGAATTTCAGCGCGACGGATCCGCCCATCGAATGGCCGATCACGCGCACGCGCCCCAGGCGTTCCGAGGTGAGATAGCCGTTCAGGTCGGCAACGATGCCGTCGAGGATTCCCGGTTGCAGGTTCGCGCCTGGGTCATCGCCGCCGAAACCATTTACCTGAACGAGCAGCACTCGGTGCTTCTTGGCAAGCTCGGGCGCGTTATCGCTCCAGACGTCCCGCGATGTCGACAGGCCGGGGATTAGCACGACGGGCGTGCCTGATCACATAGCGACGATTGAAATATGGTCGAATCGCTGCTCGGCGGGCGCGGAGGTGAGGATGTCGGGGGTCGCCGTTGCCGGAAAGGCAATCAGGGCGGATGTTGCGAGCGCAACTAGGGCGGTGGCGTAGAAACGCATGTCATTCTCCTGTTGATGGGGCGGTTTGCTAAATCGCGCTTGAGCTTCGGTGGCTCGGCGAGACGAAAATCTCCTCGATCGGCAGCTCGAACAGCTCGGCGATGCGAAAAGCGAGCGGCAGCGACGGGTCGTAGCGCCCGGTCTCGATCGCATTGACGCTCTGGCGCGACACTTCGAGCTTGTCGGCAAGGTCGCTTTGGCTCCAGCCGCGTTCGGCACGAAGCACCTTCAAGCGGCTATTCATCCGCATTCTCCCCAGGCGCCCATCGTTCGCTTGTTGATGAAGCCGCCCAGACCGAAGCCGAGGAACCAGAGGATCGCCACCCAATAGGCATCGACGTGGGGTACGAGGTCGAAATTCTCGAGAAAGCCCCACACGGTCGCGATCGACAGCGAAAAGCCGGTGGCGACCAGAGTCTGGCGAACGACCAGCATGCGGAGGAACTCATCGGTCTGTTCGACGATCAGCATGGCGATGGCATAAAAGGCGCCGACCACGGCGAGGCCCGGGATTATCCCGAGCACCCACACGATCGGACCATCGACCAGCTGGCGCGAAATGAGATATTCGGCGGCGAACAGGCTGATGAGATAAACGCCCATCGCGGCCGCGAGGCGCTGAGTGTAGCGGCGCCGCACGAGGGATCTGGCCATGTGCATAGTGTCCTTTCCTATTGGTAAAGGAAGCTTTACAAGCACCCAGTTTGACTGTCAAGCTCGCTTTACGCCCCCGCATCTTTGTGTCAAGATTACTTTCCAGCCCCAGCTGCCATTTCGGGCAGCGGCACACGACGCGGCCCGGCGGTCCTCCAGCAGTAATTGAATAGCGCATCTGCTTCGGCGTCGGTCAGCGCGGGAGCCGCCTGAAGTAACTCGCCTCGATCAGGAGCGTCCCTCCACAGCTGAGCCCGGTCCGGGTACAGTCCGTAGTGTAGGTAGTATTGTTCCTTGCCGAAGCTGCGGTTGGCCTCGCGCTCCTCGTCCATGCGAGCGAACAGGGATGCGCCTGGCAAGGTCGAGATGCCGGCGCGGCGCAGCATTTGGATGGCTCGGGCATCCGCTGTCCGCTCCTCCTCTCGCGAAAACTCCAGGAAGTTCTCCGGCCTTCTGGTTTCCGTGAGAGTGCCGATCAACGACCCCAACGTACCGTTCGCCCGAAGCGCAGCCCTGAGGGGGTCGCCGTTCCGCAGATGCGCCACTTCGTGCGCCAACAGCGCGGCGAACTCGTCGCCCTCGGTTGACGTCAGGAATGAATTGAAGATCGCCAGCCGATTGCCGGGAAGCGACGTAACCACAAAACCGCCGTCGTTAAGCACTTCCGTTTTGATGCTGCCGGCCAGCTCAGGATCGAGCTTTGCGATCAATTTTCGGAGGACCTGCTCGCCTTCGCGGGAGTGACAGTAGCTACCGAAGGTCCGCAAGTCGGCCGGCACAAGGCGCCGTTCGATCGCTGCGGGGACTATCGGCGCCAGCCATTCGGCCGGCACTTTGACAAGCTCCACGACCAACACGGCGCCGACGAACAGCGCGATATGCCAGACACGCGCAGCTCCCCAATTGATTCTGCGCCGCCGCGATCCGACCCGGTAGCGCAGCTCGTCGGCAAGAGCTCCGTCGACTGATAGCCGCCAGGAACGGATGCCACGTCGCCCAAGTCTCAACTGGAAAGCATCGTTAGACATCCGATAGAGGTTTAAAAGCGGGACGACCTCAGTTTCGCCGCCCCGGGTGATGACGAGATCGTCACCATCGATGTGTAGCTGCGCAGTTGCCGGCGCGCCGTCACGCGAAGTCGTGATTATTCCGTAACCGCTCATAGCGCCGCCAGCCCCCACTCCTGACTGTAGCCGCTATGGGGCGGCAGGGAAGGGGGAGTGAAAGCAGGAACTCCGGTTGAGTAGCAATGGGGGCATGGCTACATGGCTCGCTCGATGACTAGGATGTTCAAGATCGCCCTTCCCGACGGCTCGGTCAGGGAAATGCCCGAAGGCTCGACGCCTGCGGACGTCGCGGCGGCGATCGGGCCGGGGCTGGCCAAGGCGGCGCTGGCGGCGCGCGTCAATGGCGAGGTGCGGGATATCTCCCGGCCGTTCGAAGGCGATGCCGAGCTGGCGCTGATCACGTCGCGCGACGAAAAGGATGCGCTCGAGCTGGTCCGCCACGACTTCGCGCATATTCTCGCCGAGGCGGTCCAGAATTTGTTTCCCGGCACCCAAATCACCTTCGGCCCGGCGACCGACGACGGCTTCTACTACGACTTCGCGCCGGCGCCGGGCCGCGGCCCGTTCACCGACGAGGATCTGCCGGACATCGAGGCGGAGATGCGCCGCATCATCGCCGCCGACGAGCCGCTGGTGCGCGAGGTCTGGACTCGCGATGACGTGCGCGCATTGTTCGAAAAGCAGGGCGAGAGTTTCAAGGCTGAGTGGGTGATGGAGCTGCCCGAGGGCGAGCCGATCACCATGTATCGCTCGGGCCAAGGCGAAAGCGCCTGGATGGACCTGTGCCGGGGGCCGCACCTCGCCTCGACCGGCAAGCTCGACCCACAGTCGTTCAAGCTGACCCGCGTGTCCGGCGCCTATTGGCGCGGCAATCCCAAAAACCCGATGCTGAGCCGGATCTACGGCACCGCCTGGCTCAACAAGAAGCAGCTCGACGCGTATCTCGTCCGGCTCGAGGAGGCGGCCAAACGCGACCACCGCAAGATCGCCTTGGAGATGGACCTGTTCCATCTCCAGGCCGAAGCCCATGGCTCGATCTTCTGGCACCCCAACGGCTATCTCATCTGGCGCGAGCTGGAGGCCTATATGCGCCGCCGGCTCGACTCGGCGGGATATGCCGAGATCAAGACTCCGCAGCTGATCGACTCGCAACTGTGGGTGGCGTCCGGCCACTGGGGCAAGTTCCGCGAGAATATGTTCGTCGTCCCCGACGAAGTGCCGGACACCGAGGGCGACATGCCGGTGCTGTCGGGACAGGCCGACCTGCTCGCGCTGAAGCCGATGAACTGCCCGGCCCACGTTCAGGTGTTCCGGCAGGGCATCACCTCCTACCGCGAATTGCCGCTTCGGCTCGCCGAGTTCGGCTGCTGCCACAGGAACGAGCCGCACGGCGCGCTGCACGGCATATTGCGGGTGCGCCAGTTCACCCAGGACGATGCGCATATCTTCTGCACGCACGAGCAGCTGGTCGACGAGTCCTAGGCGTTCTGCGCGCTGCTCGATACCGTATACCGCGATCTCGGTTTCGCCGATTACAAGGTGAAGCTCGCCACCCGGCCCGAGCAGCGCATCGGCAGCGATGAACAATGGGATCGCGCCGAAGCCGATCTGGAGATCGCGCTGAAGGAAACTGGCCTCGATTATGAGGTTCTACCGGGCGAGGGCGCCTTTTACGGGCCGAAGCTGGAGTTCCACCTCGAGGACGCGATCGGCCGCACCTGGCAGTGCGGCACGCTCCAGCTCGACCCGCAGATGCCGCAGCGGCTCGACGCGACCTACATCGGCGCCGACGGCGACAAGCATCACCCGCTGATGCTGCACCGCGCCAT
>CAYUWJ010000068.1:0-28764 GCA_964448315.1 uncultured Sphingomonas sp. | reverse complement strand
GGTCGGGCTGCTGCAAAGCCGCAGTCTAGCCGAGCGGGTCGCCCAGGATCTCAATCTTGCGAACAATCCGGAGGTCATCGACCAGTCCGTCGATCCGGCGACGAGACTTCGTGCCGCCACTGCTCAGGTCGCCGGAGGGCTGAATGTCGAAGCGCCCGAGGAAGGGCAGCTGATCCGCTTCAACTATGTTTCGGAATCGCCGCGGCTGGCCGCTCAGGTCGCCAACGGCGTCGCCGAAGCCTTCATCGATTCGACGCTTCAGCGGCGCTACGAAGCGTCGGCCTATGCGCGCAACTTCCTCGAGCGCCAGATCGCCAGGACCCGTGGCGACCTCGAAGCTTCGGAACGGGATCTCGTCGCTTATGCCCAGGCGCAAGGCATCATCACGACCCAGACCAATCAGGACGGATCCTCGGTCGGAGATGCCGGTTCGCTGCAGGGAGAGTCGCTGATCGCGCTCAATCGCGCGCTTGCCGAGGCGACGGCGCGAAGAGTTGCAGCCGAGGGTGCCTATCGCCAGGCGCGAGCGACCGGCGCCACCTCGGAGGAAACCACCAGCACGCAAGTACTCAGGCAGTCCCGCGCCGCCCTTGAGGCGGAATATCAGGAAAAGCGGACGATGATGAAGCCGGACCATCCCGAAATGATCAGCCTGCGGTCGCGGATCGACGAGCTTGGCCGCCAGATTTCTCGCGAAACAGAGAATGTCACCAGCGGTCGCGCCAATACGTTGCTGGCCGATTATCGGGCATCGCTCGCCGCCGAACAGGCTCTCCGGGCCCGCGTCAATCAGCTCAAGGGGGAGGTGCTCGATCTTCGCGGACGAAGCATTCGCTACACCATCCTGCAGCGCGAGGTGGACACCAATCGGGCGCTCTACGACGCGCTGCTGCAGCGCTACAAGGAGATCGGCGTAGCCGGCGGAGTCGGCGCAACGCCCGTGTCGATCGTTGACCGCGCGGACGTCCCTTCGGTCCCATACCAGCCGAATATCATCTTCAACTTACTTGTCGGCTTTGCTCTTGGACTCATCTCGGGGACGCTGGCGGCGATCGCACTGGAATTTCTCAACGACACCATCAAGTCCCGACGCGACGTACGCGAGAAGCTGGGCCTTGCCTGTCTTGGCGCCGTGCCGAAGCAAGCCGGCAAGGGATCGCTGATCGACGATCTGAGGGATCCCGCCTCGGCGATTTCAGAAGCCTATTCGACGATCGCCACGTCGCTCCGGTTCAGCACCGAGAAAGGGCTGCCGAAGACTCTGCTGATCACCAGCGCCCGGGCGTCGGAAGGCAAGTCTTCCTCGGCACTCGCGCTGGCACAGAATTTCGCTCGGCGCGGAGTATCGGTACTGCTGATCGATTCGGATCTGCGCAAGCCGGCTTTCAGGGCGGCCTCGAAGGACCAGGGACTGACCCGGCTGCTGACGGATGAAGAGCCGCTTACCGAGCACGTCGCGCCGACCCAGTTCGAGAATCTCTGGCTGCTGCCCTGCGGACCGCTTCCGCCCAACCCCGCCGACCTGCTTTCGACCGGCAGGTTCCAGGCGATCCTTCGCGAAGCGTCGGCCCAGTTCGAGATGGTGATCGTCGATGCACCGCCGGTGCTCGGCCTGGCCGACTCTGCGCTGCTCGCATCGGCCTGCAAGGACGTCGTGTTCGTCGTCGAAAGCGGCAAAACCCGCACCTCGGTGGCGATCGAGGCATTGAACCGCCTGAAAGCCGCCGGAGCGCATATCGTCGGCGCGACACTGACCAAGTCGACCGCGGAATCGAGCGCCTATGGCTATGGCTACGGCTATGGCAGCCAGCGCTACGGAGCGCTCAACAAGAACCGCACTGAGATCGTCATGATTCCGAACCAGGCAGACGCATAGGCTTGGCCGCGACCGTTCCGTCCCCAGCCGCACTTATGCGAACCCTCATCCTGCTATTGTTCGGGGTTCTGGCGGCGGTTCATAGCGTTCGGACGGCGTTGGTCGCCAGCGCCGGCGCGGAGTTCGACTCAACCCGGCAGATCTGGCCGCACCACCCGGACGTGATTCGTCCGCAAGTGATGCTACAGGTGGGCGAGGCGGCGGCCAGCGGACGGCCGCTTGACCGGCGAACCCTGGATCTGGTCCGAACCCTGTCCGCTGCGCGGCCGCTCGCGCCGGAGCCATTTTTGATCACCGGCGCGCTCGCTCAGCAAGCCGGCGACAACCGCCGCGCCGAGCAGCATTTTGCGGCGGCGCGCGCGCGCGATCCGCGATCACCGGCGGCCCGTTATCTTCTCGCCGACCTCTATTTGCGCAGTGGGCGCGTCGCCGCCGGATTGACCGAGATGACGACGCTCGGGAGGCTGGTCCCAAGGTCGCGAATTCAGCTCGCGTCGGCGCTTGCGGGCTATGCCCGCAGCGGCGCCGAGATTGGCGAGATCAAGCGTGTGTTCACAACGCATCCCGAGCTCGAGCCCGCGGTGCTCTCGCTGCTCGCCGCCGACGGCGCCAATGCCGAGCTGGTTCTGGCCTTGGCGACCGACCGGCCGGGCCGCGGCGCAAGTGCTACGGCCTGGCAGGAAAGGCTGATCCGCAGCCTGGTTGATGAAGGGGAATATCTAAAGGCGCGATCGGTCTGGAGCAGGATCGCCGGCTTGCCGGCGGAGACTGCATCGGGGCTGTTCAACCCCGAATTCCGGGACAGCAATGCGCCGCCTCCGTTCAACTGGTCGCTCGGCTCGAGCGGTGCCGGGGTCGCCGAGGCGGAGAACGGAGGCTTGCGAGTCCTGTTCTTCGGCCGGGAAAGCGCCGAACTCGCAAGCCAGCTGATGCTGCTTCCGGCCGGGTCCTACCGGTTTGGCATGAGGGTTTCGGGAGAGCTTGGGACATCCGGTGGGATAGGGTGGGAAATCGCATGCCTGCCAGGCGCCGCGCCTGTGCTGCGGTTGCCGCTGCGTATGACCTCGGATCGGCTGGAAGGGGAATTTTCGATTCGCGCGCAAGGCTGCCCGGCGCAGACCCTGAAGTTGGTTGCGAAAGGGGAGGAATTCGCCAAATCGGCCGACTTCCGGCTGACCGATCTGCGACTGGCGAGAGTGGAGCGGCAATGATCGCAGGCGTTCGGAAATTCGCCGTTCCGGCATTCCTGCTGCTGTGCCTGCTGATTGGCGGCAGTGCGCAAGGGATATGGGCAAACATGGCGCTTCAGCTGCTTGCCGTGCTGCTCATCGTCTGGGCGGGGCTGACGAGGCCACCGCTTGAGATGTTGCGGGCGGCCCGAACGCTTGCCGGACTGGCCGCGTTGCTGGCGCTGGTTTTCGTGCTGCAGCTAATTCCGCTGCCACCGGATATCTGGACCGCGCTGCCGGGCAGGGGCGTGGTCGCCGACGGATATGATTTGCTCGGTTACCAGTTGCCGTGGCTGCCGCTGTCGCTCGCCCCCTATCAAACGCTTGCCTCCAGCCTTGCCCTGCTTCCGCCGCTCGCCGTCCTGTTCGGAATAGTCCGGCTCAGGGCGTATGAGGAAAGCTGGATCGCGGGCGCCATCATCGCCGCAATGCTCGCCGGAGTGCTGCTCGGGGCCGTTCAGGTCGCGACCAGCGGCCCGCAGGGGTCGGCCTGGCACTTCTACGAAGTGACCAACACCGGCGCGGTCGGTCAGTTCGCCAACCGCAACCATATGGCCAGCTTGCTGCTCGCCAGCATTCCCTTCGCCGTCGCCCTGTTCGCTTCCGGGCATCTGAAGATCCGCGGCCGAGGGCGCGCCGGGGCGATGATCGCCTTCGGAGCGGGAGGCCTACTGATCGTGCTGGTTGGATTGGCCCTGAACGGTTCCGCAGCCGGCATCGGCCTGGCGATACCGGTAGTGGCGGCAAGCGCGCTGATCCTGCCCGCCGGGTGGCGGATGCGCCGGGTCGCGATTCCGGTCGCCGCGCTGGCAATCATCGGCGCCGTGGTCCTGCTCACGGCAACCCCGGTGCATTCGGAACTGGCGGGCGGCGCGTCATCGGCCGCATTCCAGTCGCGCGCTTCGATATGGGCGACGACCATCGCCGCGATCGCCGAAACATTTCCGGCGGGAACGGGCTTCGGCTCGCTCGAGCGAGTCTATCCGCTGTTCGAAGACCCGGGCGCGATCGGCTCCACCTATATCAACCACGCGCACAATGATTATCTGCAGGTCGTGCTGGAAGGGGGGGCGGCCGGAGCGCTGCTCCTCCTGCTGTTCCTCGGCTGGTGGTTGCTCCACGTCTCGCGGGTCTGGCGTTCCGCGCTGAGCAGTCCCTATGCGCGCGCCGCGACCATCGCCTCGGCCGCCATCCTTTTTCACAGCATCGTCGATTATCCGCTTCGAACGGCGGCGATCGCGGCCGTCTTCGCGGCCTGCCTCGCACTAATGTGCTCCCCCTGGAAACGGGCAACCGTCAAGGACGAGACGGAACTTCGCCCGACACGACATGTGAAGATCGGGTGAGGCCGGTCACAAGCGTCATCCGATGGTGACCGGCGCCGACGCAAATCCGGTCGAGGCGGTGGCCTGGTCGTGGTACGAGGCCAAGATATTCATCGAGCACGCGACTGCGATCAGCAGCGACGCCCTGCACGTGATCGTCGGGGTCGTCCTGCATCTCGCGCTTGCCGTCCTGTTCCGGGTAACCGTGTCGAGCTGGCGCCCGTGGCTGGCCTTGCTGGTGCTGCTGATCCTCAACGAAGCGGTCGACCTGTGGGTCGAGCAATGGCCTGTCCCGGCGATGCAATATGGCGAGAGCGCCAAGGACCTTGTGACCACCATGTTCCTGCCGACTCTGCTCATGGCCTGTGCCCGGCTGTGTCCGCAGTGTCTGAGCGGCCGCGGACGCTCGTGATGAGGGATTGCGGGAGCCGGGACGCTTAATCAAGCATGTCGCGGACCTGCCGCTGGAGTTCGCCCAGCTTGAATCGCCAACCGGGGAGCAGGAGCAGCTGCGAAAAATGGATTCCGGCCGTTCCCAATCGCCTTTCGGTCGGCTCGGCGAGCGAGCCTGGCCCGGCCAGCTGACGGAAGGCCATTGCGACAAGCCATCGGGTCTTGCGGTCGCGCTTCAGTCTTGCAAATAGTTCGTCCCCAACACCCGTTCCAAATAGCTGTTCGGTGAGCAGCAGCGCCTGCCCGGCGGCCCGGCCCGCACCGAGCCGTTGCGACGCGGCATAGAGCCGCTCGATTTCGTCGTCGCTCCGCCGGTGGAGAAGAGCGGCGAAGTCGGCTAGCCATTTCAGCCGGAACCAGGCGCTCGACGCGCCATGAACGCACAGATAGGCGAACAGCTCTTTCGGTCCCAATGTCGGCAGCGCGATGCCCGGCGCGACTTCCACCTGCTGGACGTCGGATCCGATCCCGACGTCCGCGATCAGCTGCACATTGTCGGCCAGGCGGCTGTGCAGCTCGAGGTGAAAATCGACCGTCGGCTTGTGCCAGACCGACTCCTTCCGCCGACTGTGCCACTCGGTCAGACCGGCCGGCGCCTTATCACTGGCCGGGACGGTCAGCCTGTACCCGGACTCCTCGAGCACGGCCGCGGCCGCGGCTATAGCGCTCGCCGGGACCAGCACGTCGATATCCCAGCCCATCTTGAGGAACGGATCGGGATAAGCGAGCGCACCGAGCGTCAGGCCCTTGACGAACAGCAGCGGTAATCCGGCCTCGGTGAAGCTTGCCAGCAAGGCCCGGCATTCGATTGCCGCGCGGAGATTCCGTTGAGCGATCGACGAGGCGTCGGCCGCGAGCTGGCGCGAGATTTCGGAAGGCACGTCGATGTCGAGAGACCCCAGGCAGTTCCAGGCGATCGCCTGTATGCGGTGACGGCGGACGGTTTGAAGGAACGCATTCCACTCGACCTTGGCGACAAGCTCGTCCAGCGGGCGCCCGACTTCGCCCGCGAAGGTCCAGCGGCAACATCGAACCGCAAGCTCGAATTCTGTCGCGACCACGACATTATTCATAGGTGAAAGCGTCGCCACTGACTAATCATGTCCATGAAACCCTTTGGTCGGACCATTGCGTTTTGCGGAAAGGCAAGCAGACTGGGTGCAGCCATGGCCTTGTTCAACGCGATCCCCGGCACCGGCCGCCTGCACGTCAAACGGCGCCTGATCGCGCTCGAGGCGCTGCTAACTATCGGCGTTGCCTGGGCGGCGCTGAAGCTGCTGCCGTTCCGGCGTGCCATCCGGTTGGGAGCCGTTGCGCTACCGAGCAAGCCGCCGCCGGACCCTGCCCGCATCGTCACTATGTGCGCCGCAGCAGTCCACTCGGCATCCCGATTCTTGCCGATGCGCGCCGTCTGCATCCACCAGGGACTGGGGCTGCAGCGCATGCTTCGGCGAAGGGGGGTGGACGCGCTGCTGCATTACGGGATCGCCAACGACGACGACAACGCGCTTCGTGCGCATGTGTGGGTGGAGGCCGGCGGCGATACTGTGATCGGCGGTTCGGAGGCGGCGGAGTTCACGCGCGTCGCGACTTTCCCCTAACGTCCATCGATGCCAGAACCGCTTTCCTATTCCGTGTACGGACTGCAGGTCCGCAGCGAAATGGCGTTGCCCGAACTGTTCGCCGCGCCGGCGACAGAAACGCCCGACATAAGCATTCGCCGGGGGACGATCGCGGACTCGGCCAGATCCGAGCCGGGCCTCCATGCACGGTCGGATGGGCTCGTCCTGGTGATCGACGCGATCGCCGCCTTTCGGATTTCCGACGGCCGCGAGATACTGGTCGACGCGGAGCCGGGAGTGCCGGAGGAGAATGTCCGCCTCTACCTCCTCGGTACCGCGCTCGGGCTGCTGATTCACCAGCGCGGGCTGCTTCCGCTTCACGCCAACGCCGTCGAGATCGGCGGCAAGGCGGTCGCCTTCATGGGCCGGTCGGGGCAGGGAAAGTCGACCCTGGCCGCCTGGTTTCACGACCATGGATATCGAATCATCGCCGATGACGTCTGCGTCATCCGGTTCGACAAAAACGGTCGGCCGTTGGTTCGGCCCGGACTTCCGCGGCTGCGCCTGTGGCGGGAGATGCTCGAAGCCTCCGGCCGCGAGCCGACCCGGTTCAGCCGCTCCTACGCCGGCGATGCGACATGGGAAAAATATGACGTGCCGATCCTTCACGAGAACACGGTCGGCGAGGAAACCCAGCTTGCGGCGATCTATTTGCTCGCCAAAGCTGACGCGTTCGAAATCGCGCGGCTTGACGGGCTCGACGCCGCGGAGGCGGTGTTCGCGAACACCTACCGGGGAGGCCATGTCCCGGACGCCGGCAACGTCCGATCGCACTTTGAAGCCTGCGTAGCCCTGGTTCGCCGGACGCCGATCTTTGTCGCCTCGCGCAGCTGGACGCTGACCGATTTGGCCGGGGAGGCGCACAAAATCATCGCTCACGCCGAAGCGTTGATGGTTGCATCCGAGACGCGGAACGGCGACCAGCGATAGGGAGCCGAACCGCCGAGTGGAGCGTTGAGCGGAGCAGGCTATGCTGTTAATGACGGAACCTCTAGGGAGGTTAAGGCTTATTTCCCTAAGAAGCTGCAGTTGAAAGGCGGGTCAATGACGAAGAGCAACAATCAGGAAAAGCGCTTGGCGTGGACTACTCCCGAGCTGCGGCGGATCGATGCCGGCTCGGCCGAAGCGACCTTGAACCAGGGAGCTGCAGACGGCGCTCCTTCCGCGCCGCAGAAGTCGTAGCTGCCTCAAGTCCACCAGGATTGATCTGAAGACGGCATGTCGGCGATAGCCGGCTGCATCGGTCGCGGTGGCGCGATCGATGCGGCCCGGTCGTGCGCGGACATGTTGCGCGCGCTTGGCGCCTATGGTTCCGACACCTCACCAATAGGCTCGATGGGCCAAACTGCTTTCGGGCGTAACCTCTTCAAGACTCTCCCCGAGGATGATTACGACGATCAACCCCTGGCAGTAGGCGGCGACCGCTTTCTCGTCGTCGCCGATAGTCGCCTCGACAATCGTTCCGAACTTGCCAACGCCCTTGGTCTCGACGGCAGCGTTGCGGCTCGGATGAGCGATGCCGCCGTCATGGCGGCAGCCTGGGAACGCTGGGGCCCGGAATCCCTTGAGCGCGTGTTCGGTGACTATGCGCTGGCGGTATGGGATGCCGAAGCAGGATCGCTGTTCCTCGCCCGCAGCCCGTTCGGTCTGAAGCCGCTGTTCTACCATTCGAGCGCGCGAATTGCCGCCTTCGCCTCGATGCCCGCCGGGCTGCACGCCCTGAGCGAGATTCCGAAGGCAATCGATATGGACCGCGCCGCCGCGTTCGCGGCGGAAATTTGGGATTTCAATGAAATGACGATCTTCGCCGGAGTAAAGGCGGTGGAGCAGGGGACGGCCGTCTGGATTCGTCCCGACGGAGAAACGATCGTTCCGGTCTGGCAGGTGCAAAGGCCGGCGCCGAAATTCGGGCACATAAATGACTTTGTCGATGCGTTCCGGCAGGAATTCGACCGCGCGGTGGCCGTTCGCACGCGGCGCCATCATGGCCGGCTTGCAAGCCAGCTCAGCAGCGGCCGCGACAGCACCGCGGTTACGGTTTCAGCGGCACAGGGTGCGGCGTCGGCAGGCGAGGAATTGCTGACCTTCACCGGAAGCCCGCGGGCCGGCTTTGGCGGTCCAGTCGTCGCCGGCCGATTGGCCGACGAGAGCGAACTGGCGAGCAGGACCGCGGCGATGCACGACGTCATCCGCCATTTCGTCTGCCGGCCGAGCGCCGTCAGCCCGCTCGACGATATGGTTAAAGTTCAAAAGTTTCACCATCGTCCGATCTCCAACCCTTCGAGCCTGCCGTGGTGGGCGCGAATTAACGACGAGGCGGCGGCGAACGGCGCCACCGTCCTGCTCGTCGGATCGATGGGCAATTTCACCGTCAGTGCGGGCGGCGATCGGCACCTGCGCGACCTGTTGGTCGAGCACGGCGCCGTAGCCTGGCTCGGCCAGACGATGCGGATGGCGGGACTGTCACCGCACAGGTGGCGCCAGCTTCTCCAGATCAGCGTCGCGCCGTCGATGCCGCGCCGGGCCTATTCGGCGCTGCTCAGGGCCGCCGGCCGGGGCTGGCGGATCTCGACCGAGGTCCCGATCCTGAGATCGCCTTGGCGCGAGCGAGCGGAGCAGCTGGTTCGTCAGACATTGGACGACGCGCGTCCACCGCGCAGCTTCTTCGATTTCCGGCGCGAAATGCTGATGCACCACGATCATTCTGAGAAAATGTCACTGGCGGTGTGGGGGATCGACGTCCGCGACCCCACCGTCGACCAGCGTTTCGTCGAGCTCTGCTTCTCGCTTCCCGTCGAGCAGCTGGTGTCGGCGTCGGCCGAACGGCCCGTGTACGAAGCGGCGTTTCGCGACCGGATCCCTGCCGAAGTGCTCGCCAACACGCAGCGCGGCTATCAGTGTGCGGACTGGTTCGAGCTATTCCGCAGAGACGAGGTCGAAGCAGAATTCCAACGGCTCGGAAAGAATCGGATCGTCAGCGAACTGCTCGACCTCGACTATATCCGGCAGCTGATCGAAGCATGGCCGCGGACCGGTTGGGAACAGGGACCGGTGATCTTCACCTACCGCAACCGGCTGCTCGGCGCCTTGTCGCTGGCGAGCTTCATCGAGCTCCATTTCCCGGACTGACGCGGGTCAGGACGCCGGCACCGCTTCGACCAGTCCCTCGCCCTGAAGCTTCTCGATCAGTCTTGCGACATCCGACTGGCACAGCTCCGTGTCGACGTCATACAACTCAACCAGCCGGCTGCACATTTGGTCGATCGAGGCGGGCTCGGCCAGCAACTCCCAGACGGTGGCTGTCACCTTTTCCATCCCGTAGCACTGGCCGCGCTGGACATTGAGAGCGACGAAGTCGCCGGCCACTTGCGAATAGAGGGCGTCGGGCGAGCGGCGGAATAGCTGGTCTTTCATCCCATCTCCGTTTCGGACCGCTGGTCCGGAATCGCGTTAAGTTCGAACAGCTGGCCGTCTTTGCTGTTCCGGAAATGCCGGTCCATGAACAGGTACAGCGCGGTCGCATGCAGCTTCAGCCGCATCGACTGCCGAACGCTCTCGGCGGCGCCGGCGCCGGTCGCGGGCACGCTTGCGAGCGCAATAGCCTTGGTGTCGTGAATCGTCATGTCCTGCGGCATCGCCGATTCGACCTTGGCCAGCAACTCCCTGGCAAGCCGGACCTTGGCTTCGGCTTCGTCGAGCGGCACCGCGCCGGACTCGAGATCCTGCAAAAGCTGGCACTTGTACCTGGCACATACCCTGGGCCGCGATCCGTAGATCGTGCAGCAGGCATTTTCCAGGTGAGGGCAGGGCAGCTTGAAACTGGGTTTCTCGCCCGGTTGCACCGGCAGCCCGAGCGCCGCCGCGGATTGAACCTCGTCCGGGTCGAGCTTGGCGGTGGTGTGGATGACTCCGTTGCAGCACAGCCCACACTGTGTGCAGAGTTGCGACCCGAGGCTGGGCGCGGCGCTTGTCGCCGGGCCTGGCTGGGCGCCTGCTGGATCCGACATGTCGTCCATCCTGGCGGTGCTTGGTCCGCGATGGCTGAATCTTCAACCATTATCGCCATTTCGCTGCTGACGAAGTTCCGGCACGCCGGCCCGTCCAGGCGGCCTGAATAACTGCAGCCACACCGATTCAATCGCCGTTCATCGCCCTGTTGCCAGTGGCCTTGGCGCAGCCGCCGAGCGCGTTTATGCCCCCGGCGAACCCAGACTCTCTGCTCCGGACGCCCGGGCAAGACAGGAGACTTTAATGAAGACCAGCATGACCGCCATGGGCATCACCCTTGCGGCCGCCACGCTCGCGGCAACCAGCCCCGCCACCGCGCAAAATACCTCGCGAGTGGCCCAGCCGAGCGACGCACAGCAAGACACCGAAGGCCCCCAGGTGACTCCGTCGAAAGGCGCGCTCAAGGCGATCGTCGAGTTGAAAACGGCGGTGGACGCGAACGATGTCGCCAATATTCCGGCCAGGCTTGCCGCCGCCCAGGCCGTGGCTGCGACTCCCCAGGACCGCTTCGTGATCGCCCAGCTGCAACTGCAAGCGGCCGGGGCGGCGAAAGACATGATCAGCATGGCCGCGGCAATGGAATCGATCCTCGCATCCGGGCTGGCGACGCCGGCCATGCTCGTGCCGCTCAACGACAATCTCGGCAAGATCTACTATAACGCCAAGCAATATGATCGGGCGGCGGCGGCGTTCGAGCGCGTGCTCCAACTGCAGCCGGCTGATGCACAAACGACCAAGCTTTTGGCCGATGTCCGCGCGAAACAGGGGCGCACCGACGAGGCGCTGGGCCTGCTGACCCGATCGATCGCCACCCAGGCCGGAAAGCCGAGCGAGGATCTCTATGAACAGGCGATTTCGATCGCTTACCAGGCGAAGAGTCCGGCAGCGATCGAGTTGAGCCGAGACTGGGTGGGCCACTATCCGACCAGCGGCAACTGGCGCGACGCACTGTTGATCCTCCGCAACCTCAACCAGTTCGACGACGCGGCGATGCTCGACGTGCTCAGGCTCGGCCGGGCAACTGGCGGCCAGGCGAGCGCGGCCGACTATGAAAGGCACGCGTTCCTCGCCCTCAGCAAAGGCTATCCGGCCGAAGCCAAGGCGGTGCTCGAGGAGGGAATCGCAGCCCAAAAGATCGACCGCGGCAGCCCGAACGTCGCCGATCTCCTGTCGGCCGCTACGACCAAATCGGCTGCCGATGAGGGCGAGCTGGAAGCGACGGTCACGGCGGCGCAGGCGGGGTCGGCGGCCCGACCGGCCCTCACCACCGGCGATTGGCTTTATGGGCTTGGCGACTATCGCCGCGCGGCCGAACTCTACCGTTCGGCGCTGGGCAAGAGCGGCGCCGACGCCGATCTCATCAACCTGCACCTGGGCATGACCCTGGCGCAGTCCGGCGATAGCGCAGGCGCCCGGGCGGCACTAAGCGCGGTCGGCGGCTCGCAAGCCCGGATCGCAGGCTATTGGCTGGCCCATCTCTCCGGCGGATCCTGACGTCGCAACCGCGGTCGCAAACGGGGCGTCGGCCTGAGCCGGCGCCCCTTTTTCATGCCCGGCGAGCCTGTGCCATTTCGGGATGGTTAAGCGCATTGCCCTTCCGCGGGATCGCCTCCCGGGTGATCGACGCGGTCCATGGGCAAGGTGTCGGGAATGACTGGTGCGATTTGACGATCGCCTGAAAACGGTGCTGGCGCAGCCGGCTGCCAATCCGCACGACCGCGCGGTGCGCTGGCGTCAGCTCGTCGAGCTACTGGCGCGCGGCGGCACCGACCTGGGCTCGCCGCTGGTCCGCCAGGCGCTCGATGCCATACGCGCCGACGCCGAGGCGATCGACGAGCAGCTTCGAGCGGCAACCGCTCGCGCCGTTGCCGGCCCCAGGCTTCCGCATCAAATCGTCGCCGTTTTCGCCGCCGACGGCATGCTTGCGGCGGCGCCGGTGCTGTCCGCGGTCGACCTCACGCCGGAGCAGTGGGGCGAGGTGCTTACCGTATCGAGCCCGGAGGCCAGGCGCTTCATCCGGGCGCTTCATCCCGATCTGCCCGAGGAGGATCGGCCATCGGCCGGCGATGTCGACGAGGCGGTGGCAAGCGCCGCCGACGTGCCGGCCGGCACCGCGCCGATCCCGTCGATCAGCGAAGTCCTGGCCCGGATCGAGCGGCTTCGACAGGGCCGCGAGCCGCCGCTTGGCGAGCGTCGTGCGGGCGCCGTCGTCCCGTCTTCGGCAGCCATGTTTCGCTGGGAATGCGATCCTTCGGGCGAAATTGCCTGGATCGACGGTGCGCCGCGCGGCGCGCTGATCGGCCGCTCGATCGCCGGCCCGGCGCAAGGGGAAAAGCTCGACGAGCGGATCCGCCATGCCTTCGCGATGCGCGCGCCGTTTCGCGATGCCCAATTGCGGCTCGGCGGCGAAGGCGCGATCGCCGGCGAATGGAAGGTCAGCGGGGTCCCCGCCTTCGAGCCCGGCGACGGGCGTTTCGCCGGCTACAGGGGGATCGCGCGCCGGCCGGAGCGAGCCGCCGACGACGGCCCGGCGAGCCGGCTGCTCGACCATGACTCGCTGCGCGAGCTGGTCCACGAGATCAAGACCCCGCTGAACGCGATCATCGGTTTCGCCGAGATCATCGACGGCCAGTATCTCGGCCCCGCCGACCACAGCTACCGCGAGCGGGCGGCGGGCATCGTCGCCCAGGCACGGTTGCTGCTGACCGCGATCGAGGATCTCGACCTCGCCGCCAAACTGCGGGCGACAAGTGGCTCGACTGGCCTTGGCGAGCTTGTGACGGCGGCGCTCGCCAGCCTTGCCGAGCGCGCCTCCGACCGCGGCGTCTGGCTCGATCTCGGAACCGTCGCCGAAGGTCGCTGCGCGATCGAGGCGAGCATCGCCGAGCGCATCGTCCGCCGCTTCGTTGCCGCATTGCTGGAGGCGGCGGAGGAGGGCGAACGGCTGACCATCGAAGGCGGCGTCGACTCCGATCGCTGCGTGATCGCTCTCGACCGCCCGAAATTGCTTCACGGCAAGAGCGAACGCCAGCTGCTCGAGCCGAGTTCGAGCGAAGCCGGCCCGTGGAGCAACGTCGCGACCGGATTTTCGCTGCGGCTGGTGCGGGGACTGGCGCGGCTGGCCGGCGGCGACCTGCTGATCGGCGCGACCAAATTGACCCTTGCGCTTCCGCGGGAGAAGGCCAATTTGCACGGCCAGCGGTGAGGGCGCTAAGGCTCTCGGGCCGGGCTGGGCCTGTAGCTCAATGGTAGAGCCGGCCGCTCATAACGGCTAGGTTGGGGGTTCGAGTCCCTCCGGGCCCACCACCGTCTTGTGCGGCGCCACGGCGCCGCCTAAGCGGCAATTTCGGACGGGGAGTGGCGCAGCCTGGTAGCGCATCTGCTTTGGGAGCAGAGGGTCGCAGGTTCGAATCCTGTCTCCCCGACCACCTTACTCGGCAGCGCTACTCCGCTTGCGCATTGCCAGCCGCGTCGTCCTCGACGAACAGGGTTTCGTCCGCCCGCCGGCCGGCCTCCTCGACGTCGTTGGCGATGTAGCCGCCGATCCGCTCGGCCTCGTTGACCACTGTCTCGGCGCTCTCTTCGGCGAGGTTCTGATCATATTCGACCGAGACCTGGTCGTTGGCTTCGTCACTGGTCACGTTGCAAGCGGCGAGCAGCAGCAAGGGAAGGGCGATTGTCAGGCGGCGCATAGCGGCTTCCTCCTATGAAGACCCCTAACGTCGGCTGGGCGAATTTGGCTCCACGCCACCGGACATGACCGCAATCATCACCGTCCAGGCGGCGACATTCTGCCGCAGTGCTTCGAGGTCGATCTTGTCGAGCGTGTCGTCGGGCGTGTGGTGGAGGTCGAAATAGTCGCTGCCGTCCTGACGGAGACTGACTCCCGGATGGCCGTCGGCGATCATCGCGCTGATGTCGGCTCCGCCGGCGCTGTCGAGCGCGCCCGGGACGATACCGAGCGGCGCCAGCGCCGCCTGCAGCGCCTTCGCTTCGGCTTCGCGGTCGGGCCCTAGCTTGGTGTCGACCTTCCAGACGCGCCCCGGGCCGAAATCACTTTCTGCCAGCATATGATGCGGCTGGCCACCGTAGCGGGTCCGATAGTCGGCAGCGCCGAACAGCCCGACCTCTTCGGCCCCGAACCAGACGATCCGGATCGGCCGCAACGGCCGGCCATGGTCCATGATCCGCTTCGCCGCCGCGGCGACGATCGCGCAGCCTGCGCCATCGTCAATCGCGCCAGTGCCAAGGTCCCAGCTATCGAGATGACAGGAGACCAGTACCGGCGGCAGTCCGGGGTCGCGGCCGGGGATTTCGGCGATAACGTTGCCCGACGGGCCAGTGCCGGTCTGGCGCGGGGTCATCACCAGCCGCATCCGCACCGGCCGACCGCGCTTGAGGATCCGCCCGACCTGCTCGGCGTCGGGGATCGACAGCGCGCCTGCCGGGATCGGCTCGACCCCGTCGGCGAATCGCTGCACGCCGGTATGCGGGTTTCGGTGATAATCGGTGCCGATCGAGCGGACGACTATCGCCAGCGCGCCCTTGCGGCTGGCGACGGTCGGTCCCTCCCTCCGCGCCCGGCCGAAATAGCCGTAGCTCGACCCGTCCTGGGTCCTCGGCATCGCATGGTCGACGAAGACGATCCTGCCGCGCACCGCCGAGTCCGGAGCGGTGATTAGCGCGTCGATCGTGTCGAAGCCGACCAGCTCGGCCTCGATCCCGGCCGGCGGCGTCGCGCCGCTGTTGCCGAGCGCGGTGACCACCAGCGGCTGCGGGAAAGGAGCGGTAATCCACGCCTTCTCCTCGCCGCGCACCCACACCGGCATATCGAACGTATCAACGCGGACATTGGCAAAGCCGAGCGATGTCAGTTTCGCGACCGCCCAGCTGCGGGCCCGCGCCTCGGCCTCCGTGCCGGCGAGCCGCGGGCCGACTTCGGTGGTCAGCCCCTCGACGATGTCCCAGGCGTAATCGTCCTCCAGGGCGGCGGTTCGCAATTGCTCGACCTGGCCTGGAACGACCTGGGCCAATGCCGGAGCGGCCGCTGCGAGCAGCAGCGCGGCAAGGATGTTTCTGATCATTGCGACCGCCTAGCCAGTGGCAACGGCGCTGTCATCCGTCGTCCATCGAAAAGTCTAGAGCAGCCGCATCTGGTCGCCTTGCGGAGGCCGGAACAGGTCGCGGCGAAGCGGGAATTTGGCTTGGCCGAGGACATGTTTTTTCGCCGCGATTTCAAACCGGGTGCGAAGCAGGTCGGCCCACGGCCCGTGGCCGCGCATCCGGCTGAAGAAGCCGGGGTCATTGTCCTTGCCGCCGCGCATCGCCTGGATGGTCGCCATCACCTTGGCGGCCCGGTCCGGATAATGCGCGTCGAGCCAGGCGCGAAACAAGGGCGCGACCTCGTGCGGCAGCCGGACCGGCAGGTAGAAGCCGCCGCGGGCGCCGGCCTCGGCCGCCGCTTCGACGATCGCTTCCAGCTCATGGTCGGTGATCTGCGGGATAACCGGGGCGATGGCGACGTGGCAGGGGACCCCGACTTCGTTCAGCGTCCTCACCGCAGCCAGCCGCTTGCGCGGCGCCGGCGCGCGCGGCTCCAGAGTCCGGCTGATTGCAGGGTCGAGCGAGGTGACCGAGATGGCGACGGCGGCGATGCCGAGCTCGGCCGCCGGCCTCAGCAGGTCGAGATCGCGCAGCACCCGGTCCGACTTGGTGGTGATGGTGAACGGATGCCGGGTCTCGAGCAGCAGCTCGATCACCGATCGCGTCACCCGCCAGCGCTCCTCGATCGGCTGATAGGGGTCGGTGTTGGTGCCCATCGCGATCGGCGCGCATTCATAGCCCGGCCGCGACAGCGCCGCGTGCAGCAATTGCGCCGCTTTCGGCTTGACGAACAATCGCGATTCGAAATCGATTCCGGGCGACAGGTCATGGAAGGCATGGGTCGGTCGGGCGAAGCAATAGATGCAGCCATGCTCGCAGCCGCGATAGGCGTTGACCGACCGGTCGAAACCGATGTCGGGCGAGCGGTTGCGGGTCAGGATGGTTTTGGGATGCTCGATGGTGACCGTCGTTCGCCGACGCGCAACACCGTCCAGCGCCGCGACCTGGTCGAGCCATTCGCCTTCGACCTCGCGCTGCTGGAGGTTGAAGCGAGACGGCGTTGCATTGCGGGTGGCGCCGCGGCCCTTGATCGACTCGACTGGCATGCCGCCACTTTAGGCCCATACCGGAACAAAACAAGAACTTACTCGGTCATTGCCAGGCTTTGCGGGGTCACCGCCGGGAAGGACGGCCAGCGATGCTGGGCAAGCTCGGCGAGGGTCGGGGCGTCGCGCCCGGTCAGGCCCTGATAGACCCAGAGGTTGCGGAACACCGCGGGCACATAATAGCGGGTTTCCCAATAGGGGATCGATTCGATCCACAGCAGCGGGTCGCCCTTGTCGTACAGGCGCAGCCAGCGCCCGACCGGCGTCAGACCTGCGTTGTAGGCGGCGATCACCCGCGGCAGCTGGCCGCGAGTCGAATCCCTGCTGCGCAGCCACTCGATATAGCTCTGCCCATATTCGAGGTTGGCGCGTGGATCGACCAGGCTGCCTTGCGAAAACGCGATGTTGCGCGACCGCGCCATGTCCTGCCCGGTTCCCGGACGGACCTGCATCAGACCGACCGCGCCGGCGGGGCTGACCGCTTCGGTTAGAAAGCTGGATTCCTGCTTGATGTGCGCCATCGCCAGCGCCGGATCGATCCGCCAGCCGGTCATCGGCGACCAGCGTGGCTTCGGATAGCGATCCTGCGGGTCGGCGATGGCGCCGCGCTGTCCGTTGTGCGCCAGCCAGTGCTGCGCGCCGGCGAGGTCGAGCTGCTTGGCGAACTCGATCAGCCCATGATGCTCCGCCGGCTGGCCGATCTGGGCCTGGTGGCGAAGCATCTTTTCGGCGAGCGCGTGCTCGCCGATCCGCACCAGCTCTACCGAGCGGCGGACGTTGGGCAGGTTCCGCACCGCCGCCGCGAAGCTGTGCGGATCGGCGGGCAGGGCGGTCACCGCGCCGAGCGTCTCGCGGGCGAGCAATCCATAAAAGCTCTCCGGCGATTCGGCCGCGGCGCGGAGCAGCGGAGCGACCGCTTGCGGCCGGCGGCAGGCCTGCTCGCTGCGCGCTGCCCAATATAGACCGGCGGCGCCTAGCTCCCTCTGCGCCGCCGTTGCGCCGACGTGTCGGAACACACCGGCGGCGGCGTTGCAGTCCCCCAACCGCCACGAGGCGAGCGCCGAAACCCAGGCCGCCTGCGACCCCCATTCGCCGCCGGCGCCGGCCCGGCCATAGTCGGCGACGCGCCGCGCATCCATGTCGCGGCCGACCGAATAATAGGACCAGGCGACCCGCTGCGCCGCCTCGGCCCGGGCATTGGCCGAAAGCATCGGCGCGCTGGCGAGGAACAGCTGCTCGGCCTCGACCGCCAAATCGCTCTTGATCAGCGGGTCGAGGCCCAGCCGCAGCTGGTCGGCGTAGGGCTCGCCCGCGACCGGCTTGGCCCGGTAGCGAGTCGGCGCCGAGCCCAACCAGACGGTCGGCCTTTTTCGGACAATCGACGGCGGGGTCGTTACGCCGCGAAGCACGGCGAGGCGGGCGATCTGCTCGGCCTGGGGAAGCTCGGGGGCTTCGGCAAGCAGTGCCTGCAGCCGCTCGAGCGGAACCACCGGCGATCCTTTTGCGAGGTAAAGCTCGGCTCTGGCGACCGGTGCCATCAAATCGCGGGGCAGGACTGCGATTCCCGCTTCGGCCTCGGCCCACCGGCCCCGGCGAATGGCGGCGAACACTTCCGTCCAGCTGCGCGGGATCGCGATCGGAGGAGCGGGAGTCGGCGCGGGCGCGACAACGCCCGCCGGTGGCGACGTCGGCGGCACGATTGCCGGCTCGGTCACCTCCACCGGCGCTGGGACGGGCAATGGCGCAAGCGGGTCCTGGGCCTCGGCCGGAGCGGCGAGAAGCGCGGTTGCGAGCAGCAGCAGCGACCAGCTGTTCACGCCTCGTCCTCCATCAACAGCAACAAGTCGCGCCAGGCGAGCGCCTTGTCCGACGCCCGCCGGATCAGGAATCGTGGATGGAAGGTAGCGACGGTGCGAACGCCCTCGATATTGTGGGCATGGCCGCGCGCTTCGGCCACGGGTTTGCCGAGCAGGGCCTGGGCCGGGCCGTCGCCGAGCAATAACAACCTTTTGGGCTTGACCAGAGCGACATGGCGCCTGGCGACCAGCGCGCAGGCCGCCATCTGTTCGGCCGTCATCGTTCGGCCCAGCGCCCGGAAGCAGGACAACGATGCGAGATAGGTCTGGTCGGCATCTATTCCGATCGCGCCAAGCATGCGCTCGGTCAATGCCCAGGCGGCGCCACCGATCGGCCGCTCGTCGGCGGCATCCTCGTTCGACGGGGCATCGGCGATCAGCATCACCGAAGCGCCTTCGACGCCGTGCGGAAGAACGCGCTTGACGCCGTCGGCGGCGAGCGGGACGTCAGCCGCGCTTCCCAGCCAGTCGCGGAACAGGTCGAGGGTTGCGGGCATCTCCCGAACCGCAGCGGGCGCGGCCATCGTCGGGGGCGCTGCGGATGGCGTCGGTTCCTTGGCCAGCCAGTTGCGCGGCGCCTCCTGAATCGGCGCATCGACACCGCTGTCCAGCCACCAGCCGAGCAGGCTGGCCGCCGCTTCCCTGCTGAGATCGCCCTGTTCCCCGCCCATATCGGAATCTTCCACCATCATTGACTGCAAGGTCAAGGAATTGGCAGTGCATTTCTTGGCGAATTGCCCCGATTGCGCGACAAGGAACCTTGATGAGCGAACGCGAATCCATGGCCTATGACGTCGTCATCGTCGGCGCCGGCCCCGCCGGCCTGTCGGCGGCGATCCGGCTAAAGCAGCTTGCCGCCGACGCGGCACGCGACCTTTCGGTCTGCATTCTCGAGAAGGGCGGCGAGGTCGGCGCCCATATATTGTCCGGCGCGGTGATCGACCCGAGGGCACTCGACGAGTTGCTTCCGGACTGGAAGGACAAAGGCTCGCCGCTGACTGTTGCGGTGACCGAAAATCACCACTGGTTGCTGACCGGCAAGGGCAAATGGGCAATGCCCGAATTTCTGCTGCCGCCCTTCATGCACAACCATGGCAATTACACGGCGAGCCTCGGCAGTTTCTGCCGCTGGCTGGCGGCGCAGGCGGAAGCGCTGGGAGTAGAGATCTTCCCCGGCTTCGCCGCCGCCGAAATATTATTCGCCGACGACGGCTCGGTTCGGGGAGTCGCGACCGGCGACATGGGCATCGCCCGCGATGGCAGCCGGCGGCCCGACTATCAGCCGGGAATGGAGCTTCACGCCCGCTACACCTTCCTCGCCGAAGGTGTGCGCGGTCATTTGACCAAGGAGCTGACCCAAATCTTCGACCTGCGCAAGGACAGCGGCCCGCAGGTCTTTGGCCTCGGCGTCAAGGAGTTATGGGACGTTCCTGCCGACAAGCATAAGCCCGGGCGGGTGATCCACAGCCAGGGCTGGCCGCTCGAGGATGCCTGGGGCGGTGGCTTTGTCTACCATCAGGAAGCCGGCCAGGTCGCGCTCGGCTTCGTCGTCGCGCTCGATTATGAAAATCCCTATCTGTCGCCGTTCGAGGAATTCCAGCGGTGGAAGACCCATCCGGCCATCCGCGCCGAGATCGAGGGCGGCAAGCGCGTCTCCTACGGCGCGCGGGCGATCAACGAGGGCGGCTGGCAGGCGATTCCCGAACTGGTGTTCCCGGGCGGCGCGCTGATCGGCTGCTCGGCGGGCTTCGTCAACGTGCCGCGGATCAAGGGCACCCACACGGCGATGAAGTCGGCGATGCTCGCCGCCGAAGCGGCGTTCGAGGCGATCGTCGCCGATCGCCGCGGCGACCGGCTCGACACCTATCCGCAAGCGCTCCGGTCAAGCTGGGTCGACAAGGAATTGCGGCTGGTGCGCAACGCCCAGCCCGCCGTGTCGCGCTGGGGCGGAATCGCCGGATCGCTTTACGCCGGGCTCGACATGTGGCTCGGCCAACTCGGCCTGCGCCTCCCCTGGACCCTCAAGCACCGCGCCGATCACACGCAGACCAAGCGCAAGGGCCAGGTCCGCCCCATCGTTTATCCCAAGCCCGACGGAGTGCTGACCTTCGACCGTCTATCGTCGGTGTTCCTGTCCAACACCAACCATGAGGAAGACCAGCCCGTTCACCTCAGGCTCAAGGACCCCGACATAGCGGTAGCGGTCAACCTTGCGCTTTATGACGGCCCCGAGCAGCGATATTGCCCCGCGGCCGTTTACGAGTTTGTGGATGGGTCGGACGGACAGCCGAAGCTTCAGATCAATGCCGCCAATTGCGTCCACTGCAAGACTTGCGACATCAAGGACCCGACCCAGAACATCAACTGGGTGGTCCCCGAAGGCGGTGGAGGACCGAATTACCCCAACATGTAGACCCCTCGTCTCCGCAGCGGCGGTTGTGGCGCTGAGCGGAGCGGCAGCGGCTTATGCCGCCGTCCCGGAATTGCCGGCGGGGGACGCGCGAACCTATGTCACCGCGCGGGCCGCGGCGCTCGACGGCGATCATGCCCGCTCCGCCGAACTGCTCGCCCAGCTGGTCAAGTCCAACAGCGACGCCGCCATCGCCCGGCGGGCCATTTCCCAGGCGATCAGCGCCGGCGACATGGCGCTTGCGCTTCGGCTCGCCCAGGGCGTGCCGCAGGCATCGATGCCGATCGAGGCCAAGCTGCTGATCGTCGCCGAGGAGATCCGCTCGAACCGAACCGCTCGAGCGCTCGAAATCGTCCGCGCGCCCGCCAATGTCGGCGATCTGGGCTTTTTCCAGCCGTTCCTGAACGCCTGGGCGGCGGCCGAACGCAATGACGGCCCGGCGGCGCTGGGCGCGATCGGTGCGATTCCAAGGTCCAGCATTCTCGGCCATTTCGGGGCCGAGCATCGCGCCTTGCTGTTCCTCAAGCTCGGCCGGGCGGCCCCGGCCGAACCCTTTGCGCGTCGCGCGATCGAGACCGCCGGCGGCCGCGCCCAGCGTCTCCGGCTGGCCATGGCGGACGGCTTCCTCGCCGCCGGCGATCGCCCGCGTGCGCTGGCGATGCTGGACGGCATGGGCATCGATGCAGATCGGGCGCGGCAGCGCCTGCTCCAGAACCGTTCCAGCGGCACTGCGATCGACACCGTCGCCAAAGCCTATTCGGAACTGCTGCTCGGCCTTGCCGTCGATCTCAACCGGCTCAACGACAAGTCGCTGCCGATCGCGCTTGCCCAGGTCGCCCGCCACGCGACGCCGAAAAGCAGTTCGGCGGCAATCCTGCTCGGCATATTGTTGCAGTCGGACGACCGGACCGCAGAGGCGCTTGCCGCCTTCCGTTCGGTCGACGCGCGCGACGGTCTCGCTTCGCAGGCGCGCGATTCGGAAGTTAGGGCGCTGGTTTCGGCGGAACGGGTCGACGAAGCCCTGGCAATCGCCCGCAAGGCCGCGGCGGCGCGCGATGCCAATGCCATCGATTTCGCCCGGCTTGGCGACGTGCTGGCGGCGCTGGAGCGGTACGACGAGTCGGCCGACGCCTATAATCGGGCGGTGCTGCTTTCAGACGGGCATCCGCCGGACGAGCGCTGGCCGCTGATGCTGCTGAAAGCGAGTTCCTTGGAATCCGCCGATCGCTGGCTCGAGGCGCGGTCCGCTCTTGGTGCGGCGCTCGCAATTGCGCCGGAAGAGCCGCTGATTCTCAACTTCCTCGGCTACGCCAAGCTCGAGCGGGGCGAGGATCTGGAGACCGCGGAAATCATGATCCAGGCCGCAAGCGAGCTTGCGCCGGAAGATGCGTCGATCACCGATTCGCTGGGCTGGGCGCAGTTCAAGCGCGGCCGAGTCACCGAGGCCATCGGAACGCTGCAGCGAGCGGCGCAGAGCGACCCGTCGCAGGCCGAAATCCACGAGCATCTCGGCGACGCGCTCTACACCGCGGGGCGCAGATATGAAGCGCGCTTCGCCTGGCAGGCTGCACTGGCCACGGCAAGCGAGGACGTTGCGCCGCGAATCGCCGCCAAGATCGATTACGGGCTGAGCCCGGCGACCGCGGCGCCTTGAGCCTCTGCAGCGAGACGGCTTTCGCCAAGATCAATCTCGCGCTTCACGTCCGCGAGCGTCTGGCCGACGGCTACCATGGGATCGAGACCGTATTTGCCTTCTGCGAGGAGGGAGACGGACTCACCGCCGAGCCTGCCGACGACCTTACGCTGACGATCACCGGCGAGTTCGTAGAGGAGCTCCAAGCCAGCGATGACAATCTCGTCCTTCGAGCGGCGCGCGCCCTTCGCGTTTCGGCGGCGATCACGGCCGGCGCCGCGCTTCATCTCGACAAGCGCCTCCCGGTGGCTTCGGGCCTTGGCGGCGGCTCGGCCGATGCCGCCGCCGCGCTGCGCCTGCTCGGCCGGCTGTGGGAGACCGACCCGACTCTCGCAACAGAACTGGCGCCGTCGCTCGGCGCCGACGTGCCGGCCTGCGTTGATTCGCGCCCGATGCGCGGCGACGGCCGGGGCGACCGGCTGACCAGGGTCAATCCCACAGGAATTAGCGGCGCGCCGATTCTGCTGGTCAATCCGCGTGTCGCGCTGGCGACCGCCGATGTGTTCGCCTGCTGGGACGGCATCGATCGCGGCCCGCTCGGCGACTGGCGCGACGGCCGCAACGATTTGGAAGCCGCGGCGATATCGCTGGTGCCGCAGATCGGCGACCTGCTCGATTGGCTGCGTGCGACCGGCGGCGCAAGCCATGTGCGGATGTCGGGCAGTGGCGCGACCTGCTTCGCGCTCTACGCCAGCGACGAAGCCCACGATGCCGCGGCGGCCGCCGTGCCGCAGCGCTGGTGGCATCTGGCGACCCGGCTGCGCTAAAGGGCGCCATGCGACCGATCCTCACCACCGCCGCGATGGCCGCCGCCGAGCAGGCGGCGATCGACGCCGGCACTTCGGTCGAAACGCTGATGGACCGGGCCGGGCTGGCGCTGGCCGAGGCGGCGTATCGCTTTTCCGCCGGAATGCCGGCGCTGGTGCTGGCCGGGCCGGGCAACAATGGCGGCGACGGCTATGTCGCGGCCCACTACCTCGCCGAACGCGGCGTGAAGGTGCGGATCGCGGCGCTCGGGGAGCCTGGCAGCGACGCGGCGAAATCGGCGCGGTCCAAGTGGGGAGGGGACATCGAGACGATCGGCGAAGCGACCGAAGGATCGCCGTTGCTGATCGACGCGCTATTCGGAACCGGTGTCAAGCGCGGCCTCGAAGCGAATGTACAGCAACAGCTTTTCCGCCTCACCGACCAATCGCGGACCGCCATTGCCTGCGACCTGCCGAGCGGCATCCAAAGCGATTCCGGCGTCGCGCTGAGCCCAGTCCCAAAGTTCGACCTGACGGTCGCGTTCGGAGCGTTGAAGCCGGCGCACCGGCTGATGCCGTCGATGCACCGCATGGGTCGCCTGGTCCTAGCCGATATCGGTATTGACGCCCACAGCGACTGGCATGAGATCGGCCGTCCGATTGTGCCGCCGCTCGCCCCGCAGGGCCATAAGTTCGACCGCGGTCTCGTCCATGCGCTGGCGGGCAAGATGCCGGGCGCCATCGCGCTCGCCGCGGCCGCAGCGGCAAGGGCGGGGGCGGGCTATGTCCGGGTTAGCACGTCGCGCGTCATCGATAACTTGCCCTCGGCGGTAATCCAGACCGACAGCGCCGTCATCGACGATCCGCGGATTGGTGCAATCCTCGTCGGTCCTGGGATGGGCGACCTTCCGCAAATCCTCACCCTTGCCTTGACCGGCAAGGCGCCGGTGGTGATCGACGCCGATGCCATCGGCCAACTTGGCGAGCCCGAGCGCCTCAACGGCCATGACGCGATCCTGACGCCGCACGAGGGCGAGTTCGTCGGATTGTTCGGCGAAATCGCGGGGACCAAGGCCGAGCGCGCGCTCGAAGCTGCGAGTCGATCCGGCGCGGTCGTCGTCTACAAGGGACCGGACACTCTGGTCGCGTCGCCAGACGGCCGACTCGGCTTTGCGCCGCCCACGCCGGCCTGGCTGGCGACGGCGGGATCCGGCGATGTGCTCGCTGGAATGATATCGGCGATGCGGGCGCGTGGGCTGGCGAGCTTCGAGGCCGCCTGTGCCGCCGTCTGGCTGCACGGCCGTGCCGCCGAGTTCGCCGGGCCGGCGATGATCGCCGACGACCTCATACAAGCGATTCCCCGCGCGCTCGCGCTCTTGGATGACTGAACCCATCGTCCGCATCGCGGCGCGCGGCGACGGCGTCACGGCGAGCGGCCGCCATGTGCCGTTCGCGGTCCCCGGCGATACGCTCCTCGACGATGGCGCGGTCGTTCCCGGTCCGGGCCGCCAGGTGCCGCCATGCCGTCACTTTCCTGAATGCGGCGGCTGCCAGCTTCAGCACGCCACCGACGCCGCCTATTGCGACTATCTCGTCGCGCGGATCGCCGGAGCGCTCGACCAGCACGGGCTCGCCACCGAGATGCGCGAGCCGCATCTGTCGCCGCCCAACAGCCGCCGCCGGGCGAGTCTGCGAGCGCTGAAGGTCGGGCAGGGGGCGCTGCTCGGCTTCAACGCCGAAAAATCCAGCCGCATCGTCGACATGCGCGAATGCCATATCCTCCGGCCCGAATTATTCGCTCTGGTCGGCCCGCTTCGCGAACTGCTGGCGGCGATGCTCAAGCCGCGCCGCCCCGCCGAGGTCGGGCTGACCTTGGTCGACCAGGGCGTCGACGTGCTGCTGAAGGGCATCGAGGCCGATGAGCTTGCCGCGATCGAGGCGCTTTCAAGCTTCAGCGAACGCCATCACCTCGCCCGCCTGACGCTCGACCAGGGGCTTGGGCCGGAAACCTTTTACGAGCCGGTCCCGGCGAGCGTCACCTTGTCGGGCGTGGCGGTGCCGTTCCCCGCCGGCGGCTTCCTGCAAGCGACCGCCGACGGCGAGGCGGCTTTGGTAGCGGCAGTTCGCGAAGCGGTTGGCGAGGCCGGCCGAACCGCCGACCTGTTCGCCGGGCTCGGCACCTTCGCGCTGGCGCTCGACGGACAGATCCATGCCGCCGAGGCATCGCGCGACGTGGTGCTGGCGCTCAAAGGTGCCGCTCCCCGGGTTTCGGTCGAGCACCGCGACCTTTATCGCCGCCCGCTCGACCGTGCCGAGCTGGCGCGGTTCGACGCCGTCGTCCTCGACCCGCCGCGCGCCGGCGCCGTCGAGCAGGTGAAAGCGCTCGCCGACTCGACCGTCGCGCGAATCGCCTATGTCAGTTGCAACCCGGCGACCTTCGCCCGCGACGCGCAGGTCTTATGCGACGGCGGTCTGACGCTCGAATGGGTGCGACCGGTCGGACAGTTCCGCTGGTCGACCCATGTCGAGCTTGCCGCCTGCTTCGCGCGTTAGATCAGCCCGCAGTCATGCGCGATCCGCGCCGCGGCGTGGACGGTCAGCCCGATCAGGGCGGCCGAGCTCAACAGGAACAGCAGCAGCCGGTATTTGACGACATTCACCGTCGCCTGCACCAGGCTGTGGACGATGCGAAGGCCGACATAGACCCAGGCGAGCCAATAGTTGAAGCCGCCGCCCATATCCATCAGCGCCAGGGTGATGGCGATCGCGTAGAACAGCGTCGGCTGTTCCAGCAAATGCGTATAATTGTGCGACTTCCACTGCACCTGGTCGGGAACCACGCCCTCGAGATTGGCGCCGCGCCCGCCGACCAGCCTATTCAGGTCGATACCGGCGCGCTTCATTGCCGGCAGCCGGGTGGCCGCCATCCACAGCATGACCAGCATCGTCCAAACGATCAGCGCCACCACCGGCACCAGAATCGGACTATATTCCATTGTTCGTCTCCCCCTTTTTCTCTCAGGCCAATTTCGGCCGTTGACGAAGCTATTGCCGCACGGTGAAGCGGATCGCCGCCCCAAGGTCGGTCTTCATGGTTTCGACATGGCCCGGATCGGTGCGCAGGAAGGCATTCAGGTCGACATAGCCTGCGCCGATGCTGGCGCCGTAAGCCACTTCGTAAGCAAGCTCGCGCCCTTTGGGAGCAAGTTCGAGCAGGCGAAACTCATCTGCGGCCTCGCCTGTCGAATAGTCGTAGCGCACCGGCATGTTGAGCTTGAGCCCGCCGCTGCGAACGCGGAGCGGCTGCATGACGCGGACTGCGATCTTGTCGCCGGCGGCGAACAGGCCGGACTTCGCCAGGTCGAACGCGAACGCGTCGCTCGTCAGTCGGCCATTTCCGGCCAATGCGTTGCCGCCCGGCATCCTCGTGCGGCCGTATCGGTAACTCGCGAGCGCGCCCCAGCCACGCCCGAAATCGAACGACGCCGCAGCATCGAGGAAATCGGTGCTCGATCCGCCGCTCGACAGGATTGACGAGAAGCGGCCGCCGAGCACCGTATTGCGTTCGCTCAGGCGCGACGCGCCCAAGCGGAGCGTCGCGCGCCCGATCCTCCGGTCGAGGGTCACGGCATCGATATGATATTCATCCTCCTGCAGGCGTCGGTCCGGGCCGCCATTGCGGACATTGCCGCTCTCGCGGGTGACGGTCGCCGCCACCGGCCCGAAATCTTGCCGGAAACCGATGCTGGTGGCGGGACGGGGATGAAAGCCGGCGCGGCTCATCGGGTCGCGGGCGACTAGGAACGCATTGTCCTCGTAACCGGCGAGTTGCTGCTGGAGCGCGCGTGCGCTTTGCGAGAAGCCGAAGGCCAGCGTGCTGCTTGGCGTCAAGCGGCCGATCGCCATGCCGGCGATGGCCCGCGCCTTTCTCCGATCTTCCTCGGCGAAACGAGTCGGTTCGAAGCCCAGCAGCGCCTCGCCGGCCGGATTGCGGCGGATCGTCAGCGCGACCGAGATCGGGCCGACCGATGCACCCGCCGTGCGATAAGTTTCCCCGCCGATCGCCTGCCGCAGGGGTTGATCCTGCGTGTTACGGCGCAGCGTACTGGCGAGGTTGAGCACAAAAGCGCGCGAATAACCGTCGAGGATGATCGCACCGGCGGTGCTCGACAACGCATCGCCCATGGCTCCGGACATGGCGCCATTCTCGCTCAGGGAAATCGCGGCGCTGCTCCCGGCGAGCTTGGTCGCTCCCTGCGGCTGGAAGGCGCGGCCGATGTTGAGGATGCCGCGGCCAAAGACTGCGTCGATGCCGACGGCGCCCGCGTCGTCCGCGGTGGTCAGCAGCAGTTCGACGATCTGGGAACCCGAGAGATTGGGAAAAGCGCCGGCGAGCAGCGCCGCCGCGCCGACGATCGTCGGAGTGGCGAATGACGTCCCATTGACCGAGACGTGCTGGCCCAGCTGATTGACGGTGGCGTTGCCGACGCCGAGCGCAGTCAGGTAATACTGGGCCGCTGCGCCGGTCCCGGCTCGGTCCGAGAAACTGGCAATGTTGCGGTTGGCATCCATCGCCCCGGCGATGATGAACAGGCCGCTCGACCCATTGTTCTGGATGTTCTGCACCGCGAAGGAATTGGGGGAGCCGGTGCCGGAGTTCCCGGCGGCCATGACGATGATAATGCCGGCATCGACCGCGCGCTGGATCGCGTCCCAGATGTCCGCGGTCATTCCCTCCTCGTCGCCGAACGACATGTTGATGATCCTTGCGCCGTTGATACGGGCAAGGTCGATCGCGGTCGGCAGGGCGGAGTCGAGGAAGCAGTCGTTGCCGGGCTTGCAGCCGGCGGGGTCGCCGACGTTGAGTGACAGGATGGTCGCCTCAAATGCGACTCCCTGCATGTAGATGCCGTCGCGGTTGGCGGCGATCACTCCGGAAACCATGCTGCCGTGGCCGTTGTGATCGACGAGGCCGCGATTAGCTGCGACATCCTGGCTCGCGGGATCGATGCGCCCGGCAAATTCCGGCAGATTGGGATTAATCCCCGTGTCGACGACGGCGACTATGACGCCTTCGCCGCTGGCGCCGGCGTCGTACGCCGGAAGCGCGTTGGCCGTCGTCGCCGAATTGGAGGCGCGATACTCGGCATCGTCCATCGGGCTTTGCGGCGGTGGAGGAGGCGGCGGGGGAGGAGCTGGTGGTGGCGGGATTGGGACGATGCCGCTACCGCCGCCACCGCCGCCGCCGCATGCGCTGATGGTGAACGCAGCCGCACAGACCAACAGGACCGACGCCGTCTTGCGCAGATTTGCCACCCGCCTGCTCCCCGTCGCGAA
>CAYUWJ010000067.1:0-6834 GCA_964448315.1 uncultured Sphingomonas sp. | reverse complement strand
CCCGATTCGAGCGCCGCCAGATAGACGAACAGCTTGAACGCCGATCCCGGCTGACGCTCGGCCTGGGTTGCCCGATTGTAGATCGAATCGACATAATCACGCCCACCGACCAGCGCCCGCACCGCTCCGTCGCGGTCGAGCGCGACCAGCGCGCCCTGGGCGCCGCTCGGGGTATGGGCGGCAATCGACCGGTCGGCGGCGCGCTGCATGGCTGGGTCGAGCGTCGTCCAGACGTCGATCGGCTCGCTGGTCTCGTCGATCAGCGTGTCGAGCTGCGGCAACGCCCAGTCGGTGAAATAGCGGACGCTGTCCTGTTTGGCGTTCGGCTCAACTTTGATTTCGGCCGGGTCGACCGCGGCCGCTCGGGCGGCGCTGACGAAGCCGTTCTTGACCATTGACTCGAGCACCACCGCGGCGCGTCCACGGGCCGCCTCGACGTCGGCGGTCGGCGCATAGTTGGACGGCGCCTTGACCAGCCCGGCGATGATCGCCGCCTCGCCTAGCGAAAGCGTGTCGGCGGGGTGGCCGAAGAACCGCCTCGACGCCGCGTCGATGCCGTAGGCGCCGCCGCCGAAATAGACCCGGTTGAGGTATAGTTCGAGGATCTGGTTCTTGGAAAATTTTCGCTCCAGCGCCAGCGCCAATATGCCTTCCTTGAGCTTGCGCCCGAAAGTCCGGCTGTTGGTCAGGAAGATGTTGCGCGCCAGCTGCTGGGTGATCGTCGATCCGCCCTGCATCCATTGCCCCTGCTCGACCCGCACCTTGACCGCCCGGGCGACGCCGATCGGATCGACTCCGAGATGCGATCTAAACCTCCGATCCTCGACCGAAATCATAGCCGCCCGCATCTCGGGCGGGATATCATCATAGTCGATCCATTCGCCGAAGCTCGGGCCGAGCGCGACCAGCACCGAGCCGTCGGCGCCGCGGACCCGGATCATCTGGCCGAGGTCGGACCGCTTCGAGAGCTCGGCATAGCCGGGCAGCGAGGCGATCGCGACGCCAACTGCGATGCCGAGCGCAAGAAGCCCGAGAATCGCGACGTAGAGCAGCGCCTTGAACGCGGTCGCGAGTGGCCGCCGAGCGGGTTCGGGCTTACTGCTGGCCATCTCGGATCAAGCGATAGAAATTCAAAGGAGGTCCGACAAGCGCCGGTTCAACTGTCGCCGTTCGAAGCGTCGTCGGCTGCCTTCTCGAACCGCAGGGCGGCCGAGTTGATGCAATAGCGCTGCCCTTCGGGGCCGGGCCCGTCCGGGAAGACATGGCCAAGATGACCCTCGCAGGCGGCGCAGCGCACCTCGACCCGCTCCATGCCGAGGCTGGCGTCGCCCTGCTCGCGAACGGAATCCTTGTCGATCGGGGCGGTGAAGCTTGGCCAGCCGCTGCCGCTGTCATATTTGTCGTTGCTGGCGAACAAAGGCTCGCCGCAACCGGCGCAGCGAAACCGGCCTTCGTCCTTGACGCCAAGCAGCCCGCCCGAGAAGGGCGGCTCGGTCCCCGCCTGGCGCAGGACATGATATTGCTCGGGGGTTAGGGCCTCGCGCCATTCGGCGTCGGTTCGGTCGGTGTGTCTGGTCATGCGATCCTCTTCGCTGTCCTAGTCCGGGCTGGGTTAGCCGCGGATTAACCCTGTTTTAGCCATTGGCCGATAGCGTATTTCGCCATGACCCGCAGGGCCGCCCTCCTGGTGCTCGGAGCGGCAGCGGCTGCAGCCGCTGCGGCCGGCCCGACCTATGCCCAGTGCCGGCTTTGCGAAGAACCGACGACGATGCGCGACGAGCAAGGCGCCGGCGCGGCCATCAGCCTGCAGATCGAGGCCGGTCTCGATTTCGACCGGCTGATCCTGCTGGCTCCCGGCGCCGGCAGCGCGATTCTCCGGCCTAACGGCTCGCACCAGGTGACCGGCACCGTCGGCGCGATCAGCCCGCGGGCAATGGTCGGGCAGGCGCGGGTCCGGGGCGAACCGGGCCGAATTGTCCGAATCGAGCTTCCGGACCGAATCGAGCTTCACTCGCTGAGCGGCGGCCGGATCCTGATCGACGAGGTCGCCACCGACCTGCCGTCGGTAGCCCGGCTCGATTCGGCCGGGATCCTGTCGTTCCGCTTCGGCGGCCGGCTGCTGGTTACCGGCGATGCCGAGGGCGAGTATCGCGGCGACGTTGCGATCACCGTCGACTATCTTTGAACAATCCGATCCGTTCCGGTGCAAACCTTGTCGGTCCGTTAACCACTCCCTTGAGGAAAGCCGTAATCGCCGCCGGTTAAATGCCGTCGTCACGGGTGACCAGACCGCTGTCGGCCAGCCGGCGAAACGATTTTGGAACAAGTGGGGAAATCAGGATGAACAAGTTTCTCAAGACGTCGCTGGTGGCGACGGCCGCAGCGATATCGCTGACCGCCACGCCGGCGCTGGCCGCTCCGGTCGGTCCGTCCGACCGCAATGCCACGGCAACCGCGCGGATCATCAAACCGCTGACCCTGACCTGGGTTCAGGACCTCGATCTCGGCACCATCCTCCTCGGTGCCGGCGCCTGGACCGGCGCGGTCGTCGCGATCGATAGCGACGGCGTGTTCAGCTGCACCAACACCAACGTCACCTGCTCCGGCGCGACCCAGGTCGCGATGTACAATGTCACCGGCACCAACAACCAGACGGTGACGATCAGCGCGCCGGACATCACTCTGACCAATGCCAACGACCCGACTCAGATGCTGGTGATGAGTGTCGACAATCCCGGCTCCGTCCTTCTTGGCAACTCGGGCGCGGCCGGCGTCGACTTCTCGCTCGGCGGCTCGATCACGGTCGATTCGACGACCGTCGACGGGGTCTATTCCGGCGACTTCGACGTCACCGTCGACTATTCCTGAAGTGGACCAATCGCGGACGGCCCAGGCCGACCGCACGCAAGGGGTCGCCGGCAACGGCGGCCCCTTTTTTCCTGGCCGTTGAACGGCGATGGTTGACCGAAAATCAACCATTACCGATCAAAGAGGAAGGCGATCGCTCCGGAACGGAGCAAAACAGGGGATCGCCAGCATGAATCCTGTCGGCACTTTGCTTGCCGTCGCAACCGCGATGGCCGCGCCTTTCGCAACCGCCGCCGCCTTGGGCCAGGTTCTGGCCCCGGCAGACGCTCAGCAACAGCGCCCGGCGCAGGCCGGCATCGGCGACCTGCTGGTTGCGCCAACTCGCATCATCCTTGACGGCCGCCGGGGTGCCGAGGTGATTCTCAACAACATCGGCGACGAGCCGGCGACCTATCGAATCTCCGTCGAGTTCCGGCGGATGAGCGCGGACGGCGGACTACAAGACGTCGCCGAGCCGAGCGAGCGCGAAAAGCTCGCCCGCGACATGATCGTCTATGCGCCCCGGCGCGTGACCTTGGCGCCGCGCGAGCCGCAGTCGATCCGCATCGCGGCCCGCCCGCCGCAGGGCCTGCCGGACGGCGAATATCGAGTCCATCTGCTGTTCCGGGCGATCCCGCCTTCGGTGCCGGTGACGGCGAAGAGCGCGGAACGTCCGACCGGGCTGAGCTTCGCTTTGACCCCAATCTACGGAATCACCATTCCGCTGATCGTCCGGCTCGGCAATCTCGATGTCGAGGCAGGCATCGCCAACGTCCGTCTCGACAATCGTGACGGCAAGTCGGTCGTCGCCCTCGACCTTAGCCGCTCGGGCGACCGCTCGACCTTCGGCGAGGTCCGGGTGCTGAAGGCCGGCGTGAAAGACCCGATCGCAATCCAGCGCGCGGTCGCCGTCTATCATGAGCTGACCAGCAGGAGCGTGGCGATTCCGGTCGACCCGGAGTTCGCCGGCGAGGTTCGCGGTCCGGTGACTGTGCAATATGTCGAGATGTTCGAAGACGGTTCGCGGACCATCGCCGAGACTCAGGCGGTCCTGCGCTAGATCCGGGGCGCTGACAGGCCCGCCCGATGTCTCGCACTGCACCCTGGCTGAAGCGCGCCCTGGCGCTGCTTGCGATTGGCGCCGGCGCGGTGTCCGCGGGAGCATCGATCCCGGTTTCCAAACAATGGTCGGCGCACTCGGACGAACAATATCTGCTCGACGTCAATCTTCGTCGTCTGCGGCTCGGCGATGGCGTCCGCGCCTACAAGACGCCCGAGGGCGCCTGCATCGTCTTCGGCGACTTTCTGACCACGCTCGACGTGCCGATGAAGATCGACCTCGCGGCGAAGAAGGCCAGCGGTTGGGCGTTTAAGGAGGAGCATCGCCTGTCGATCGATGTCGCGGCTGGAGTTGCCGAATATGGCACGCGCCGCGAGCCGATCGCCAGCGGCACGATCCGCGAAACTCCCGAAGGCTGGTGCGTCGACAGCGTGGCGCTCGCCCGCTGGTTCGGAATCGGCGTCAAGCCGCTGACCTCGGCATCGACCCTGCTACTGGAATCGGAGGACAAGCTGCCGATCGAGCTGGCCATCGAAAGGCGCAAGCGCGCCGAACGGCTGAAGCCGGCGAAATTCGACTTGTCGACGCTGCCGCAGGTGCGGCTGCCGTACCGGATGTGGCGCGCCCCGGCGCTCGATTTCGTCGTCAGCGCCGGCGCCACCTATCGCGCCGACAGCGGCGTCAAGGTCGACCGCACGGCCTCGATCTACGCCGCCGGCGAAATCGCGCGATTGTCCTACGACGCGCAAGTTTCGACCAACCACAAGGGCCTCCCGAGCGCGTTGCGGATGCGCGCCTACCGGTCGGATCCCGACGGTGGGCTGCTCGGCCCCTTGTCGGCCACCCACTTCGGCTTCGGCGACGTTACCGGGCTCGACGGCCGGCTCGGCGGCGCGTCGGCGAGCGGCCGCGGAGCGCTGGTCACCAACCGGCCGCTGTTCCAGCCGACCAGCTTCGACCGGACCCGCTTCGAGGGCGATCTTCCCACCGGATGGGAAGCCGAGCTGTATCGCAACGGCGAGCTGCTCGGCTTTGCCCACGCCACCGCCGACCAGCGCTATATATTTGAAGATGTTCAGCTTCATTACGGCGAGAACCGTGTCAGCATCGTTCTTTACGGCCCCCAGGGCCAGGTCCGGACGCGCGACGAGCTGATCAATGTCGGCCAGGACAATGTCCCGGCCGGCAAGACCTGGTACTGGGCCGGGGTCAACCAGCCGGGCGGCGACCTCATTTCTTTCCACGACCGGCCGGATGTCTTCACCCAGCCCGAATATCAGGCGGCGCTGTCGCTCGAGCATGGCGTCGATAGCCGGACATCGGTCGGGGCGCTGGCGCGGATGATGCTGATCGAGGACGAGCGCGTGACTTTCGTCGAAGGTTCGGTGCGGCGGGCGATCGGATCTGCGCTGGTCGAAGTTGCGGCCGCCCGCGACAGCAGCGGCGGAACCGCGGCGCGGGCGCAGATGGTCGCCCGGCTGGGCAAGGTCAACCTCAGCGCCGAGGGGCTGATCGCCGACGGCTTTCCCTTGCGCGGCGCCCGAAAAACTTCGCTCAGGGAGGTAAAGCTGGGCGTCTATGCGCCGTTGCGGCTCGGCCGAACGCTGCTTCCGGCCAACGCCGACCTCCGCTTGACCCAGAATGGCGACGGCAGCAGCCAGCTCGAGGCGGCGGGCCGGCTGGCCGCGACGATCGATCGGTTCAATCTTTCGACCAATATTCGCTACCAAAGGCGCTATCTCGCCCACGGCCCGTCGCCGCCCGGCACGCTAGAAGCCTCGCTGCTCGGCGCCGGCCGGGTGGGACAGGTTCGAGTGCGCGCTTCGGCGACCACCGAGGTGGCGCCGACGGCGCGCTTCCGCTCGGCGGCGATTTCCGCTTACTGGTCGGCATCGGACAATGCCGACTGGGAGGGCGCGCTCGCCTATGACGCCGGCTCGCGCCGCGCTCGGGCGCGGGTGACGCACATCCGGAAATTCGAGACCATGGCGTTCGCCGTCACCGGCGAGGCGGCGAGCGATGGCGCGTTGGCGGTCGGGCTCAATATGAACTTTTCCCTCGATGCCAGCCGCGGCCTCAACTTCTCGAGGCAGCCGCTGGCCGCCGCCGGCGTCGTCCACGCGCGGGTGTTCCGTGACCTCAACGACAATGGCGTTTTCGATGCCGACGAGCCGCTCGAGCCGGGCGCGCTGATCACCACCGGCACCCGGACCGTCGAAAAACCGACCGATTCCAATGGCGCGGTGATGGTCGGCGGCCTCGCCACCTTCACTCCGATGACGGTTGGCATCGACAGCAGCAGCCTGGCCGATCCGATGCTGGTTCCGCGCAAGGCGCTGCAGGTCGTGACGCCGCGGCCAGGCGTCTCGGCGACGGTCGATATCGCGCTGGTCGGCGGCGCCGACATCGAAGGGGCGATCGTCAAAAGCGGGGGGCTCGGGTTCGAAGGGCTCGATCTCGAGCTGATCGACTCCGCCGGCCGGCGCGTCGCCACCATCCGCACCGACTATGACGGCTTCTTCCTGTTCGAGCGCGCGCCCTACGGCAGCTACACGATCCGCATTTCCGCCGAATCCGCCGCCGCCGCCAATGTCGCCGCGGACTTGTCGCTCGCCGTCACGGTCAGCGCCGACAAATCGGTCGCGCGGCTCGGCGCGATCGAAGTCCGGCCGTTGCCGCGGATCGCTTCGAACGCGCTTCATTCCCCATAGTCGTCTGGCACGACTTCAGCCCGCTGCTTCTGCGACGCATTCGCAAGGAACACAGGTTTGCGTCCGCGAAAAATGGGGATGGTGCGGTCGAGAAGACTCGAACTTCCACGGCCTTTCGGCCACAGCGACCTCAACGCTGCGCGTCTACCAGTTCCGCCACGACCGCACGTCATGAGAATTGAGGCAGACGATCGCCGATCGTCGCTCCCGGCAGGG
>CAYUWJ010000066.1:0-9831 GCA_964448315.1 uncultured Sphingomonas sp. | reverse complement strand
GCCCCCGGGGACGACAGGTCGATCGCCTCGCCGCCGCTCGTCATTACTTCCAGCGCCGGCGACCGGCTGCCCTCTTCGATCATTGATACTCTCCTCTCACCGTTCGCCACAGCGCCAGCACCTCCTGCCTCGCCGCATTGTGGCGGGCAAGCAGCTCTTCCCAATCCTCGGCGCCGCAGGCGTTGGCGACAAGGGCGCCGGTATCGGGCGCGGGGAACTCGCCATCCGGAGCGACCAGCCGCGCGGCGATGAGAATGCGCGTTAGCAATTTTTGTGCATCGGCAATATTTTGGGCAAGCAAATTATCCTTCGCGAGCATCTCCACCGCCACTTCCAGCCGGGGGTCGAAGCCGGTCCGGCGGGTCAGTTGCAACACATGCACCGCGAACTCCAGATCGACCAGTCCGCCCGGGCCGAGCTTGACGTCGAGTGGTCCGCCCGGCGGCTTGTGGCGGGCAATGTCGTCGCGCATCCGGGCGGCGTCGGCGACGGTCGCGGCGGAGTCGCGGTCCATCGTCAATATGCCTTCGATCAGCTCGGCGGTTCGCTCGCGCGCCTTGGCCGAGCCGAATAGCGGACGCGCCCGGGTCAGCGCCATATGCTCCCAGGTCCACGCCCCCTCGCGCTGGTAGGACGCGAAGCCTTCGACCGACACGACGAGCATGCCCTGCGCGCCTTGCGGCCGAAGTCTGGTGTCGACCTCGTACAGCGGCCCCGACGCGGTCGGAACGCTCAGCGCGGCGCTGACCCGACTTGCCAGCCGGTTGAAATAGTCGGCCGGGCCGAGTGGCTTGGGCCCGTCCGAAACGCTGCCCGGCGCGGCGGTGTGGAGATAGATGAGGTCGAGGTCGGAGGCGTGGGTAAGGACTACGCCGCCGAGACGGCCGAGGCCGAGGATGACAAGCTCGGCACCGTCGATTCGGCCGTGCGGGCGCTCGAACTCGCGGACCGCCGCTGCGGCCAATGCGATCACCGCTCCTTCCGCGACCCGGGCATAGCCGCGGCCGACCTCCAGCGGGTCGCGGCGCAGATCGATCAGCTGCACGCCGAGGGCGAATCGGCGCTCGTTGACCAGCCGCCGCGCCCGATCGAGCGCGACGTCGTACGGATGGCCGCGCATCGCTTCCGCCAGCAGCTCGGCGAACTCGCTCGCCTCGGGCGGCGCTTCGAAACTCGATGAATCGAGCAGGCCGTCGAACAGCTCGGGCCGACGCGCCAGCTGATCCGACAGCGCCGGCGCGTGGGCGAGGATCCGCGCCAGCAATCGGGCCAGCTCGGGCCGCGCCTCGAGCAGCCGGTAGAGATTGATGCCGCTCGACAATCGGTCGACGATGTCGCTCAGCCGATTCAGCGCGTGATTCGGGTCGCGCCCCTTGGCGATCGCCTCCAGCAACGTCGGAAGCATCGCTTCGAACGCCGTCCGGGCGGCGCCCGAGCGCAGCGACCGCGCCCGTCCCGAACGCCATTCGTCAATCCGCCGAACCGCGCTGTCGGTGTCGGCGAAGCCAAGCTTGGCAAGCTCCTCCCGCAGTCGCTTAGGCTCGCTCGGCAGCGTCTTGCCGCCGCCCTCGGCAAGGCCGTCGAAGGCTTTAGCGACCGCGTCGACCGACGGCTTCAACCAGGCGATCAGTGCCTCGCCGTCGGCCAAACCGGCAAGCCTTGCCACCGCGTCGAGAGCATCCGGCTCGGCGGGCAGCCGGTGGGTCTGCTGGTCGGCGATCATTTGCAGCCGATGCTCCGCCGTGCGCAGCCGCCGGTAGGAGTCGCTCAAACTCTCGGCGAGCGATGCTTCGATCTGTCCCGATTCGGCCAGCGCCGCCAGCGCGTCGAGCGTCGCCGGCGCGCGCAGCTCCGGGTCGCGGCCGCCGTGGATCATCTGATGCGCCTGGGCGAAGAACTCCACCTCGCGAATGCCGCCGCGGCCGCGCTTGACGTCGTAGCCGGGCCCGAACGCCTGCCCCTGGGCATAATGGTCGCGAACCGCCTGGGTCATCGTTTGGATTTCGTCGATAACGCCGAAGTCGAGCGCGCGCCGCCAGACGAACGGTGATATCGCCGTCAAAAATCCCTCGCCGAGTGCCCGATCGCCGGCGCAGGCCCTGGCGCGGATGAATGCGGCGCGCTCCCAGCCCAGCGCGGCCGATTCATAATAGGAGATGGCGGCGTTGACCGGCAGCACGATCGGCGTGACTTCGGGCGACGGCCGAAGCCTGAGGTCGACCCGTGCGACATAGCCTTCGGCGGTCCGTTTCTGCAGCAGCTCGATCAGTCGCCGCCCGACGCGAACCGCAGCTTCGGCCGGGTCGTCGCACTCGCGGCGCGGCATCGTTTCGGGGTCGAACAGCAAGATCAGGTCGACATCGGACGAAAAATTGAGCTCGCAGCTGCCGAGCTTGCCGAGCGCGATCGCGGCCACGCCTCGCGGCTCCTCGCCCGGGACCCGCTCAGCGAGAGAGGCGGCAATTGCGCGATCGATCGCCTGGTCGGCGAAGCTCGAAAGCGCCCGTGTCACCTGTTCAAGCGAAAGTTCGCCGGCCAGGTCGCCGAGTGCGACGGCAAGCGCCAGCCGATGGCGCTGAAGCCGAAGCGCGACACCGGTTTCCCCCTCCCCAACGGCGAGCGCCGCTTCCAGCGCCGGCCCGCTGCCGTCTTCGAGAAAGCGCTCGGCGAGATCCGGAAATGCCGTCAGGCTTTCGCGCAAGAACGACGAATGGCGCTCGGCCCGGCGGACCGCATCAGCACGCTTCGATTTGCCTCGGCGTTCAGCCATTCCAGGATCCTTGTCGCTCCGAAAACCGGACAATCCAAGGAAACTTCACCCTAGTCGCTCGTTTTCAACGGCAAATGGCCTTTACTCGTTACTCGACGGCGTCGGATGTTAACCGGGATCGCAGGATCATCCGTGTGGATATCCCGCCTGCCCATGCCGGAATAACCGCCGCCCTGAGGCACGCCTTTTCGCCCGCCGAGGAGTCGTGCGACCGCGCGTTCGGCGAGCTGCTTCGCAAGCTTTGCTGACTCGCCAGCAGTTCACCTGTCCCGGCTGAGCTCGTCGACCTCGCTCATGATGGTCTGCAATGCCGATTTGTTGGGGTCGGACTTGTGCTGCCGACGCGACGGAAGCTTGCCGCTCGTCATCAGTCCTTCCAGAGCGACCCGGCCGCGCGCCACCCGGCTTTTGATCGTTCCGACCGCGCAGCCGCAGATTTCCGCCGCTTCCTCATAGGCGAAGCCGCCCGCTCCAACCAGGATCAGCGCCTCGCGCTGCGGTTGTGGCAGGTGCATCAGCGCGCGCTGCATGTCGCCAAGCTCGATGTGACGGTCCTGGCTTGCCGGTGCGGCGAGGATCTTGGATGCGGTCAGATCGTCCCACTCGCCCTTGAAGCGGGCGCGCCGCATCTGGCTGAGGAACAGGTTGCGCAGGATGATGAAGGTCCACGCCCGCATGTTGGTGCCGGCCTGGAACCGCTTGCGCGCCGCCCAGGCCTTGAGCAGCGTCTCCTGCACCAGATCGTCGGCGAGGTCGCGGCTTCCCGACAGCGACCGTCCGAAAGCCCGCAGATGCGGAATCACGGCGGCGAGCTGATCCTTGAACTCCGGGTCGGAGAGCGGGATCGGGTCTTCGCCCGTCGCCGGCTTGCCTTTATCTTCGCGCGTCTGGACCACTGTCCCCCCACCCGGTCACCCGCATACGATTAGTCGCGCTTCTCATCGCAAACCATAGCCTTCTGAAATAACGGAATAAATCGCTTAGTTCGCTACGAGAACGATGACTGCAAACAGCACGACGACAAGCACCAGGCTGATCCCCAATATATAGCGGGTCATGTGCGGCGTGGAACCCCCACGTGCCTCGGTGGTCGTTACATGCTCGCGCAGTTCATCGTCTTTCATCACGTCCCTTCAAGGCCTTACGAACTTGTTTCGCCAACGCCCCTTGAAGGACCCTGTTCCCGCCGGTCGGACGCTCAGGCCGGAACGGTCGCCGCGTCGAAAAACAAGGCCTGGGCGATCGCCGCCTTGACGGTCGAGCGCTGGAACGGCTTGGTGATCAGGAAGGTCGGCTCGGGGCGGGTGCCGGTCAGCAGCCGCTCGGGGAAGGCGGTGATGAAGATCACCGGCACGGAAAATTCCGCAAGGATGTCCTTGACCGCATCGATGCCGCTCGAATCGTCCGCCAATTGAATGTCGGCGAGCACCAGTCCCGGCGGGTGCGAGCGCGCCTGCGATACCGCTTCGTCACGGGTGACGGCAACGCCGGTAACATTGTGGCCGAGATCGCGAACGATCGTCTCGATATCCATCGCGATGATCGGTTCGTCCTCGATGATGAGGACGTCGGCCCGGGTCTGCCGCTCGATTTCGCCGAGCGCTTCGGCGACGAGCGATTCGACGTCCTCGGCACTGGCGCTGATCAGAAAGCCGGCATCCTCCGACGAAAATCCTTCCAGCGAGGTCAGCAACAGCGCCTGCCGCGACAGCGGCGTGATCCGCGACAATCGCGCCTGGGCGATTCCTTCCGCAGCGGTATAGTCCCGGGTCGGCCCCTCGCCTTCCTCGACATTGGCCGTCGACCAGATTGCGTGGAACGTCTTGTACAGCCCGAGCCGCGGATCGACGTCGCGAGGGAATTCATCGGGCTGGGCGACGATCGCTTCCAGCGTTGCGCGAACGAACGCATCGCCGTGCGCCTGACTCCCGGTCAAGGCGCGCGCGTAGCGGCGCAAGAATGGCAGATGCGGAGCGAGTTCCTGGCCAAGCGACATGATTCGAGGATCTCCCAGTCGTGAACGCGGGCACCCTTTGCGGATGCGTGCGTATGGATGCAACCCTTGCGAAGGACGGTGTGTTGCCGTTTGGCTACCTTCGCAAGAGATATCGCTTTCGCTGGAACAAAGCATCGCAGCTTTGGTTTCCGCAATGCCCGGCAAGTTGCCATTATGTGTCGAATTGAACCGCCGGGCTGCAAGGCCTGCCGGGTCGAATTGACGATACGCCGGCGCCGAAGCTAGGTGCGTACAAGGTTCGAACCGTCGCGCCAGGATTGGTCGGGAAATGGCGCGCTTGCACCCGCGCAAGGGGGGACGAGAGGTTGAGTGGCAAGCACAACGGCGATTCCTCGAACGGCGCCAAGAAAATCAGCAAAGCGGAAAAGACTATGCCCGGCGAAAAGAAGGGCCGTAAGCAGCGGTCGGGCGATCTCGGCCGGGCGCTTCGTTCGATCTACGACGATACGGTCCGCGAAGAAATTCCAGACGATTTCATGGACTTGCTCGGCAAGCTCAGCTGACGCAACGGTGACTCGACCGTGAGCGTGCTGAGCGAAGCCTCGAAGCGGTTCACCGGCCTCCCCACCACCGCGAAACTGCTGCTGATCCTGACCGCGGTGCTGCTGCCGATCGGCCTGGGTTTGGTCTGGGTCGCCTGGCAAAGCGTCGAAGAGGCCAATGCGCTGCTTCGCGACCGATCCGAGCAGCAGGCGCAGACCGCGGCCCGCGCTCTGGAAAGCCTGGTCGCGCGCAACGCGCTGGCGCTTCGGATCGCTGCCAATGGCCGGATGGACGGGGCAACTGCGGAGCCATGCGCACGCGCCGGAAGATCGTTGACCATCGTTCCCGCCGTCGCCCAACAATTCGAGCTCGAGAACCCCCGAGGCGACCCGATCTGCAAGGTTGGCGATATCGGCGACACCGGCTCGCTGCCGCTGGTGGCTCCCGGCCACATATTGCTTCGTACCGCGCCGGATCAAGACGCGCTGGTGTTCCGGGTCGGAGTGATCGGCGGAATGGCGACCGGCAGTCTGCCGGTAACCGAGATACGCGAGGCGACGCTCGAGGCGGCAGGCAATCTGTCCAGCCTTTCCGTCCGGGACACCAGGCGCGAACTGCAGATAATCGACCCGAATCCTGCGCTCGGCAACGCAGGCGATCAGCTGGTCACAGAGTGGCCGATCGGCAATGGCCAGCTGATAGTTAAAGTGCAGTCGCGCGTGGCGATGGTCTCCGGCGGCGAGCGACTGCTGCTCAGCCTGCCGGTGCTGATGTGGGTCATTGCCGCGGCCATTACCTGGCTGCTTGTCAGGCGGCTTCTGGTACTGCCGCTGCGCCGCCTGCAGCGCGCCGTCACGCAATATCAGCCGGGCGAGGGCGATTTCGTCGTGCCGGGCAAGCTTGGGCCCGCGACCGAAATCGAGGATTTGCGCGATGCCTTCGAACGGGCAGTCGTCCGGGTCGAAGAGTCCGAGCGCGAAATGGCCGGCGCCGTCGAGGGGCAGCGGCGGCTGGTCCGCGAAGTGCACCACCGGGTGAAGAACAATCTGCAAGTCGTTGCATCGCTGCTCAACATCCACGGCCGAAGCGCCGAAAGCCGCCATGCCCAGGCCGCCTATTCGGCAATTGCCCGGCGGGTCGGCGCGCTTTCGATCGTTCACCGCAACCATTTCGCGGAAATGGAGGAAACACGCGGAATTTCGCTGCGGCCGCTGCTGTCCGAGCTCGCCGCCGAGCTTCGCGCCGGCGCTCCGGAAGCCGCGCGCGCGCTGCGCATCGATCTGGAGATGGAGGGCGCCTACACGACCCAGGAAGTGGCGGTCTCGATATCCTTCCTTGTCACCGAAATCGTCGAGCATGCGATGCTGACGCGGCCGGACGAGCCAGTCGAGATCACGCTGCGCCGGACCAGCGAGCTGACCGCTCGGCTGGCAATCGCAAGCCCGGTCCTGAACCCGGAACAGGCGGAGGATAAGGAAAAGATCCAGTTCGAACGGATCATTTCGGGGCTAGCCAAGCAACTTCGATCCGAAGTCGAGCGCAAGCTTGGCCGTTACAGTGTCGACCTTCCCGTCTTCCCGGCAGTAACCAATTAAATCGTTACGGCTCCACCAAAAATATATTGCTCGACCCCGGAACCGCGACCGAAGACCCGGCGTTCTGCGAGTCGGATAGTGACCTTTTGCCCCCCCGCTCTCGCTATCCGATTAAATGGGCCCGGAACCGCCAACCCTCCCCCCCCCCGGTGGCGATTTCGGGCCCGCATTTTTGGGGCTTTCCGGATCACCGCCGTTCGAACCTTCCGTCGAGGGAGCGTCTGCGCCTGACTCGCTCCGGCGCCTGCGCCAGTGCGTTAGCCGTATCGCCACGATCGCCAGCTCGTAGAGGGCGTATAGCGGCACAGCGAGCATGAATTGCGAAATCGCATCGGGAGGCGTCAGCACCGCGGCAATCGCGAATGCGCCGACGATTGCGTAGCGGCGCCCCTTGGCCAGCTGGTGTCTCGTCACAAGGCCCGCCCGCTCGAGCAGCATCAGCACGATCGGCAACAGGAAGGCGACTCCGAAGCCGAACAGGAAGCGGGTGCAGAAACTCAGATAGTTGCCGACGCCGGGCAGCGCATCTTGCTGGACTCCGCCGACCTCGCCTTCGAAGCTCAGCAGGAAATGCAGAGCCCAGGGCATCGCCACATAATAAGCGAAGGCGGCGCCGGCGCCGAAGAACAGCGGCGTCAGCAGCAGAAACGGCAGCAGCGCCCGCTTTTCCCGGGCGTAAAGGCCGGGCGCGACGAATTTCCACATCTGCGTTGCGAAATAGGGGAAGCCAAGCATCAGCGCCGCGAACAGCGCCACCTTCACCTCGACGAAGAAGGCTTCGAAAATATCGGTGAAAATGATCCGCCCCTGCCCCGCCGCGAGCAAGGGCTGAACGAGGAAGGCGAAGATCGGCTTGGCGAAATAGAGGCTGACGAAAAACAGCCCGATCAGGACCGCGACCGACCACAGCAGCCTGCGCCTGAGCTCGACCAGATGATCGAGCAGCGGCGCGCGCGATTCGTCGATATCGTTCACGGCAGCTCGCGCTTCTCGGTCGGTGGCTCGAACGGCAGCGCCGGCTGCTCACCATCCCCCTCTTCCCCGGCGATTTGGGATTCGAGCGCCGGATAGTCGCGCATGATACGCTCATTCTCGTCGCGCCACTTGCTTTCCATCTCTTCCAGTTCGGCTTCCCGGATGATGGATTCGACCCCCGACGTGAAATGCCGCGCCATGCCGCGCATCTTGCCGATCAGGCGGCCGATGCTGCGCATCGCGCCGGGGAGCTCCTTCGGGCCGATGAACAGCAGTGCCGCGATCGCGACGATTATGAATTCGCTAAGATCGACTCCAAACATCGGCCGGTCCGCTCCCTCTAACGGGAGCTAGACGCCGGTCCTGTCGTCGTCCTTGGGGACGGGATCCGGGTCGCGGCGCGGTTCGGGGGTGACGTCGATCGGCCGATCGGGGGCTTGTCCCTGCGGCGGCAGCGAGCGCGGGTCGCGCGTGCGGGTCTCTTCGGCCTTGTCGTCCTCCGAAAGACCCTGCTTGAAGCTTTTGAGCCCCTTGGCGACGTCGCTCATCATCGCCGAGAAACGATTGCCGCCGAACAATAGCAAGATGATGACGCCGAGGATGATCCAGTGGATCAGGCTGAAAGAGCCCATGTGCTCGCTCCGATATGGCTGACTTGGCCCCTATCTAGTCGTCATCGCCTTCGCTTTCCAGTTGTAGCTGGAAACTGCCTTCGTCGAGCGGGTCGAGCAGCCCCGCCGCCTTGAGATCGTCGATGCCCGGCAGGTCGCGCCGCGAGCCGAGCCCGAAATGGGCGAGGAAATCTCCGGTCGTCGCATAAAGCAGCGGCCTGCCGGGGGTTTCGCGGCGACCCGCGGTCCGCACCCAGCCCGCCTCCATCAGCACGTCGAGCGTGCCCCGCGACATCTGCACGCCCCTGATCGCCTCAATCTCGGCCCGGCTGACCGGTTCGTGATAGGCGATGATGGCCAGCGTTTCGGTGGCCGCCCGCGATAGCCGGCGGGGCTCCTCGCGGGTCCGGCGAAGCAGATGGGCAAGGTCGGGTGCGGTCTGGAAGTGCCAGCGCCCGCCGCGCTCAACCAGCTCGATGCCATGGCCGGCAAAATGATCGGCGAGCGCGGCCAGAGCAGCATCGACGTCGCCGTCGCCGGCGTGCTGAGCAATCTCTTCCCGGCTCAGCGGATTTGCCGAAGCGAACAGCGTCGCCTCCACTGCCCGCGCGAACTCGTCCATCAGGCGGCCCGCACCGTGATCGGCGAAAACGGCGCGTCCTGGGCGATGTCGAGCCGTCCCCGGCGGGCGAGCTCGAGCGCGGCGACGAAGCTGGAGGCGAGCGCCGAGCGGCGGAACCGGGGATCGTCGGTGACCGGCAGGAAGGCCTCAATCGCCGTCCAGTCGATCGCCGCACCGATCATCCGTTCGACCCGCTCGATCGCTTCCTCCAGGGTCATTACCGAGCGCGCGTGGACGATATGCATCGGCGGCGAGCCGCGCGCCTTGACCGCGCCATAGGCGGCGAACAGATCGAACGGACCTGCTTGCCAGGCGGACTTGCGGACCAGCCGCAGGCCCTCCGGAGCGCCGCGGCCGAACACGTCGCGATCGAGCCGGTCGCGGCCGAACAGCCGCGCCCCCGCCTCGCGCATCGCGTCGAGCCGCTGCAGCCGCATCTGCAGCCTGAGCGCAATCTCCTCGGGGCTTGGGTCGGCTTCGGCCTCTTTGGGCAGCAGCAGGCAGGATTTGAGGTAGGCGAGCCATGCCGCCATCACCAGATAGTCGGCGGCGATCTCGAGCTTCAGGGCCCGCGCGTCGGCGATATAGGCGAGATATTGCTCGACCAGCGCGAGGATCGAGATTTGCGCAAGATCGACCTTTTGCGACCGCGCCAGACTGAGCAGCAGGTCGAGCGGCCCCTCCCAGCCATCGATGCTGAGGGTCAGCTCGTCGGCGGGGCGAAGCGGAGGTTCGAAAGGCTCGTCCACGGACATGAC
>CAYUWJ010000065.1:0-11602 GCA_964448315.1 uncultured Sphingomonas sp. | reverse complement strand
CCTGTCCAAGGTATCGGCGCTGTCGGTCGTCGCCCGCAACACCGCCTTCACCTTCAAGGGCAAGCCGCTCGATGTCCCCCAGCTCGCCAGGCAGCTTAACGTCACTCATGTGCTGGAAGGCAGCGTCCGCAAGGCCGGCGGCCGGGTGCGGATCAGCGCCCAGCTGATTGACGGCAAGGCCGGCGATCATGTCTGGGCCGACCGCTATGACCGCGACCTGACCGACATCTTCGCCATCCAGGACGAGATCTCCAAGGCGATCGTCGGCGCGCTCAAGCTGAAGCTGCTGCCAAAGGAGAAGAAGGCGATCGAGCACCGCGGCACGCGCAGCGTCGATGCCTACAACCTCTATCTGATGGCGCGCCAGCACTGGACCAGCGGCAATGACGGTGACAGCCGCCGCGACGAGGTGGTGGTTCGCATCTGCAAGCAGGTAACGACGATCGATCCCGATTACGCCCAGGCCTGGGCGCTGCTGGCGCTGGCCCAGTCCGAGCTGCGTTTTCGCTACGACAAGCCGGTCGACGCGCGCGTCGCCGCCGAGCGCGCGCTTGCGCTCGATCCGGAGCTGCCCGAGGCGCATTGCATTCGGGCACACTATCTTGCCGACGAAGGCAAATATGACGAGGCGATCGAGCAGGTGAAATATGCGCTCGAGCTCGGCCCCGAATCCTGGGAGACGAACAAGGAAGCCGCGCTGCTTTACCTGCGCAACGGGCGCTTTGCCGAGGCCATCCCCCATTTCGCCAAGGCGGCTTCGCTGGTCGAAAGCGACTATCACTCCGCCGGCCTGATGGTGACCTGTTACAAGGGGTTGGGCGACGTCGAAGGCGCGAAGCGTGCCGCGCGAATGACGGTCGAACGGGCGGAAAAAGCCGTGGCGCAGGATCCGTCGAACGGCGCCGCCCTGGGCATGGGGGCGTTGGACCTGGCATTGCTTGGCGAAGACGCTCGCGCCCGGGAGTGGATTCAGCGCGCGATGATGATCGACCCGGAAAATCTGACGATGCGCTACAATCTCGCCTGCGCCCTGGCGAGCGAGTTGAACGACACGGAGGGCGCGATCGACATGCTGGCGTCTTTCGTCGACGAAATGGACGCGGTGCTGGTCGGACATATCCAGATCGACCCCGACATGGCCGCCTTGCGCGGCGATCCGCGGTTCGAGGATATGGTCTCGCGCGCCAAAGAAAGGCTTGCGTCGTCGGCACAGCCGCCACCGGCGGTTGCCGCATCCGCCGGCTAGCAACAGCTTCCTTCTGCTTTCGCGCGTCCGGAAATTGCTTTATTGGCTCGCATTCCCGAGTGGGCTGGCTAGGAAGGGGGGTCGATGGCCGATATTTTCATATCCTACGCCCGCTCTTCCGAAGACCAGGCGCACAAGGTCGCCGAGGCCTTGCGTACGGCCGGATACAGCGTCTGGCGCGACGACGAACTTCCCGCCCATCGCGCCTACAGCGAAGTCATCGAGGAACGGCTGAAAGCCGCCAAGGCGGTGGTGGTCGTCTGGTCGGCCGATGCGGCCCGTTCGCAATGGGTGCGGGCCGAGGCAGATGTCGCCCGTGAGGCCGGGACACTGGTCCAGGTCAGCATCGACGGGGCGCTGCCGCCGATGCCGTTCAACCAGATCCAGTGCGCCGACCTTGCCAGCTGGACCGGCGACACCAGCGCCGCGGGCTGGCGCAAGGTCGAAGGCAGCATCGCTTCGCTGGTCGGGGCGGCGCCCGCCTCCGAGGAACCGTCCGGGCGCAAGGCCGAGCCGGCGCGCCGGGTCTCGATCTGCGTGCTGCCGTTCATCAACATGAGCGGTGACGCCGAACAGGAATATTTCAGCGACGGCATCAGCGAGGACATCATCACCGACCTGTCGAAGGTCTCGGCGCTGTCGGTCGTCGCCCGCAACATCGCCTTCAGCATGAAGGGCCAGACGGTCGACCTCGCGCAGCTCGCGCAGCAGCTCAATGTCACCCACATGCTCGAGGGCAGCGTTCGCAAGGCCGGTGGCCGGGTACGCATCAATGCCCAGCTGATCGACGCCAATGCGGGCGAGCAAGTCTGGGCCGATCGCTACGACCGCGACCTGACCGACATCTTCGCCATCCAGGACGAAATTTCCAAGGCGATCGTTGGGGCGCTGCGATTGAAGCTTCTGCCCAAGGAGAAGAAGGCGATCGAGCATCGCGGGACCTCGAGCGTCGAGGCCTACAATCTCTACTTGATGGCGCGGCAGCACTGGATCAGCGGCAACGACGGCAACAGCCGGCGGGACGAAGTGGTGGTGCGAATCTGCCGCCAGGCAACGGCGATCGATCCGGACTACGCCCAGGCGTGGGCGCTGATGGCGCTGGCCCAGTCCGAACTGCGCTTCTTCCACAACAAGCCCGAGGATGCCTTGGCTTCGGCCGAGCGCGCGCTGGCGCTCGACCCCAACCTGCCCGAGGCGCATTGCATCAAGGCCCGCTACCTCGCCGACGAGGAGGGCCGTCCGGAAGACGCCAATGCGCAGATTCAGACCGCGCTCCAGCTCGGTCCGGAATCGTGGGAAGTGAATATGGAGGCGGCCAGGCTGCTGTTTCGTCAGGGCAAGAACCAGGACGCCATTCCCTATTTCGAAAAAGCGGCGGCGCTGATGGACAGCGACTATCATTCCACCGGCCTGCTGATGTCCTGCTATTATGCACTGAACGATCCCGAAGGCGAGCAGCGCACGGCGCGGATGACGGTCGAACGGGTCGAAAAGGCGGTGGCGCAGGACCCGTCGAACGGCTCCGCCCTGGGCATGGGCGCGGGCGCGCTGGCGACGCTTGGCAATGGCGAACGGGCCAAGGAATGGATCGAGCGCGCGCTGCTGATGGACCCGGACAATCAGACCATGCGCTACAATCTGGTATGCGCGCTAACCGGGCGCTTGCATGACCATGAAGCTGCGCTCGACCTGCTCGACTCGTTCGTCGACAAGATGAACGCGATGCTGGTGACGCACATTCAGATCGATCCCGACCTGGTTTCCTTGCACGACAATCCGCGATTCCAGCAGATGGTTTCGCGCGCCCGGGATCGGCTCGCGGCCGAGGCGCCGTCGGCGGCCGCCGCGTCCGCCGGCTAGTTCCCGCGCTTCAATTCGTCGCGAATCTGGGTCAGCAGCTCGATCTCGGTCGGTCCGGTCGGCGCATCGGGGCCGCGGCGCATCAGCCGGTTGGCCCAGCGAACCAGCAGGAAGATGATGAAGGCGAGGATCAGGAAGTTGATCAGCACCGTGATAAACTGGCCCCAGCCGAGCACCGCGACGCCGGCAGTCTTGAGGTCGGCGTAGCTTGAAGGATTGCCCTGGAACGTGTCGGGGATCGGCGCGAGCAGGACGAAATGATTGGCGAAATCGAGCCCGCCGAGGATTGCGCCGACGACCGGCATGATCATGTCGTCGGTCAGGCTGGCGGTGATGGTCGCGAAAGACGCGCCGATGATGACGGCGACGGCAAGATCGAGGACGTTGCCCCGGGCGACGAAATCGCGAAATTCATTGAGCATTGATCATCCCTTCCTCGCGCATGGCGCGCTCCAGCGCACGAAGTTGCGCTTCAATCTCGGCGCGCCTCGCATATTGGCTGGCGAGGCGCGCACGGAAGTCGGCGATCTGAGTGTTGGCGTTCGCGGTCGCCGCCGTCCTGCTCCTGCCTCTCGAGACATCCAGCGCGATGACCGTTCGCCGCATGTCCGCGATCTCGTTGGAGCAACGAGACGACAGCGTCCGGGCAAATTGATCGAGCGCCTGGTCTTGCTCGTTTGCATGGCGGTACGCGGCATAACCGCAGGTGACGAGCGCGAGGTTGGCATCGTCGACGGCGTCAAGCTCCGGCGTGGCGGCGGCCAAAATCAGCAGTTCGGAAAGCATGCAATCCCCCGATCGATCCTGGCACCAGTCTAATTGTTCCGGCAGCGATTGAAAGCGGGTCCCGCGCCCTCTACTTTCCATCCAGTTGCAGTGAGCAGGGGATTTTGACGATGAGCGCATTTCGCAGGATGGGATTGCTGGCACCGGTTGCCGCCTTGAGCCTCGCCGGCTGCGGTCTCAACTCGGTGCCGACCGCCGACGAGCAGGTCAATGCCGCCTGGGGCAACGTCCAGAGCGAATATCAGCGCCGCGCCGACCTCATCCCCAATCTGGTGCGGACGGTTGGCCGCTATGCCGAGCAGGAACGCGAGGTGCTGACCGAGGTGACCGAAGCGCGGTCGCGGGCATCGAGCATCAATCTCAGCGCCGAAGACCTCGACGACCCGGAGAGCGTGCGCGCGTTCAGCGAGGCCCAGTCGCAGCTCGGCAGCTCGCTCGGCCGGCTGCTGGCGACGTTCGAAGCCTATCCCGAGCTTCGCTCCAACCAGAATTTTCTCACCCTGCAGAGCCAGATCGAGGGCACCGAGAATTCGATCCTGGTCGCCCGGCGCGACTATAATGAATCGGTGCGGCACTATAATACGACGATCCGCACCTTCCCGGACGCGATCGGCGCCAAGATTTTCTATGGCGCCCAGCCCAAGGTGCCGTTCGAGGCCGCCGCCGGGTCCGACGCCACGCCGACGGTCGATTTCGACGCGAGCTGAGGCGAAGCAGCGGTGACCCTTCGACCTGTCACCCTCGCGAAAGCGGGGGTCCCGCTGTTTTCCAAAGATGCAAGGCGCGGGATTCCCGCCTTCGCGGGAATGACGATTGTTTGGCTGTTCGCGCTTTTGTTCTTTTCCACGGCCGCCCCGGCCCAGACCTTTCCCGAGCTGACCGGCCGGGTGGTCGACCAGGCGGATTTGCTGCGGCCCGAGCAGGAGCTCGACCTGACCTCCAAGCTCGCGGCGCTGGAGGAGCAGACCGGCCGCCAGCTCGTCATCGCCACCGTCGCCAGCCTCGAAGACCGGACGATCGAAGATTACGGCTACCGCCTCGGCCGCGAATGGGGAATCGGCCAGGAGGGCGAGGACGACGGAGTCGTGCTGCTGGTCGCGCCGAATGAGCGCAAGGTGCGGATCGAGACCGGCTATGGCGCGCGCGTCTTCCTGACCGACGCCATGTCGAGCATCATCATCCGCGAATCCATCCTGCCGCGCTTCCGCGACGGCGACTTCGCCGGCGGCATCGCTGCCGGTGCGGATCAGATCATCGGCTTGATGCGGCTGCCGCCCGAGGAAGCGGCGCGCCGCGCGGCTGAGGTCGAGGCGAGCGAAGCGGCACGGAGCGAGGAGCGTCCGGGCTTCCTGCCGGTGATTTTCATGATGGTCATCTTTTTTACCATCATCGGAGCGCTGTCGCGCGGCGTCCGGGGAAGTCGTTACCGGTCGCAGGGCAAGGGCCGCCGCCGCCGAGGGTTCGATAGCGGCGATGTCGCGGTGATCCTGTGGGGGCTTAGCGCGCTGTCCGGTGCGCGGGGCGGCGGCGGTGGCTGGGGCGGCGGAGGCGGCGGCTTCGGCGGCGGCGGATTCGGTGGCTTTTCGGGCGGCGGCGGCTCGTTCGGCGGCGGCGGCGCGTCGGGAGGCTGGTGATGCTGCACCTCAGCGAAGCCGACCATGTCCAGGTCAGCGCCGCGATCGCCGCGGCCGAGCGCGACAGCGACGGCGAGATCGTCGCGGTCGCCACCGAGCTCAGCGATCGCTATCACGACGTCGCGCTGCACTGGGCGGTGCTGGTCCTGATCGCGACGCTGGCCGGCTTTGCCGCCTACCCGCCTTTGCTCCTGTTCTGGTTCGACACTCTGCTCGGCGGCTGGCGGCCCGAGCCGAGCCTGCGCGAGCTATTGACTCTGCTGCTGGTGCTGGCGGTGGCCAAGTTCACCTTCGTGCTGCTGATCCTGCGCTACATGCCGCTGCGACTTGCGCTGACCCCACGCGCAACCAAGGCGCGCCGGGTGCGGCGGCGGGCGATCCAGGTCTTCAAGTCCGCTGCCGAACGGCGGACCGAGGGGCGCACCGGAATCCTCATCTATCTGTCGATGGGCGAGCATCGCGCCGAAATCGTCGCCGACCAGGCGATCACCGCCGTCACCACCCCCGAGACCTGGGGCGAGGCGATGGCCGCGCTGCTGGTCGAAGTGAAGGCCGGGCGGCCCGCCGACGGGATCGCCGCCGCGGTCGAGCTGATCGGCGCGGTGCTGGCCGAGCATTTCCCCAAGAGCCGCGACAACCCCAACGAGATCCCGGACAAGCTGATCGAGCTATGAGCGGCGACGACGACGGCCCGCCCGAAATAGTCTGGCAAGGCAAATATATCAGTGCGCTCAAACAGGGGCGTTGGGAATTTGTGTCGCGCAGCGGCAGCACCAACGCGGTCGTCATCCTTGCCGAGATCGACGGAAGCGTGCTGCTCGTCGAGCAGCATCGGGTGCCGGTTGGCGGCCGCTGTCTCGAGCTTCCGGCGGGGCTGGTCGGAGACGAAGGCGACACGTTGAGCGTCGAAGAAACCGCGCTGAAGGAGCTGGAGGAGGAAACCGGCTACACCGCGACACGGATCGAGCGGCTGGGCGATTTCCACAGCTCGCCGGGCATGGTCGCCGAAAGCTTCACGCTGGTTCGCGCTTTTGGTCCGCGCAAGACCGGCGATGGCGGCGGAACCGATCATGAAGATATCGAAGTCCATCTGGTGCCGCGCGGAAAGATTCCGGAGTTTATCGCTTCGCGGCGTGCGAAAGGCGTTTCGATCGACGTGAAACTATTGCTGTTCATGGGCTTTTAAATCGCGGCGTCACCTCCGGTTCACTTGAAGATTGCTATATGCGGTTGATCGAATGGCCGATTGCGGTCGTCTTTGCCGCCCTTCAAGGGATGCGGCAGGAAAATTTCACATTCTAAGGATCTGGCATGAATAGGAAGATGTTGGCCGGGACGGCCATGGTTTCTCTCGTCGCGCTTGGCGGCTGTGTCGCCAACGCGCAGGGCCAGCCGGCGGCGCAGATCGCAAATCCGGTAGCGGCGGCTCACGCCGCGCCCGTGGCGGTTCCCGACAATATCCTGCTGGCCGATTGGACCGGGCCCTTTGACGGCGTTCCGCCTTGGACCGCAGTCGAGCCCGAGCTGTTTCCCGAAGCCATCCAGTTCGGCATCGACGAGCAGCAGCGCGAAGTATTGGCGATCGCCAACAACCCCGCGCCGCCGACCTTCGAGAACACCATCGAGGCGCTCGAGCGAGCCGGCGACCGGCTCGGCAACGTCCTCGCCATGTTCAGCGTGATGACCAGCAATATGACGACGCCCGAATATCAGGCGCTCGACAAGGAATGGTCGCCCAAGCTGTCCGCGGCCTATGACAAGATCACGCTCAATCCCGACCTCTTCCAGCGGATCAAGACCCTCCACGACAGTAAGGCGACGCTCGGCCTCGATGCCAAGCAAGACCGCCTTCTGACCCGCATGTATGACAGCTATGTGCGGCGCGGCGCCAATCTCGATCCGCAGCAGAAGCAGCAGCTTTCCACCTACAATCAGAGGCTCGCCGAGCTGTTCGCCACCTTCTCGGAGCGCGTGCTGGCCGACGAAAGCACCTACATCAGCGCCACCGAAGCCGAGATGCAGGGCGTCCCGGCCGACGTGATGTCAGCGCTTGCCGCCGCTGCGCGCGAGCGCCAGCAGCCGGCCGGCACTTACGCCATCAAGAACACGCGCTCGGCGGTCGATCCGGTGCTGACCTTCGCCGACGATCGCGCGCTGCGTGAAAAAGTGTGGCGGGCGTTCGTCAACCGCGGCGATACCGGCGGCGCCAACGACACCAACGCGATCATCTCCGAGATCGTCAAGATTCGCGCCGACCGCGCCGATCTGCTCGGTTACGACAACCACGCCGAATGGCGGATGCAGGACACGATGGCCAAGACCCCGGCGCGGGCGATGGAATTGATGAACCGCGTCTGGCCGGCGGCCGTCGCGCGCGTCGAACAGGAGGTCGCCGACCAGCAGGCGATGGCCACCAGCCTCGGCCACGATCTCACCATCGAGCCGTGGGACTATCGTTACTATCAGGAGAAAGTTCGCAAGCAGCGCTACGACCTCAGCCAGGACGAGATCAAACCCTATTTCGCGCTCGACAATATGGTCGATGCAATGTTCTGGACGGCCGAGCAGCTGTATGATCTGGGCTTCAAGGAAAATACCGGCTCAGTCCCGGTATTCCATCCGGACGTCCGCACCTTCGAGGTGACCGACACGCGCAGCGGCGATGTCGTCGGCCTGTTCTACCTCGACAATTTCGCTCGCGAAGGCAAACGGTCGGGCGCCTGGATGACGACCTACCGCAGCCGGGCGAGCCTGGTCGACGACGACATCGTGCTGGCGTCAAACAATAATAATTTTACGCCTGGCGAACCCGGCCAGCCGGTGCTGATCAGCCTCGACGACGCCGAAACGCTGTTCCACGAGTTCGGTCACGCGATCCACTATCTGCTGGTCGACGTGCATTATCCGAGCTTCGGCGGATCGCAGCGCGACTTCGTCGAATATCCCAGCCAGGTATATGAGAACTGGCTGCTGACTCCGCCTGTGCTGCAGCGCTTCGCCAAGCATTATCAGACCGGCGAGCCGATGCCGCAGGCGCTGGTTGACAAAATCCAGCAGGCACAGACCTTCAACCAGGGCTTCGCCACGGTCGAATATCTGTCCGCCGCGCTGGCCGACATGATGATGCACACCGATCCCGATGGCGTCATCGATCCCAAGACGTTCGAGCGCGAGGCGATGGCCAAGATCGGCATGCCCGACGAGATCGTGCTGAGGCACCGTCTGCCGCAGTTCAACCATCTATTCTCGTCGGACGCTTACTCGGCCGGCTATTATTCCTACCTGTGGTCGGAGACGATGGACGCCGACACCTGGGCGGCGTTTATGGAAGCGGGCGATCCGTTCCACCGGCCGACCGCCGACCGCTTTCGGCAATATCTGCTGTCGACCGGCAACGAGACCGATCGGGCCGATGCCTATCGCCAGTTCCGCGGCCGCGATCCCGACGTCGATGCGCTGCTCAGAAAGCGCGGCTTTCCGGTCAACGGGACGAGCGGCGGCAACAACTAAGCGCCGAAGCGTTAGAAAAGCCCTCCCCGAGCAATCGGGGAGGGCTTTTCCCAACACATTACAGCCGCGCCTTCTGCGCCTCCGCCCAGGCGAGTTCGGCCAGCGGCTCGAGCCGCTCGACCATCTGCGCAGCATGGGACGAGGAGGCGTTGCCGCGCGCCAGGCGGCCCTTGATGCCGTGCAGGATCGCCGCCAGCCGGAACAGGCAGAAGACGATCAGATAATCCTTGCTCTGCAAATGATCGCGCCCGGTGCGCTCACAATAGGCGGCGACATACTCATCCTCCGACGGGATGCCGAGCGCGTCGAGCTCGAGGCCGGCAAGGCCGGTGAAGATGCCGGCCGGCATCCGGTACATCAGCAAATGATAGGTGAAGTCCGCCACCGGGTCGCCGAGCGTCGACAATTCCCAGTCGAGCACCGCCGCGATCCGCGGCGCTTCGGACGCGAAAATCACATTGTCGCAGCGAAAATCGCCATGGGCGATCCGGCTGTCGCCGCTGTCGGGCGGAAGATGCCTGGCAAGCCAGTCGACCAGCCTGTCCATCGCCGCGATCCGGCCGGCGTCGGCGTCGCCGAGATATTGCTTCGACCAGCGCCCGACCTGCCGTTCGACGAAGCCGCTCGGCTTGCCATAGTCGCCGAGCCCGATGGCTTGCGGGTCGAAGCTATGAAGCTGGGCGATGGTCGCATTCATCGCGTTGAAATGGGCGGCGCGGGCGGCGCTATCGAGCCCCGGGAAATGCGCGTCCCAGACGATCCGGCCCTCGACCATGTCCATCACATAGAAGGCGGTGCCGATGACGCCCTCGTCGGCGCACAGCGCATGGACTCGCGGTACCGGGAAGCCTTGTGCCCCGAGGGCCGCGAGGACTCGATACTCACGCTCGACGGCATGGGCGCCGGGAAGGATTTTTCCCGGCGGCTTGCGGCGCAGCACATAGCTTCGCGACGGCGTGTCGAGCCGATAGGTCGGGTTGGACTGGCCGCCCTTGAACTGGCTGATCGTCAGCGGGCCGGAATAGCCCGCGACATGCGCGTCCAGCCAGCTCTCAAGCGCAGGACCGTCGAACCGCAGCCGTTCGGCAATTTCGCGCGTGCCGCTATTCGCTTCGGTGCGGTCCATGATGGCGGTTTAAGCCGTGAACCGCCGCGCCGCCAGCGCGTTGCTTTGCTATGGCTCGGCTGATCCATCTGTCCGACCTCCACTTCGGCGCCCACGAACCGGCGCTGGTCGAAGCGGTCGCGAAACGCATCGACGAGGCCAAGCCCGACCTCGTCGTCATCAGCGGCGACTTCACCCAGCGCGCCCGGACCGAGCAGTTCCAGGAGGCATGCCGCTTCCTCGAAGCGCTGCGCGAGGCGGGGCACGAGGTGCTCGGCGTGCCCGGCAACCACGACGTGCCGCTGTACGATGTGCTGCGCCGCTTCCTGTCGCCGCTGACCCGCTACAAGCGCTTCGTCGACGAGACCCTGTGCCCGGTGCACGAGATCCCGGGCGCGACCGTACTTGGGATCAACACCGCGCGCTCGCTGACCTTCAGCGAAGGCCGGATCAACGCCGAGCAGTTGACGTTCATCGGCGAAACCTTCGCCCGCACCGACCCCAAATCGATGCGCATCCTGGTGACCCACCACCCGCTGTTCGCGCTTCCCGTCGGCGAGCTTATCGGCAAGGCGGTCGGCCGCAGCGAGCTTGCGCTCGACGCAATCGCCGAGGCCGGGGTCGACCTGCTGCTCGCCGGCCACAACCATCGCGCGACGGCCCACAGCGCGCGCGACCTCGTTACCCGCGCCGGGCCTTCGCTGGTGGTGCAGGCCGGAACCGCGACCTCGCACCGGCTGCGCGACGAGGAGCAGAGCTTCAACCAGATCGACATCGCCGACGACGGCGTGACGGTGACCGTTCAGACCTGGTCGAAAGACAGCTTCATCCCCGGCGACGCCCAGCTTTACGTCCGCGAGGACGATCACTGGCGGATTTCGGGATCGTCGGTGACCGAGCCGGCCGGCTAGCTTGTCGAGCGGCGCGCCTCTCGCCTAGACGCAGCGCATGACGCAAGCGCTCGACCCTTCGCTCGATATCGACGAGTTTGTGCAACGCGTGCTTGCCGAGGATCTCGGCGAGGGCGGCGACGTCACCTCCGCGGCGACGATCGCCGGCGACGCCCGCTTCACCGCCGAGATGGTCTGCCGCGAGCCGATCACCGTCGCCGGGCTCGCCATTGCGGCGGCGATTTTCCAGGCGCTCGACCCCGAAATCGCGATCGAGATACCGGCGCGCGACGGCCAGTCGGTCGCGACAGGCACCGTCTTGATGCGGCTCGACGGCAACGCCCGGGCGATGCTCGCCGCTGAACGCTCGGCATTGAACACGCTCCAGCATCTGTCGGGGATCGCCACTCTGACTCGGCGCTATGCCGACGCGATCGACGGCACCGGCGCCGTATTGCTCGACACGCGCAAGACCATTCCGGGGCTTCGCAACCTCGACAAATATGCGGCTCGGATGGGCGGCGCGCAAAATCACCGCATGCGGCTCAACGACGGCGTTCTCATCAAGGAC
>CAYUWJ010000064.1:0-29743 GCA_964448315.1 uncultured Sphingomonas sp. | reverse complement strand
ACTGCTGTCTTCGGGGAGGTCCATGAATATCCTGCTTCTGGGTTCGGGTGGTCGCGAGGATGCGCTCGCCTGGCGCCTGAGGCAATCGCCAAGCTGCAAGGATCTCGTCGCGGCGCCCGGAAATCCGGGAATCGCCCGCTGGGCGGATTGCGCGGCGATCGATCCGTGCGATGCGACCGCAGTGATCGACTGCGCCCGCCGGATCGATGCCGGCCTGGTCGTCATTGGCCCGGAAGCTCCTTTGGTTGACGGCGTCGGCGATGCGCTGCGCGAAGCCGGCTTTGCGGTGTTCGGCCCCAATGCCGCAGCGGCGCGGCTCGAGGGATCGAAGGGCTTCACCAAGGATCTGTGCCGCGACCATGGCATCCCGACCGCACGCTACGTCCGGGTCGAGACCGAAGCCGACGCGCGACGGGCGCTCGGAGAATTCGGCGAGCCAGTGGTGATCAAGGCCGACGGGCTCGCCGCCGGCAAGGGTGTCACCGTGGCGATGACCCGCGGCGAAGCCGAGCGTGCGATCGCCGCCGCCGGCGACGGGCCGATGGTGATCGAGGAATTTCTCGACGGCGAGGAAGCGAGCCTGTTCGCGCTGGTCGACGGCGCCACTGCGGTGACGCTGGCATCGGCGCAGGACCACAAACGGGTCGGCGAGGGCGACACCGGGCCCAACACCGGCGGCATGGGCGCCTACAGCCCGGCGCGGGTACTGACGCCGGAACTCGAGCGCCAGGCGATGGACGAGATCGTGGCGCCGACGGCGGTGGCTCTGGCGGAGGCCGGAACGCCTTTCTCGGGCCTGCTCTACGCCGGGCTGATGCTGACCGCCGACGGGCCCATGCTGATCGAATATAATGTCCGCTTCGGCGATCCCGAATGCCAGGCGATTATGCCACGCATCGACGGCGATTTCGCCCGACTGCTGCATGCGGTCGCCACCGGACGCCTTGCCGACACCGACCCGCCGGTATTGTCGCCGCAGCATGCAATGACCGTCGTCGTCGCCGCTCGCGGCTATCCCGGCGCTCCGGCCAGCGGCGGCGCCATAAGGGCGATCGAGGCCGCCGAGCTGGTCGAGGGCGTTACCGTCTTTCATGCCGGCACGGCGCGTGGCGAAGCCGGCCTGATCGCCCGTGGCGGGCGCGTCCTGGCAGTGACGGCGCTCGGCGATACGCTCGCCCAGGCGCGGGCGCGTGCCTATCGGGCAATCGACCAGATCGATTTCGCCGACGGCTTCCATCGCCGCGACATCGGCTGGCGCGAGCTGGAGCGAGCGACATGATCGGCCGCACTTCCCTGCTCGCCGTCGGCATCGTCCTGGTTATTGGGCTGACGGCGCTTTGGCATGGGCCGGCCGGCACCGCGGATCGGATCGCCGACCGCATCGAAAGCGCGGCGCGCGCCGAATTGGACCGGCTGGAGATGACCGAAATCGACGCCCGCCTGGCGCGGCAGCCGCTGACCCGGACCTTGCTGCTGTCCGGCCCCGCCGATGATTTCCAGCAAACCGAGCTGGTGCGGATCATGGGCACCATCCCCGGCGCCGGCGGCGCCCGCTGGGTGGATGACAATCAGCGACGTAGCGACTTCGACCTCCCGCTGTTGCTGATCGCGGAACTGATGGCATTGGTTGGCTTTTCGATCGGACTGCTGTTTGCGTACCTGGTCGAGCTGCGCCGCCGCGCAAATGCCGAGTGGAGATGGTGAATGGTTGAGCTGATTCGCGACTATCTGCCGGTAATCCTGATTGCGCTGCTGATCGGCGTGATCGTCGGCTACCTCGCTTTTCGCCCGCGACAACGGATCAAGCTGAGCGATTCGGCGCCGACCCGCCCGCACATGGCGCATCTCGATCGCGCGCCAGGCGAGGGGCGCGGTTTTTCCGACAGCGTCACCGCGGCGGCGAGCGACGTCACCGGAGACATCATCGAGGCGCCGGTGCATGCCAATCTTCCCGGCGCGTCGGGCCCGCCCGACGACCTACGACGGCTGAAGGGCGTCGGCCCGAAATTCGCAAATCTGCTCAATGCCCGCGGAATCATCCGCTTCGACCAGATCGCGCGTCTGCCCCCGTCGGAAGTCGAGCGGCTGGACTCCCATCTCGGTCCGTTCAGCGGACGGCTGCGGCGCGACCAGATCGTCGAGCAGGCCGATTATCTGGCGCGCGGCGACGAAGACGGCTTCGAACAACGCTTCGGCAAATTGTAGCGTGGTGCGGTCTGCGATGATTTCGTGAAAGCTTCCACCCTCCTGCTGTTCGGCGCCACCGGCGATCTGGCGCGGCGGATGCTGCTGCCCTCTCTTTACGGGCTCGATGCCGACGGGCTGTTGCCCGCCGAGCTGGCGGTGATCGGAACGGCGCGGAGCGAACTTGGCGACGACGAGTATCGCTCGGCGGCACGCGAGGCTCTCGAGCAGCATCTGCCGTCCGGCTTTTACGATGAACAAGTCGCCGAACGCTTCCTCAAACGGCTTCGCTACGTCGCCCTCGACGCAACCGACACCGCCGGCTTTCCCCGGCTGGCGAAGGCGGTCGGCGATCCCTGCAGGGGCGTGGCGATTTTCCTGTCGACCGCGGCGTCGTTGTTCGAGCCGACGATCGACGGGCTGGCGGCCGCCGGGCTGGCCTGCCCGACCGTAAGGATGGCGCTGGAAAAACCGCTCGGATCGGATCTCGAATCCAGCCGGACGATCAACGATGCCGTCGCCGCCGCCTTCCCCGAAGAGCGGATTTTCCGGATCGACCATTACCTCGGCAAGGAAACCGTACAGAATCTGCTGGCGCTGCGGTTCGCCAATTCGCTGTTCGAGCCGTTATGGAACAGCGCACACATCGACCATGTCCAGATTACCGTCGCCGAGACCATCGGGCTGGAGGGCCGCGGCGACTATTATGACCGGGCGGGCGCGCTTCGCGACATGGTCCAGAACCACATGCTGCAGTTGCTGGCGCTGGTGGCGATGGAGCCGCCGACCGATTTCGACGCGACCGCGGTCCGCGACGAAAAGGTCAAGGTGCTGCGATCGCTGCGCCCGATCGATCCGGCGACCGCCGCCGCGCACTGCGTCACCGGCCAGTATCAGCGCGGCGCGATCGATGGAGAGACCGTCCCCGGATATGAGCAAGAGCTCGGCCGCGCCAGCACCACCGAGACGTTCGTTGCCCTGAAGGCGCATGTCGACAATTGGCGCTGGTCGGGCGTCCCCTTCTACCTTCGCACCGGCAAACGCCTGCCGAGGCGCACCAGCGAAATATTGATCCAGTTCAAATGCGTGCCGCATTCGATCTTCGCCGCGCGCGGCGCGACCACCAAGCCGAACAAGCTGGTGATCGGACTTCAGCCGAACGAGACTATCCGGCTGCTGATGATGGCCAAGATGCCCGGTCTCGATCGCTCGGGTATTCGCCTGCGCGAAGTGCCGCTCGACCTCGGCCTCGCCAACGCCTTCGAGGATCAGCGCCGGCGAATCGCCTATGAGCGGCTGCTGCTCGACCTGATCGAGGGCGACCCGACCCTGTTTGTCCGGCGCGATGAGGTCGAGGCGCAATGGCAGTGGATCGACGGCCTCCGCGGCGGCTGGGATGAAGCGGGCATCGCCCCGCGGCCCTATGCGGCGGGGAACTGGGGGCCATCGGCAGCGATTGCCCTTACCGAGCGCGACGGAATCAGCTGGCATGAATGAGGATCGCCCAAACGGGCGAACGGAAGATGATCGATAAACGCATCGCGCGAGTCACCGACCGCATCATCGAGCGATCGAAGCCGACCCGGCGGCGCTACCTTGCCCTGATGGCCGAGCAGCGCGAGCGTGGTATTTCCCGGCCGCGCCTGTCGTGCGGTAATTTCGCCCACGGCTTTGCCGGCTCGGAGGAGGACAAGGAGCGGATCAAGGGCTTCAAGGGTCCCAATATCGGTATCGTCACGGCCTACAACGACATGTTGTCGGCGCATGCCCCCTACGGCAGGTTCCCGCCGCAGATGAAGCTCTACGCGCGCGAAGTCGGGGCGACGGCGCAGGTTGCCGGCGGCGTTCCGGCGATGTGTGACGGAGTCACCCAGGGCGAAGCCGGGATGGACCTGTCGCTGTTCAGCCGCGACGTGATCGCGCTGTCGACCGCGGTGGCGCTGAGCCACGGCATGTTCGAGGCGGTGGCGCTGCTCGGCATCTGCGACAAGATTGTCCCCGGACAGCTGATCGGCGCGCTGCGCTTCGGACATCTGCCGACTCTGCTGGTGCCCGGCGGGCCAATGCCGTCGGGGCTTCCCAATCGGGAAAAGCAGCGTATCCGGCAGCTCTATGCGGAAGGCAAGGCCGATCGTGACGAGCTGCTCGAGGCCGAGTCCCGATCCTATCACGCACCGGGCACCTGCACCTTTTACGGCACCGCCAACAGCAACCAGATGATGATGGAGCTGATGGGACTGCACATTCCCAATGCGGCTTTCGTCAACCCCGACACGCCGTTGCGCTCGGCGCTGACCCGAGCCGCCGTCCACCGGCTTGCCGAGCTTGGCCGCGACGGCAATCGCCCACTGGCCGAGGTTGTCGACGAAAAGGCGATCGTCAACGCCGTCGTCGGGCTGCTCGCTACCGGCGGCTCGACCAACCATGCGATCCATTTACCGGCGATTGCCCGGGCGGCCGGAATCCTGCTCGACTGGCAGGATCTCGACGAGATGTCCCGCGCGGTGCCGCTGCTGACACGAATCTATCCCAACGGCTCGGCCGACGTGAACCATTTCCACGCGGCTGGCGGGATCGGCTTCGTCGCCCGCACCCTGCTCGATGCGGGACTCCTGCACGCCGACACCGTCACCGCCGGGGCGGACGATTTTTCCTGCTGGACGCGCACGCCCGCGATCGAGGGCAACGCGCTGGTCTGGAGCGAGGCCGGAGACAGCCTCGATACCGACATTCTTCGGCCCGCCGGCGATCCCTTCCAGCCCGACGGCGGGATGCGGCTGGTCGAGGGCAATCTCGGCCGCGCGATCATGAAGATCAGCGCGGTCGAGCGCGAGCGCTGGACGATCGAGGCGCCGGCGCGAATCTTTACCGACCAGCGGGCGGTGCTCGACGCCTTCCAGGCCGGCGAGCTTGGCGGCGACCTGGTCGTAGTCGTGCGCTTTCAGGGTCCCCGAGCCAATGGCATGCCGGAGTTGCACAAGCTGACGCCCGCGCTCGGCGTCCTCCAGGACCGCGGGCAACGGGTCGCGCTGGTTACCGATGGCCGGATGTCGGGGGCCAGCGGCAAGGTGCCGGGCGCGATCCATGTCTCGCCCGAAGCGCTCGGCGGAGGACCGCTGGCAAGACTCCGCGACGGCGACATCGTCCGGCTGTCGGCCGAGCAAGGCTTGCTCGAGGCGGTCGGAGTCGACCTGATGGCGCGCGATCCCGAGCCGCCACCGCCGCCGCCGGTCGGGACCGGGCGCGAGCTATTCGCGATGATGCGGGCAAATGCCGACGAGGCCGAGCGCGGCGCCTCGGCGATGCTGGCGCTGATGGAAGCCGAACAGCTGTGAGGCAGATCGTCGCCAGCGACATCGGCGGCACCCACGCCCGTTTCGCCATCGCCCACATCGACGACGGCGGCCTGATCGCCGGCCTCGACGAGCCGGTGACGCTGAAGACCCGAGAGCATGCCAGCTTTGAGACGGCGTGGAAGGAATATGGTCGGCGCACTGGCCACGCGCTGCCGAACGAGCTGGCGATCGCCCTCGCCGGCCCGGTCGGCGGCGAACTGCTTAAGCTGACCAACAATCCATGGGTGATCCGGCCGGCGCAGATCGCCGAATCGCTGGCGGTTGAGCGAATCACCATCATCAATGATTTCGGCGCAGTCGGCCATGCCGTCGCGGCGCTAGGCGAGAGCGAATTTCGGCATTTGTGTGGTCCGTCGAAGCCGCTTCCCGACACTGGCGTCATCACTATCGTCGGCCCCGGCACCGGACTTGGTGTCGCCGCGCTACTGCGTCGCACCGATAGCTACGAGGTGATCGAAACCGAGGGCGGGCATATCGACTTCGCGCCGCTGGACAGCCTCGAGGACCGCATCCTCACCGAGTTGCGCCAGAATTTTCGACGGGTGTCGATAGAACGGCTGGTGTCGGGCCGCGGCCTGGTCAACATCTATCTGGCATTGGCGGCGATCGAGAACCGGCCGCCGACCCTGCGCGACGAGAAGGCGTTGTGGAACGCCGCGATCGCCGGCAGCGACAGCCTCGCAGCGGCCGCGCTCGAGCGGCTGTGCCTCAGCCTCGGCGCCGTCACCGGCGATCTCGCCCTCGCTCAGGGCGCGGTGGCAGTGGTGATCGGCGGCGGGCTTGGCCTGCGCCTTGCCGATCAGCTGGCGAAATCGGGCTTTCGCGACCGCTTCATCGCCAAGGGGCGTTTCGAGCGGCGCATGGACGAGATGCCGGTCAAGCTCGTGACCCACCCGCAGCCCGGGCTGTTCGGCGCGGCGGCGGCTTTCGCGCGCGAGCATGCGCATTCCCGATAGCCCGCGCTTGCTAGTCCGATGCTTCTGCGTCGGCGGCCTTCTCGCGCTTGCGCTTCGCCGACGGCGAAGCGATCAGCTTGTCGATCTTGCGGCCGTCCATGTCGACGACCTCGAACGACCAGCCATCGTGGACAAATTTCTCGCCAGTGTCCGGCAGATGCTTGAGCACCGACAGCGCGAATCCGGCGACGGTCGAATAGTCCCGGTCGTCGGGCATCCGCATGCCGAGCCGATCGACTAGCAGATCGGCACTGGCGGCGCCGGAAACGAGCCAGCTGCCGTCGTCGCGCTCGACCAGCGGCGGGTCGGTATCCTCGTCGACATCGTGCGCGAATGCGCCGGCGAGTGCGGCCAGGATGCTTCCGGGAGTAACGATCCCTTCGAGATGACCATATTCGTCATGGACCAGCGCTAGCGGCACCTCGGCGTTTCGCAACACGGCCAATGCGTCCATCGCATCCATCAGATCGGGTATCACCGGTGCCGACCGGGCAAGGCTGTGGAGCTCGAGCTCGCGCCCTTCCAGCGTCGCCCGCAGGAGGTCGCGACTCTGGATCACGCCGACGATATCGTCGACCGAGCCATTGGCCACCGGCAGCCGGCTGTGGGTCGTCTCGGCAAGTGCCGCGCGAAGCTCCTCGCCCGAGGCGCGAATGTCGATCCACTCGACATCCATCCGCGGAGTCATCACTTCCCGGACCGGCCGGTCGGCCAGCCGGACGATGCCGGAGATGATCGCCCGTTCGCTTTCGTCGAGCACGCCGGCGGTCTGGGCCTCGGCGACCACCAGATGCAGCTCCTCGGCGGTAACGCTGGACTTCGATTCCCGGTCTAGCCCGAGCAGCTGGAAAACCAGAGCGCTGGTGCGGTCGAGCACCCAGACGACCGGGGCGGTCGCGGTCGAAAGCCAGCGCATCGGACGGGCGATGGCGGCGGCGACTGGTTCGGGCGATCGCAGCGCAAACTGTTTCGGCACCAGTTCGCCGATTATCAGGGCGGCGTAAGTGGTGAGGATGATCACCAGTCCGAAGCCGACGCTGGCAGCGATTTCCGCCTCGAGCCCGAGCAACGCCAATCGCTGCCCGACCGGCTCGCCCAGAGACGCGCCGGAATATGCGCCTGCGAGGATGCCGATCAATGTGATCCCGATCTGGACGGTAGACAAAAAGCGACCCGGCTCCGCGATCAGTTGCAGGGCGCAGCGAGCACCCCGGCTGCCGGTCTTTGCCAATGCCCTCAGTCGTGCTTCGCGCGACGAGACAATCGCCAGTTCGCTCATCGCCAATACGCCGTTCAGGGCGATCAGCACGAAGATGAAGAAAAGGTCCAGCCAGGGAAAGGGGAGAAGCGGATCGCTCATGGCGCTCGCTCGTTCTTAAACGAGCCGCCAAAGTTCACAAGCGGCTCGAAACTGTTCACATTCGGTTCACCTGCGGAACAATGCCGCAGGCGACCGGTTTGCGTGTTGCACACTACCCCAATTCCAAGTGGAGATTTTCAACATGCGTCGCTTTCAAATCCTCACCGCCCTCGCCGCCGGCGGCGCTCTCGTCACCACCGCGGCCTGTACCACCAACCCCGAAACCGGCAACCAGCGGATATCCCGAACCGCGATCGGCGCAGTGCTCGGCGCCGGCGCCGGCTATCTGCTCGGCGACGTTATCGGCGGCCGCAATGACCGCACGGAACGAATCATCGGTGCCGGTATCGGTGCCGTCGCCGGTGGCGCGGTCGGCGCCTACATGGATCGCCAGGAGGCGGACCTTCGCCGCCAGACCGCCGGCACGGGCGTCGACGTCATCCGCCAGGGCGACGAGCTTCTGTTGCGCATGCCGTCGGGAATCACGTTCGATTTCAACAGTTTCGCAGTTAAGCCACAGTTCCAGGCGACACTCAACGAAGTCGCGCAGACCCTCGGCGCCTATCCATCGACGATGATCGACGTGCTCGGCCACACCGATTCCGTCGGTACCCATGAGTATAACCAGCGGCTTTCCGAGCAGCGGGCGCAGGCCGTCGCGAACTATCTCATGTCTCGCGGAGTTGCCCAGGTCCGGATCGCAACGCAGGGCTATGGCGAGACCATGCCGATCGCCGACAATGCGACCGATGCCGGTCGCGCCGCCAACCGCCGGGTCGAAATCAAGGTCGTCCCGGTCCAGCAGGGCTATGCCCAATAGCAGGCGAACAGGATCATGATCGGAAGGGGCGCTTTCGGGCGCCCCTTTTTTATCTTCGCTGCTCGAAGAAGCGCCGCAGCTGCGCCGCCGCCAGCTCTTCACCGATGCCGCCAAGGACTTCGGGGCGATGATGGCAGGTCGGCTGGGCGAAAATTCGGGCGCCGTGGACGACACCGCCGCCCTTTGGATCCTCGGCGCCGAAGCGCAGCGAGCCGATTCTTGCCAGGCCGATCGCCGCAGCGCACATCGCGCAAGGCTCGAGCGTCACCCACAAGGTGCAGCCATCGAGCCGCGGCCGGCCCAGTGCATCCGCCGCAAGGCGCAGCGCGACCATTTCGGCATGGGCGGTCGGGTCCAGCGAGCCGCGCATCGCGTTGCGCGCCTCGGCGACAATCTCGCCGTCGCAGGTGATGACGGCGCCGACCGGAACTTCGCCCGCGGCCGCCGCCTCGGCGGCAAGGTCAAGCGCTCGGCGCATCGGAGACGGCAGCGGAAAACTCATGTCTGCCGGCTAGCGCGGCCCGGGCCCGCTGTCACGGACGGGCGAAACGGGCGATCAAGCCTATTCGACGATGTAGTTAGTGGGCTGCTGATCGGCCGGAGTGACGTCGACGGTCGGGACGGTGACGTTGGCCTGCCGCGCGCCGACCGAGATGGAGCCGGTCTCGACATCGAACGTCGGTGCCTGTCCGCCGCGGGCCGCGATTCCATTTTCCGTCCGGTCGATGTTCGGCGCCTGGGCAGAGCGAGTCTGGCGGATGTCGATGAATCCCGTCGCAACCGCCGCCAGGAGGGCAACGACGAACAAGATCAGGATGAGGAGGACGGCGCGCATCCGCTTTCCCTTCGGGTGACAACTGCTCGCCTTTAACGCAGTGACCGTCCGGCGGTTGCGCCGCGCCGGTTGACGCATGATGGCCGAGCGGGTAACTCGCGGCGCTTTCCGGGCCTTTGTAGCCCGCCAGTCAAACCTAGGATCGAACCGATGTCGCGCGTTTGCGAGCTGACCGGCAAGGGCCGGCAGGTGGGCAACAATGTTTCCCACGCCAACAACAAGACCAAGCGGACCTTTCTACCGAATCTGCAGAACGTGACCTTGCTCTCCGACGCGCTCGGGCAGAGCGTCAAGCTGCGCGTGTCGACCAACGGGCTGCGTTCGGTCGAGCATGTCGGCGGTCTCGACAACTGGCTCACAAAGACCAGCGACGAGAAGCTGTCGACCCGAGCCCGCAAGCTCAAGCGCGAAATCGCCAAGAAGCGCAGCCAAGCCGCCTGAGCCGCGACCGGCTGCCGGTCTCACCCGATAAGGTCGGGCGGCAACTCCACCGCGATGACAAGCGTCCGCAACGGCCGCTGGAAATTATCGTCGGTCATCAGCCACGCCCGCAGCCCCCCGTCGCCCCGTCGATCGAGCGCGATCGCCTCGACATTGGCGAGCGGGCCGAGCCGCAGCGGCATCCGCGCGATTATCTCGAAGCCCGCGCCCGAAGGCCGAATTCTGACCAGCGCATTGACGAAACCCAGCGGCGTAAGCCGGCGCTCGACAAGCAGCAGGTCGCCGTCGGGCAATGCCGCGGCGTCCGAAACCCGGCCAAGCTGCCCGGTGATCGGCAGCCAACCGACGCGGCTCCCGGTCCGCATCGACCCGGCGCCGGATTCGGCAATCAGCAGCAGATCGCCGCCATCCGCGACCATGGCTTCGATCCCGCTGTTCTCCCCCAGGCGATCCGCCGGAATGGCTAGCCGCCGAAGCGGGCGCCCGAACGCCGAATCATAGAGCCACAACTCATTGTGCCGCTCAAACGTGACCCACCAGCCACGGCCCGACGGGTCCCGCAGCAGCGCTTCGGAGTCCCGGTTCTGTTTGAATCCGCCGTCGCCCGGCCCGTCAGGCAGATCGTCGATCAGGGCCTCCGCCTGCCCCTCATCGGGCTGCGCGAAGCGCAGCACGGCACCGGCATCAGTCAACGCCACCAACCCCTCGTCATCAACGGCAAGTGCGGAGACGCCCCCGAACCGGGGGTCGTCGGCCGTCAGCTGCCAGACGGTCCGGCCGGCCGAGTTCGCGCCCGGCGAGAGGTCGAGACGCTCGATCGTCAGCGGCACGAGCCTTGGCCCGAGTTGCTGCCGGTCGGGCGTGTTCCCAAGCCCCATCGCGGCGAGCAGGATCGCGACCGGCAGCAGGATGATCGCCAGCGGGGTGAATCTGCTGAACTGCCGCTGCACCGGCCGTTCAGCTTCGGTTGCGCCTACCCGCGGCATAAGCACCTCAAGTGACTGGGTTTTCCCCTTTTCCTGGTCACCTCAAATCGGCCACGGCCGGACAGCTACCCTCGAGTCGCGTATCGAGGGCGGGCCCGGTGCGAGCAATCGCCCGGGCCCAATTTGCATCCGCCGCGTTTTTCATGGGCTTTCGAACAATCCGGCAAGTTGCTCGATCATCGTCCCGCCAAGCTGTTCGGCATCCATGATGGTCACCGCGCGGCCATAGTAGCGGGTGACGTCGTGGCCGATGCCGATTGCGATCAGCTCGACCGGCGACTTGCGCTCGATCCAGTCGATTACCTGCCGCAAATGCTTTTCCAGATAGGCGCCGCCGTTCGCCGACGCGGTCGAATCGTCGACCGGGGCGCCGTCCGAAATCACCATCAGGATACGCCGTTCCTCCGGCCGCGCTAGCAGCCGGTTGTGCGCCCACAGCACCGCCTCGCCGTCGATATTCTCCTTGAGCAGGCCCTCGCGCATCATCAGGCCGAGGTGGCGGCGGGCGTGCCGGTAGGGCTCGTCGGCGCGCTTGTACATGATGTGCCTGATGTCGTTCAGCCGGCCGGGGTGCGGCGGCCGCCCCTCGGACAGCCACGCCTCGCGGCTCTGGCCGCCCTTCCAGGCGCGGGTGGTGAAGCCCAACACCTCGCTGGCGACGCCGCACCGCTCCAGAGTCCGGGCGAAAATGTCGGCGCAGATTGCCGCGATCGCTATCGGACGGCCGCGCATCGATCCCGAATTGTCGATCAGCAGACTTACCACCGTGTCGCGAAACTCGGTCTCCCGCTCAACCTTGTAGCTCAGCGGCTGGCCGGAGCTGGCGATCACCCGGGCAAGACGGGCGGCATCGAGCAGCCCTTCCTCCTGGTCGAAGTCCCAGCTGCGCGTCTGCTGCGCCATCAGCCGTCGCTGCAAGCGATTGGCGAGGCGGGTGACGACGCTCTGCGAGCTGGCCATCTGCTGGTCGAGATAGGCTCGCAGCCGCCTCAGCTCCTCCTCGTCGCACAGCTCCCCGGCTTCGACGATCTCGTCGTAACGGGTGGTGAACGGCGCATAGTCGGTTTGCGGCGACGTTTCCCAGTTGCGGCGGCCGGGCGGGGCGGTGCTGCTGTCGCTCGCCTCGTCGAAGTCCGAAAGTTGGTCGTCGCTACCCTCCATCTCCTGCGACTGGTCGTCGCCGTCGGCCCCGTCCGACTCCTCGGCGCGCATCTCCATTTCGCCGGATGACGGCGCCGCCTCGCCATCCTCGTCGCCGTCTTCGGGGCCGCCCTCGTCGTCTTGATCCTCCTCGCCGCCGTCCTCCGGCGGCTCCTGCGAAGTGTCGGCCGCGGCGGCCAGCTCCAGATCCTCGAGCAGTCGGCGTGCGACGGTGGCGAACGCCGCCTGGTCGTCGAGGGTCATTGCCAGCGAATCGAACTCGGCGCCGGCCTTGTCCTCGATCCAGCCGGACACCAGCTCAAGCCCCCGGCGAGCCGCATCCGGCGGCGCGGCGCCGGTCAGCCGCTGGCGCGCAAGCAATCCGACCGCGGTCGCCAGCGGCACTTCCTCGGCGTTTCGGGCGCGCACTATGGCGTCGCCTCGGACCCGCGCTTCGGTCAGCTCGGCGAGATTGTCGCGGATGCCGTCCATCCTCCGCGCGCCGAGCGCTTCCACGCGGGCCGTTTCCAGCGCGTCGAACACCACCCGCGCATCGGGATCGAGTGGCGCCTGGGTCGAATGAAGCCGGTCGTCATGATGGCGCAGCCGAAGCGCCAGCGAATCAGCGGCACCGCGCGCCTCAGCCACCAGCCGTGGCTGCATCGCGCTTCCGGGCGAGGGCACCCGCGCGGTCTTGCCTGTGGCGGTCGCCACTTCCGATGCGAAAGCGACCTCGACCTCCGGATCGCGAGCGATCGCCCGAGCGGCGCCGGCAAGCGCTCGCCGGAATCGGTCGAGCTGGTCAGCCACGACGGCTAATCGGTCTTCCCGACAACGCTTTCCGGCAGATCCTGGCCGAACACCCGCTGATAATATTCGGCGACCAGCGACCGTTCGCTATCGTCGCACTTGTTGAGAAACGACACCCGGAAGGCGAAGCCGACGTCGCCGAAGATCAGCGCGTTCTGGGCCCAGCTGATCACGGTCCGCGGGCTCATAACCGTCGAGATATCGCCGTTGACGAAGCCCTGGCGCGACAGCTCGGCGACCTTGACCATCTTGTCGACCTCCGCGCGGCCGCCCTCATGATCGTATTCGCCCGACTTGGCGAGGACGATCTGCGCCTCGGTCGCGGCCGGCAGATAATTCAACGTGGTGACGATGTTCCAGCGGTCCATCTGGCCCTGATTGATCGCCTGGGTGCCGTGATAGAGGCCGGTGGTGTCGCCAAGTCCGATGGTGTTGGTGGTGGCGAACAGCCGGAACCAGGGGTTGGGCCGGATCACCCGGTTCTGGTCGAGCAAAGTGAGCTTGCCCTCCGCCTCCAGCACCCGCTGGATGACGAACATCACGTCGGGCCGGCCGGCGTCATATTCGTCGAACACCAGCGCCGCCGGATGCTGCAGCGCCCAGGGCAGCAGGCCTTCGCGGAACTCGGTCACCTGCTGGCCCTCGCGAATCACGATCGCGTCGCGGCCGATGAGGTCGATGCGGCTGATGTGGGCGTCGAGGTTGATGCGGATCGTCGGCCAGTTCAATCGCGCCGCGACCTGTTCGATGTGGGTCGACTTGCCGGTGCCGTGATAGCCCTGGATCATCACCCGGCGGTTGTGCGAGAAGCCGGCGCAGATGGCGAGCGTGGTGGTGGGGTCGAAGACATAGGCCGGGTCGAGGTCGGGAACCCGCTCGTCGGCTTCGCTGAAGGCGGGCACCTGCATATCGCTGTCGAGTCCGAACAGCTCGCGGACGCCGACTTGCTTGTCGGGTGCGGACATCACCGTCTCGCCGCGGCTTTCGGGCTTCACGTTGGAAAGTTCGGTCATCGCTGGCGCCTTAGGCCATGGCGGCATTCGCCTCAATATGGCGGGTCATTCCGCCTTCGGCGGCAGCGGGAACAGCGTCACGAACCGCCGGGCAAGCTTCACGTCTCCCTCGACTGCGATCGCATCAAGGGGGACGCCCCCATAAACAACCGCCGCCAGCTGCGTCGGAGCGCCGGTAAAGATTACGTCCGCTTCATCCGGATCGCCCTGTTCGACGTCGAAGCCGCCGCCGTGCAGCCGGCCGACGTAACGGTCCTCGCCGAAGCGGAAGCCGATGGTCGCCTCGATTCCCTTTGCGCGCGCGGGATCGAGCATCGTCCTGAACGACAGCAGGATGGAAACGCCGCTCAAGGGCAGCGTCGGGTCGTGCGCCGGCGAGCGCGCCGCCCACCGCCCGAGCGTCTGGATCACCGGCTCCGCCTCCAGCCCCCACTCGGTTGCTTCATAGACTTGGGCCGATGCCGGTGGCGGCAGCCGGCGCCTGCGAACCAGCCCGCGCTCCTCGAGCGCAGTCAGCCGCTGGATCAGCACATTGGCGCTTATTCCGGGCAAGTCGGCCTTGAGATCGGAAAACCGGCGCGGGCCCAGCAGCAATTCTCGCAGGACGAGCAGCGCCCAGCGCTCGCCGATCAGCTCCAGCCCATGGGCAGTGCCGCAGGCATCGTCATATCCGCGCTTACCTTCGGTCCGCTCCATCAGGTTATCTTTATTAACTTCATAGTTGCAATTTAGGACTGACGAGCGCAAAAGGCAAGCGAATCGAGTAACACAATGTCGGCCACGCCGGAGACATAGAGGACAGACGGCATGCCAATCGATCCGAACGCCAGTTGCGAAGTTACGGCCTTTCGCTGGGTGCCGGACTTCGCCGCCGGGCTGGTGCGCGACCTTCGCGTCCGCTGGGCGCTCGAGGAAATCGGCCGGACCTACCGGGTGCGACTCCTCGACGCGACCAAACCGCGGCCGCAGGATTATTTCGCCGAGCAGCCGTTCGGTCAGGTCCCGGCCTACCGCGACGAAGATGTGCAGCTGTTCGAAAGCGGCGCGATCCTGATCCACCTCGGCCTGCAGGACGAGCGGCTGCTTCCCTCCGAGACGGCGCCGAGGATGCGAGCCATCGCCTGGCTGATCGCCGCGCTCAACAGCGTCGAGCCGATGTTTTTCGAGCTGATCGCCATCGACATCTTCAACCGAGGCGAGGAGTGGACGAAGCAACGCCGGCCGCAAGTGGTTGAAAGGATCGATGCGCGGCTGAAGCTTTTGTCGGAGGGGCTTGGCGACAAGCAGTGGTTCGAAGGCCGCTTCACCATCGCAGACCTGATGATGGTGGCTGTGCTGCGCCAGCTGCGGCACACCGACCTTGTCGCCCAACACAGCAATCTGGCCGCCTTCGTCGCACGCGGCGAGGCGAGGCCAGCCTTCCAGCGCGCGCTTGCCGACCAGCTCGCCGTTTTTGCGCAACATCAACCCGAAGGAGAAGCAGCATGAGCTATATCGACGGATTCGTACTTCCGCTGAAAGACGAGAAGCTCGACGACTATCGCAAGATGGCCGAGTTTTTCGCGACCAAGGCGACCGGGCTGGGCGCGCTCGGCACCGTCGAAGCGCTCGGCGACGGGCTCGAGCCCGGGAAGACCACCGACTTTTTCAGGGCGGTGAAGGCGGAGGACGGCGAGAATGTCGTCTTCTCGTTCATCGTCTGGCCTGACAAGGCGACCCGCGACTCCGCTTGGGAAAAGATCATGGCCGATCCGGAGATGAAGCCGGACGGCGACATGCCGTTTGACGGCAAGCGGATGTTCTGGGGCGGCTTCGAGCCGTTCGTGAACACGCTGGAGAAGTGAGGTGACGCCGCCAACCAGGATGGTCACCTGCCTGTGGTTCGATCATGGCGAGGCCCGCAAGGCCGCGGAATTCTATGCTTCGGTGTTTCCCGAGAGCCGCGTGGGCAAGGTCAACACCGCGCCCGGCGACTTTCCGGGCGGCAAAGAAGGCGTCGAACTGACCGTCGAGTTCACCCTCCTCGGGCGCGACTTCGTCGGGCTCAATGGCGGGCCCAATTTCAAACCGAACGAGGCCGTCAGCTTCATGGTCGTGACCGAGAACCAGGAAGAGACGGACCGCTATTGGGACGCGATCGTCGATAATGGCGGAGAAGAAAGCGCTTGCGGCTGGTGCAAGGACAAATGGGGCTTCTCCTGGCAGATCACGCCGCGCGTGCTGCTCGACGCCACCACCAGCGCCGACAAGGCCGCAGCGAAGCGCGCGTTCGAGGTGATGATGATGATGCGCAAGATCGATGTTGCGAAGATCGAAGCGGCACTCAAGGGCGAGACCGCCGATGCGTAAGCTGACCGCCGCCGTCTTCATCTCACTCGACGGAGTCATGCAGGCGCCCGGCGGACCGGAGGAGGACCCGAGCAGCGGCTTTCGGTTCGGCGGCTGGGCGACCGGCTTCTGGGACGAAAGCATGTCCGGGCCGGTCGGCAAGCTGTTCGATGGCGACTTCGACCTGCTACTGGGGCGGAGGACCTACGACATTTTCGCGGCGCACTGGCCCTACAACCAGGACGAGCCGATCGGTGCCAAATTCCAGGCCATCAACAAATATGTGCTGACCTCGTCCGACGCGCCGCTCGAGTGGGAGGGCAGCCACAAACTTTCGGGCGACACCGCCGAGGTCGTCGCCGAGCTGAAGCGCAGCGCGGGCCGCGACTTGCTGATCCAGGGCAGCAGAACGCTCTACCCGCCCTTGCTAGCCGCCGGCCTCGTCGACCGGCTGGTGCTGATGACCTTCCCGGTCATGCTCGGCACCGGCAAGCGCATTTTCGACGGGACGGAGAAGCCGGGCGCGCTCGCTCTCGTCGACCATTTCGTGTCGAACAAGGGCGTCGTCTTCGCGACCTACGAGCCAGCGGGCGAAGTCCCGGTCGGCTCCTTCGCGATGGACGAACCTAGCGAGCCCGAGATCGCGCGCCGCGAGAAGATAAGCCAGGACCGCTGGTGACGCTGCAACTCTTCGCCCACCCTTTTTCGTCATACTGCCAGAAGGTGCTGATTGCGCTGTGGGCCGACGGCACGCCGTTCGAATATCGGATGCTGGACGAGGAGCATCCAAAGAATATGGACGAACTCAAGCGGCGCTGGCCGTTTGGCCAGTTCCCGCTGCTGATCGACGACGGCGAGACATTAGTCGAGACGACCCCGATCATCGAACATCTCCAGGCTCGCCATCCCGGCCCCACCTTGTGGATTCCCGCCGGCGAACTCGGGCGAAAGGCGCGGTTCCTCGACCGCTTTTTCGACCTTTACGTGATGAACAACATGTCGCGGCCGGTGTTCGACGCAATCCGGCCCGAGGGCCAGCGCGACCCCTTTGGAGTCGAGCAGGCAATGGCGCAGCTGCGCACCGCCTACAATTGGCTCGAGGACAATCTCGGTGACGGGCCGTGGGCGGTTGGCGACGATTTCACGCTGGCCGATTGCGCCGCCGCGCCGTCGCTCTTCTACGCCGACTGGGTCGAGGAGATCGGGCCTGAGCGGCCGAGGCTCGCCGACTATCGTGCCCGTCTGCTAGCCCATCCGGTCGTCGCCCGAGCGGTCGATGAAGGACGGCCTTATCGCTCCTTCTTTCCGCTGGGCGCTCCCGACCGCGACTGAACGAAGCTCCCTGAACTTTTTCGATGACCGGCGGGATCGCCTTGCTCGCCTGTCCGCCGGACAGGCTGCGCGAGGCGATGGTGCGCCAAGCAGTCTGCGTCGAACCAATCTCTGTCCTTTCCAGCTAAGCTAGTGTCCGCTTTCGATCCAAAGCGGACGCTAGCAAATCGCGTCGGGTGCAACACAAGAAGGTTGCCGAATGGCTACTCGCCCTCTGCTGGTGCTGACGAGTCCTTCAGTCGGTATTTGTCGAACCATGCGATGATCGCGGCGGCCTTGGCCGCCGATTGCGACGGCCGCCCGGCGATTCCGCCGTGGCTCGCGTCCGGGACCTTCACCAGCGCGGTCGGAACGCGCTTGAGCTTGAGCGCCGAATAGAGCTGCTCAGACTCGCTGACCGGCGTTCGAAAGTCCTCGGCACCGACCACGACCAAAGTTGGAGTCTTCATGTTGCCGACCAGGCTCAGCGGCGATCTCGACCAATAGGTCTGGTGATCCTCCCACGGCTGCGCGCCCATCCAGTACCTCCCGAAGAAGGGCACGCCGTCGGACGTCAGTGCCATGCTGATCCAGTTTATGACCGGCTTCTGCGAGGCGGCCGCCCTGAAACGATCCGTCTTGCCGACGATCCAGGCAGTGAGGATTCCGCCGCCCGATCCGCCGGTGACGAACAGATTGTTGGGGTCAGAATAACCGTTGCTGACCGCCGCATCGACGGCGGCCATCAGGTCGTCGTAATTGCTTGCCGGATAAGTCTTTTCTATGCCGTCGGCGAACGCCTGGCCGTAGCCGCTCGACCCTCGCGGATTGGTGTAGAGCACAGCATAGCCGGCTGCGGCGTAGAGCTGGTAGTCTGTCGAGAAGTGCGGCCCGTAGGCGTTGTAGGGCCCGCCGTGGATCTCGAGGATCGTCGGTACCGGCTGGCCCGGACGGTGGGTGGGCGGGAGAAGGATCCATGACGGGACTCGCCCGCCGTCGGGCGCCCGAGCCTCGAAATGTTCCAGTATGCCGAGGTTCTTGGTGCCGAGGTTGAGGGCATTCAGGCGCGTGAGCTGGCGGACGTTGCCGCCGCTCGTGATCGCGACGTCGGTCGGCCGGTCGTACGGGCTTACGGTGAACGCGGTCGTGCCGTCTTTCGCGACGCTGAAGCCGCCGCCTGCATAGGGGCGATCATAGCCGGCGTCGGCGACGGTGCGGGCAATTGGACGGACGCTTCCGTCGAGGCCAACATGAGCGATCGTCACCGACCCGGATTCCTCATATGCGGCGATCAGCGAGCGGCTGTCGCTTGCCCATTCGATCTGGATGATGTCGCGGTCCAGGCTGGGGCCGAGCAAACGCGGAGCCCCTCCATTCGAGCTCATCACGTAGATGTGGTTCTGCTCATAGCCTTTGGGCGTATCGTCGAACCCGAGATAAGCGATCGTCCTGCCGTCGGGCGAGACTGTCGGCGCGAAATCGGGCCCTTCGCGCGTGGTCAGCGGTGTGATCGTCCCCGACGCGACGACCAGACGATAGATTTCGCTGTCGCGGCCGGCGAGCTCCCAATCCTCTTCGCGAAGCGCGCTGAACAGAACGGCGCTTCCGTCCGAAGTCCATTCGGGCGCGCCGTCGTGATAGGCGCCAAAGGTCAGCTGGCGAGTCGCTCCGCCGTTGGCATCGACCATGAAGATCTTGTCGAAGCCGGGCTTGATGTAACCGGCGTCGTCGGCTCGGTAGGTAACCTTGTCGTAGATCTCGAGCGGCTTTGCCCAGTTCGCGCCTTCGGGCTTGTCGGGTGCCTTGCCGAGCTTTAGCCCGTCGTCGGGGACGTTCATCAGGTAAGCGATCCGCTGCCCATCGGGCGACCAGTTGATCGCCTCCGGGCTATCGGGGAGGCCGGTCACTCGCACCGCCTGACCGCTGTCCATCCAGCGCACAAACAATTGCGGCGCTCCGCCCTCTCTGGTCGAAAAATAGGCAAGTCGCCGCCCGTCGGGCGACCAGCGCGGGTTCAAATGATCGCCGGTTCCGGTGACCAGCGGCCTTTGCTCGCCGGTGGCAACATTGATAAGCCAGATCGACGAGCCGATCTTGTCAGTCATGATGTCGGCTGTTCGACGAACATAGGCGATGCTGCGTCCGTCGGGACTGATCTGCGGGTCGGCGGCCGAGCTAAGGTCGAACAGGTCCCGGCCAGTAAAGAGCGGGTTTGGTGCGTCGGCCGGCTCGGAGGCTGCGGGCGCGGAAAGGACGGTCGCGGCAAAGAGGATCGCCAGCGGCGACAGCGAACGGATGAGTCTCACCGAATTTGCTCCCCTCCGGATTAGAAAGCACTATTCAACTTTCGAGGATCAACCGCAATGGATGTCGGAGCAGCTCACGCGGGTTTCCGCTTCCGACAGAATTAGGAGGAAGAGAGTCGCGTCCAGCAGCGAACCAGTCAGCCGATCTATGAACCGGCCTCAATGTCCGCTTTCCACCCAAAGCAGACATTAACGTGTTCAAAGCCGCGGCCGGCGCCGGCAACTTCCGAGTAGATGTAATGCGTCGCTGAAGATATGCTCTGACTGAGAACCTAGTGGCGTCACCCCCGTGCGGCCCTTACTCGATGCTAGCAACGCTGCTGCATCAAACCGGCACTGCAACTGGTGGCAGCAAAGATAGCCCGTGAAAATTTGAACGTTCGAGGGCGTGGTCGGAGAGCAGAACAGCGCCGCCGCCAGCGGCAAGACCGCCGACCTCCAGGCTTTGGTCTCGACAGGCCAGAGCTGGATGGTCGAAAAGGAGCCGCGGGAGCTTTAGTGGGTTCGCTCCCAAGGCGATACGCCGAGCAGGAATAGAAAAAATACGATGTAGATCGCGCTGATGCCCGCGAAGTCGGCTCCCCCGTGCTGCTGACCGAGGTTCAGGACAAGTGCTGCCACTAACAAAAAACCTACGCTGCCTAGCAGCAAGACCCGGTTGAGGGCGGTCCACCGCCCGGGATGATCCGCGGCGTGTGGGGCGCCCCGGATCAGCAACGCGACGGAGAGTAGCCAGGCGATGCCCGGCGCGAGCAGGTCGGTCCAGCCGTGCGTCAGCGCAGTGAGCCCCAGCGTCTCTTTGCTCGAAGTAAGGCCGCTTCCGAAGCGGAAGGTGAGCCACAGGCTCATCCCGAACCCGATCGAGGTCCAGCCAACAAGCGCTGACTGGAAGAAGCGGTCCGGCTTGCGCAGCCCCGCGCATAGCAGCCACAGCACGACCAGGGCGTTGACCAGAAGATAGTCGGTGTGTCCGAACAGGCCGTGCCCCTCGGCAACCGCCGCGCTTCCGTCCGGCGCCACGCCGGAATAGTAAGCCCAGCCGAAATCCCTGCCTTCGAGGACCGCGCGGATCGCCACCCGAAGAACGCTCGAATAGGTGTAGAACAGGGCGAGTAGGGCAAAAAGCAGGAGCTTGTCGCGCCAGACCGGAAAACGGTACGTCACTCGCCTCTCCAGGAAACTCGGTCCAAAGGCACCATGAGATACAATCTAAGCGTCGTCAAGATTCAGGCTGCCAATGCCTGAGCAACAGCGCGCTTCTTACCATCACGGAAACTTGCGCGCGGCGCTGGTTGCGAAAGCGCTCGAAATTCTTGAGCGTTCAGGGCCGAGCGAGTTGAGCCTGCGCAAACTAGCTGCAGCTGCTGGCGTTACGCGGGGCGCGCCTTACGCCCACTTCCGGAACAAGCGCCAGCTGCTTTCAGCAATCGCCGATGCCGGTTTCGATCAGCTTGCAGGCGCGATGGCGGATTCCAACCCGCCCGCAGGCAGCCGCGACAGATTCCTTCGGACGGGCCGCGGCTACGTTGCTTTTGCGCTCGAAAACCCGAGCCTGTTCCGGCTGATGTTCAGCGCCGAACTTGCCCCTGTTTCGGGCGCCCGGAGGAATCGCCGGGCGTTCGATCTTTTCCGTGACAGCCTGACGGGTTTCTTGCGGGAGAAGGCGCCAGGGATTACCCCTTCACCGGACTTGGAAACAATGGCCTGGAGCCTGGTTCACGGCCTTGCGATTCTCCTTCTGGACAACCGACTTCCCGTTACCACAGAGCAGTACCCGTCACTGATCAATGACGTGACGGCCTTGTTCGCAGACCTGATCACGGGCGGGGGAGGGGGAGAGCTGAGTCTATCGGAGACAAGATTTCGTTAGACTAACAGCACCGTTCGGAGCCTACGCGAGGCTCGGCGAGGCGAACGCTGAGTTGAGATCGTTGATAAACTTCAACGCATCGGCGCCGTGCAGAAACCGGTGATCAAAGCTCAGTGTGCAGTGCATGACCGGACCCAACTCGAGCGCTCCATTCAGGACGCACGGTTGATCCGTGATCCGAGAAACCCAAAGAATTGCCGCATTCGGATAATTTATCACAGGAGCTGTCCCAACGATTAGAGCTTTCTCCAGCCCCCCCGTACTGGAGAGTGTAAAGCTCGCCCCCTTAAGATCAGCTGCAGCGAGACAGCCTGCTCGAGCCTTTTCGGCCGCCGACTCGATCGCTTTAGCCGCCTCTGGAAAATCCAGATCATCGAAATTCCGGATTACCGGGACGAAGAGGCCTTGATCCGTATCTACGGCTATACCCAAGTCGATGGTTCTGGACAGGCGAAGCGCCATTTCCTCTTCAACGACCGACGCATTGAATCGCCTGTTTGCTGCAAGCGCCACGGCAACGCAGCAAGCAATAACCGCAAGCGGCGTCACTCCCGCCTCGCCGGCGCGTTCAAGGATCGCGTCCGCATGGGCTTTGAACGTCATGCCCGAGGTGGCCAGTGTTCGGCTCGACGTCTCCAGCCGCTCGGCTGCGGCGAGCCGTGCCCCGCGAAGTCGGAACCAGTCCTCCTCGGTTTCCGCTTCGGACTGATGCGCCGTCGTGCGCTCGAGATCTCTCATAAGAATCTGTCCGTGATTCCCAGAGGGCGTGAGGTCCTTGAGCCCTATGTTGCGACGCGCCGCTTCCCGGCGGACTTTCGGCGATGCCTTGATCTTCGCGCTGGCGCTTCGTCGAGGTCTGCTGGCGATAGCCGTATCATCTGATTGCGCGCTTGTTCCTGGTGCCTGCCTTTTTTCCTCCTTTGCCCTACCTTCCAGCTCCATCCTGAGCAGGACCTCTCCCACAGTAATTATGTCGCCTGGTTTCCAGCACAGTTCGGTTATCCAGCCGGCATAAGGAGCAGCTAACTCAACGTTGACTTTGTCAGTGCTGATGCTTGCGACCTCGTCGCCTTCGGCAACGCGATCACCGACCTTTACCGTCCACTCGATAAGCTCCGCCTCATGCAGGCCCTCGCCCACATCCGGCAGTCTGAATTCGAATTTCACAGCTCATACTCCGCGATTCGTCGCAGCCCCGCGGCGATGCGCCGGGCATTGGGTTTGTAGAATTCATCTCCAACTCGGTAAGAGTAGGGAACGTCGGGAGCGCAGATTCGCTCTATCGGGGCCTCGAGAGACGTGAACGCTTTGTACTGGATCCTAGCGGCCAGTTCAGCGCCAAAGCCAAGCGTTTCAGACGCTTCGTGTATGATGACGAGCCGCCCAGTCTTCTCGACCGACGCCAATATCAGTTCGATATCATATGGAACGAGCGAGCGGAGATCGACTATTTCTGTATCTATCCCGTCGCTTTCAAACAAAGCGTTGGCGACATTCAGCACATTGTGGCGCATTGGGCCGTAAGTCACTGCCGTGAGCTGCGACCCCTCCCGAACGATGGTGCCGACGCCAATCGGGGCTGCCTCACCGTTGTCTTCGACATCGCCTGAAAGGGACCGGTAGAGCGGCACCGGCTCGAGTATTAGAACAGGATCCGGATCACGAATCGCGGCAAGCATCAACCCGTACGCATCCTGCGCTGTGGCCGGCACGACAATCTTTATTCCGCCGCCGTGAACGTAATAGGTTTCTGGGCTCTGCGAGTGCCAGAAGCCCCCCATGATGCCTCCAAATGACGGGGCCCGGATCACCATCGGCACGCTATATTCCCCGCCTGTGATCCACCGATATTTAGAGCCGCAGAACATGATCTGCTCGTGCGCGTCGTGGATGAAGCCGGAAAACTGAATTTCAGCGATCGGGCGCATTCCATACATCGCCATGCCAATAGCGTGTGCGACGATTCCCTTTTCGTCCAAAGGTGTATCTATCAGTCGATTGCGCCCGAATTCCTTCTGCAAACCCGACGTCACTCTAAAGATTCCGCCCGCCGTGCCGACATCCTCACCGAGCACCACGATCCGTTTGTCACGTCGCATTTCGTACGCAATTGCGGCGCGAAGCGCTTCCAGTACCGTCATCTTCGCCATCAGCCGATCTTTGTATCCAGATCGTCCAACAGGCGTGCTCGTTGTTCATCGAGCATCCAATTCGATGATTCGTATAGATCGTCAAATTGCGAGGCCGCATCTGGCAAGTCCATCGCCTCGGCCTTCTCTATGGCATCCTGAATATCCGCTGCGTTGCGACGATGAAGATCCTCTTCATCGCTATTGTTCCACCAGCCGGCCTGTTCCAGGTAGCCGCGGATGCGTTGAAGCGGATCCCAGTTCGACCAAAATTCACACTCACGTTCTTGACGATAGAGATCGGGATTATCCGACGAAGTGTGGTAGCCCAGCCGGTAGGTTACTGCCTCGATCAGCGTTGCACCGTCAGGTGCAGCCGCTTCTCGTGCCTGCTTTGTTACAGCATACATTGCCAAAGCATCGTTGCCGTCCACGCGCATTCCAGGGACGCCATAAGCGGCGCCCTTGCTCGCAAAATCAGCAGTCGCTGTCTGCGCGTCCAGCGGTGTTGTCACTGCCCAGCCGTTGTTCACGCAAATAAATATCGTCTGCGGCTTGTGAATGCCGGCAAAATTCATGGCCGAATGGAACTCGCCGCGCGATGTTGCGCCATCGCCAAAAAAGCTCAGCATGACATCTTCGGATCCCATTAGCCGGGCGGCCCAACCGGCGCCGGCTCCATGCGGAATGTATGCACCCACTTGAGTGGAACAGGAGACGAAGCGAATTTTTCGGCTTCCGATCAGGCAAGGCAGCCGGCGGCCCTTCTGAATGTCTTGGGCAGCTCCAAAAAATTGGGCGAACATCAAGCTCAACGGCTCACCGCGCATGATCCATGGCGCGAGTTCACGATGTGCGCGAAAAATCCAGTCATTGTCAGCCATAGCATGTGTTGCGCCGACCTGAACTGCCTCTTGGCCGCGCAGGGGGATCCAGAAAGCAATTCGGCCGGAGCGCTGGAGCTTCCATCCTCGCTCATCAATGCCCCGGAGCAATGCCATGACCTCGTAAAACATCCGAGCCTCGTTCCGCGACAATCCCGGATCGGGCAGATTACCGTTGGGCGAACCGCGATGGTCCAAAACCTGAAGAATGTTCAGTTGTTCGGCATGTTCGAGCGGGCAGCCAATGGGCTCGCGGGGGTTGCCGTGCTGTTCAGTCGAACTCTTCTTTTCAAGCATCGGCATTCCAGGCTCCACTGCGATATGTAAGCGGCACAACTCAAACTGTTTGCCGACAGAAGACTAGCTTGCTCTTTGGCTAAAACAAGTGTTTGTTTAGTCTGCAAAGGCCCTGCTTCCCATTATGCGCGGCCAAAACGAACGACGAGAAGGGATTGCGAGTCCACATGCAGGTTTTTAGTGCGCCGGATTTCGACGAACATGAGCAAGTCGTTTTTGCGTCGGACGCATCGTCCGGACTCAGAGCGATCATCGCTATCCACAATACTCGGCTGGGGCCTGCTTTGGGTGGAGTCCGCATGCTGCCCTATTCGAGTGAAACCGAGGCACTCCAGGACGTGCTACGTTTATCGCGAGGAATGACTTATAAGGCGGCCATGCTGGGCGTACCGCTCGGTGGAGGCAAATCGGTCATCATCGGCGACCCGCATCGTGACAAGACGCCCGAACTGTTGCGAGCAATGGGCACCGCCATCGCTCGGCTCAACCGCCGCTACATTTGTGGCGAAGACATTGGGACGAACCCGGATGACATGCGTGAGATCCGAGTCAACACAAAGTGTGTCAGCTGTCTGCGGGTCGAGGATGGGGGCTATGGGGATCCTGCCTCACTGACGGCTCTTGGCGTATTTTCCGCAATCCGGGCCGGCCTGAAACATAGATTTGGGAGCGAAGACTTCACAGGCCTCCGTGTTGCTGTCCAGGGAGTGGGCAACGTCGGCTTCAACCTTTGCTCGCTTCTGGCGGAAGCGGGGGCGAAGCTTACTGTTAGTGATACCTACGAGGCCAACCTTTATCGCGCCAGCAACGCCTTTGAGTGCGAGGTCGCCTCACCCAACGCGATCTACGATGTCAAAATTGACGTTTTCGCCCCCTGTGCGGTCGGCGCCATATTGAATGAGGACACGATTCCGCGACTTAGTGCGAAGTTGATAGCAGGTGCCGCCAACAATCAGCTCGAAGCGGCGAGCCATGCGAAATTGATTGCTGATTATGGAATCACTTACATCCCCGACTATGTAGCCAATGGGGGTGGCCTCATCAGTTGCGCGGCCGAGTGGTACCGCACCGATTTCACGAAGGTTCCCGACCGAGTGCGCGGAATCTACGATACTTGCATTGAGATAGTGACGAGTGCTGCGCGCGACAACATCACGACCAGCGAAGCGGCGGACTGTATCGCCAGATCCCGATTAAGCGCTCATGGCTGAGCCAGAACTTCTCGGAAGAATAGCGGACCCCGAAATTACGGTCCGTTCCGGGCTAAGGTCGGGAGATCCGGGCCGGATAATTGCTCTTCATGGTACAGGCTATCGTCAAGAGGCTGGGGAATTTGGTCTAGTTTTCGAGGCGTATGTAGCAAAGTCCTTAGCGGATTTCATCATCGAGGATCGCCAGAAAGGAGAGGTCTGGTTAGCGGAGAGGGGCAGTCAGCTTGTTGGCTGTGCGGCGATGTTGGACCGCGGCGGTAAAGGTCAGCTTCGCTGGGTTGTAGTCGATCCTGATGCACGAGGGAGCGGGCTGGGTCGTCTGCTTATTGATACCGCCATCAATTACGCGAAGACGCGGCAATGGACCGAAGTCTATCTCGAGACTACCTTCGGGCTTGAGGTCTCATACGAGATGTACCTGCGGCGGGGCTTCGTGGTGTCGGAACCGCCCCGCGATTGGATTGGCTCGCGCCAAATGATCGTCATGCGGCATCTGATAGTGTGACTCCATCCATTTGATTGATCTAGCGATCCCACTTGCAGGGTGCGTCGACTGCATCTAAACAAAACGAACGTTTGCTCAGATTGTCTCCTTCCCCGGGAGAATGTGCGCCAAATGGGATTTTCAAGATGATCGACGGAGATTCTGCAGTTCGCGCCCCCGGCCGCGTGCTTGTGACTAAAATCGGTTTGGATGGGCATGACCGCGGCAGCAGGCTAATTGCGTCTTTTCTTCGCGATGCGGGCATGGAGGTCATTTACACGCCTCCTTGGCAGCAGATCGAAGCAGTCGTGAAGATCGCGCTCGAAGAAGATGTTGATGTGATTGGTGTCAGCTCACTCGCGACGGATCATTTGCTGCTGCCCCAACTGGTTGGCGCCCTCAAGGACGCGGGACTCGGTCACGTGCAGGTCACCGTCGGGGGCATTATACCCGAGGCTGATGCGACTGAACTGCTGAAGGCGGGAGTGGCCAGAGTGTTCCAACCTGGTGCAAGCCGCCAAGAGGTCGTTGAGGGTGTGACCGATCTGGTTCGCACGGCCCGAGACAGCGATAAGCGCACAGAAGAGGAGGATGTGAATGGCGGATCAGAAGCTGATTGATCCGGCGCGTCCCGCTGCAATTGCCACACCTGCGCAAGAGGGCCAGCGCCAATGGGAAACGGAGTATCGCGCTCACCCCGCTTCGGATCGCGATATTTGCAACCGATCAGGCATTAAGATCGAACCTATCTACGTGCCTGAGAACACCGACGCCGATTATCAGGCCAAGCTCGGCTATCCGGGTCAATTCCCTTATACAAGGGGAATCTATCCGACGATGCACCGCGGACGGACCTGGACCCAGCGCCAACTGATCGGGTTAGGAGTTCCAGATGATTACAACCACCGGCTCAAAAACCTTCTCGATTCAGGAGCCACAGCCGCTAGTTTCATTCCCTGCAACTCTGGATTTCGTGGTTATGACGCGGATGAGGTGGATGCGCTTCTCCTCGGCACGTGCGGTACGGTCGTCAACACGACGGACGACATGGATCGCGCATTTGCCGACATCGATCTAAGCAAACTATCACTTGGCCTCAATGACCCTTCGCCGTTCACGCTGCTCGCCTTCGTTCTGGCTGTGGCGCGACGGCGTGGCGTGCCGTGGGAGGCTATCCGAGGAACATCGAACCAGAGCGATTACATCTCACATTTTGTTGCCAACCACATGTTCTTTCGGCTCGCCCTGAGCGGCGCCCGAAAGGTGCTGGTTGACCATGTTGCCTTTTGCAACAACAAGGTACCGCAATGGAATCCGGTATCGGTTGTCGGTCAGCACATGCAGCAGGCTGGAGCGACTCCGGCGCAAACCATGGGCTTCACACTCTCGACCGCGTTCCAGTTCGCCGAAGACTGCATCGAGCGCGGACTCGATCCAGAGAAGTTCCTGGAGCGCTTTACATTTTTCTTCGACATCTCGATTAGTTTTTTTGAAGAAGTGGCGAAATTCCGCGCCGGGCGGCGAATATGGGCCAACGAACTCCAGCGACGCTTCGGAATCCGGAATCCGAGGGTGCTGCGCTTCAAGTTTCATGCCCAAACTTCCGGTGCCGATCTTACATACCAGCAACCGCTCAACAACATCACCCGCGTGGCGGTGCAGGCGATGGCAGGCATTTTTGGGGGTCTCCAGTCGCTTCACACCGACGCCTATGACGAGGCCATTTCGACACCGAGCGAGAAGGCGGCACGAATCGCCATAAACACCCAGAACATCCTGAAGGATGAAGCGGGACTTTGCGACGTAATCGATCCGCTTGGAGGTTCCTACTATGTCGAAACGCTCACCAATCAGATGGAGGAGGAGATAAGCAAGGTCATCGGCCGGCTTGATGACCTAGGCGGCATGTATAGGGCCGTCGAACGCGGCTATGTCCAAAAGGAGATCGGCAATTCAGCAGAGGCATTCCAGCGTTCGATCGACGAAGGCGAGCGGAAAATTGTCGGAGTTAACGCGTACCAGTCTGAAGCACCTGATCCGGAGACCCGTGAGGCGTTTGAGCGGCCCTCGCGGGAAAAGATTGAAGCCCACCTCAAACGGCTCTCGCAGTTCAAGCGCGAAAGATCTCAACAGCAGGTGACCGAAGCTCTCGACGCGATGGAAGCCGCTACTGAGAAACAGCAGGCTAACGTTTATGAGCGGGTAGTCGAGGCCACCATCGCAGGTGCGACTCACGGGGAAATCGTGGCCCGGCTTCGCACTGCGTACGGCTTTGGGCACCCTCTCGTCATTACCTGAGGCGCATCGATTGAAAGCTCCGGCCAAACTTGCTGAACAGATTGCAGCCGGGAATTTGGCTAGCTTGTCGCGTGCCATCACGATGGTCGAAAACGGCGCTCGTGACGCCGGTGAATTGTTGCGCGCGGTGCGGCGACTTCGCCGCGCGCCAATGTGTGTCGGCTTTACTGGGCCGCCGGGGGCTGGAAAGTCGACTCTGATCAACGCTTATGTGCGAGCTGTCCGTGAGATGGGAGCAACCATTGCCATTGCCGCTGTCGACCCATCAAGCCGATTCAGCGGAGGGGCATTGCTGGGCGATCGGATCAGAATGCATGAACATGCTTCCGATCCGGGGGTATTCATCCGATCATTAGCATCGCGTGGTCATTACGGAGGCCTCACATCGACGATATACGACGTGCTGGACCTGCTCGATGCGAGCGGGAGAGATATGATCATTCTCGAAACTGTTGGTACCGGCCAATCGGAAATCGATATCGCGGCTGCGGCAGACTTGCGCCTGCTGGTCCTAGCGCCGGGATTTGGAGATGATATCCAGGCACTCAAGTCAGGCATTCTCGAGATCGCCGACATCATCGTTGTGAACAAGGCTGATGATCCAGCGGCGGATGGAACCTTCCGGCAAATCCGCACCGGCCAGTCGCTGCGAGAGACAAACGGACTGGCACCCGTTGTCCTTCAAACGGTCGCTACGGATGGCACGGGTATCGACAATCTGATT
>CAYUWJ010000063.1:0-14928 GCA_964448315.1 uncultured Sphingomonas sp. | reverse complement strand
AGGGGTAGGTTCCCCCGCCGGACCGAGCAAGGGCGAGAGACGGGGTAAGAATGTTCTGGGCGCGTTGGTTCAAATGGATGTCGCACGACATGGCGATCGACCTCGGGACGGCCAATACCCTGGGCTATGTTCGCGGCCGCGGCATCGTCCTCAATGAGCCGTCGGTGGTCGCCATCGAGACCATCAACGCCGTCAAGAAGGTCAAGGCGGTCGGCGAGGACGCCAAGCTGATGATGGGCAAGACGCCCGACCAGATCGAGGCGATCCGGCCGTTGCGCGACGGAGTCATCGCCGACATCGACGTCGCCGAGCAGATGATCAAGCACTTCATCCACAAGGTGCATGGCGGCAAGATGCGAGCCTGGCGCTTTCCCGAAATCGTCATCTGCGTGCCGTCCGGTTCCACTTCCGTCGAAAGACGCGCGATTCGCGATGCGGCGTCGAATGCCGGCGCCAGCTCGGTCTATCTTATCGAGGAGCCGATGGCGGCGGCGATCGGCGCCAACATGCCGGTCACCGCGCCGATCGGATCGATGGTCGTCGACATCGGCGGCGGCACCACCGAAGTCGCCGTGCTGTCGCTTCGCGGCCTCGCCTACACGACCTCGGTCCGGGTCGGCGGCGACAAGATGGACGAAGCGATCAGCTCCTATGTCCGGCGCAACCATAATCTTTTGATCGGCGAGGCGACCGCCGAACGGATCAAGAAGGAAGTCGGCATCGCCAAGCCGCCGACCGACGGCATCGGCAAGACCGTCCACATCAAGGGCCGCGACCTGGTCAACGGCGTGCCGAAAGAGATTTCGATCAACCAGGGCCAGATCGCCGAGGCGCTTTCGGAGCCGGTCGGGACGATCGTCGAGGGGGTCCGGATCGCGCTCGAGAACACGGCGCCCGAACTGGCCGCCGACATTTGCGACCAGGGCATCGTGCTGACCGGCGGCGGGGCCCTTCTGCAGGGCCTCGACGAAGTGCTCCGCGACGAGACCGGTCTGCCCGTCACGGTCGCCGAAGACCCGCTGACCTGCGTCGCGCTGGGGACTGGCCGCGCGCTCGAGGAAGAGCAATTTCGCGGCGTCCTGCAGACGGCTTGAAGAGGAACTGAGCGGTGGCGGCACCGCGCCCGGGATGGTCACGCCGCGCTCAATATGGGCTGTTCTTCAGCTTCATGGCGGCCATCATCGGCATGGTCGTCGGGTTGATACTTCTTATTTTATCATTAGTTGCGCCTAGTGCTTATCAAACTGTCAGAGGCGCGGCGCTCGACGCGACGGCCCCTGTGACGGCGGCGCTTCGGCAAATCAACGCGACCGCCAGCGGACTCGCCAGCGGGGCCGGCAATTATTGGGATGCCGCGGACCAGAACGCCCGGCTCAAGCGAGAAAACGCGGTCATGCGCCGGCAGATCGTCGAGGCGCGGGCGGTGCTGCAGGAAAACCGCCAGCTCAAAGCAGCGCTCCAGCTTCGCGAGCGCACCCGCGACTCGATCGCGGCGGGGCGGATCGTCGGCTCCTCTTTCTCGAGTCCGAGGCGGTTCGCGATCCTCTCCGCCGGCACGCGCGACGGAGTCGCCATCGGCATGCCGGTCCGCTCCGCCGAAGGGCTGGTCGGCCGGGTGGTCGACGCCGGCACCATCGCCTCGCGCGTGCTGCTGGTATCGGACCGGGCGAGCATCGTCCCGACCCGGCTGCTTCGCGGCGGCCAGCCGGTGCTGTCGCAGGGACGCGGTGACGGCACCGTCGACCTTCGCCCGCTCGAGGTCGGTCGCAACCCGTTCCGGCGCGGCGATATCGTCGTCACCTCCGGCACCGGCGGGCTCTATCCGCCGCTGGTGCCGGTGGCGCGGGTCGTCAGGCTCGACGACGATGGCGCCATCGCTATTCCTCTCGCCGATCCGGGCTCGACCAGCTTCGCGATCGTCGAGCCGCCGTACGAGCCGCAGGCGATGACCGAGCGCTCGGTCGAAACCGTGGAGGCGCAGTAATGGTGCGCGCCGGGCTCGCTTCGCGCCGCCGGATCGGCGAGGGCCCGCTTCCGGCGGCAGCCTATGTCCCGGCGGCGACGGTCGTCGCCGCGTCGCTGCTGGCGATCCTGCCGATCGTCTCGACCAGCGGCTGGTTCCCCCCGGTCGGATTCCTGATGCTGATCGCCTGGCGACTGTTGCGGGCCGATGCCTGGCCGGCGTGGTGGGCAGCGCCGCTCGGGCTGTTCAACGATCTTCTCACCGGCGCTCCGATCGGGCTGTCGATGGCGTTCTGGACGGCTGCGATAATCGCCCTCGACCTGCTCGACCGGCGCACCATGTGGCGCGACTATTGGGTCGAGTGGGGACTGGCCGCGGTCCTGCTGTTCCTGCACGAAACCGCCGAGTGGCGGGTCGCGGCCCTGGGCGGAGCGCCGCTGCCCTTCTCGTCGATCGTCGTGCCGCTGCTGATTGCGATCCTGTGCTTCCCGGTCGTCGCCTGGATCGCCGGCCGGGTCGACCGCTGGAGGACCGGCCAGTGAAGGCGCCGCAGCGGTTCACCAGCGTCCAGCAGTCGATGGTCTTTTCGCGGCGGATGATAATCGCCGGCGGCGCCCAGGCGGTGATCGGCGCGCTGCTGCTCGGTCGCCTCGGCTGGCTGTCGATCGCCGAGAACGAGCGTTACCAGCTGCTTGCCGAAAGCAACCGCGTGCAGCTGATCGTCGTGCCGCCGAGGCGCGGCTGGATCATCGACCGCAACGGCAAGCCGATCGCCATCAACCGCAGCGATTTCAGGGTCGATCTGATCCCCGAGCAGCTCCAGACCCCGGAGCCGACGCTGCGTATGCTGGCGCGCCTTTTGGAACTCGATGCCGACACCGTCGGCCGGATCCTCGAGGACCTCAAGGCGGCGCGCGGCTACCAGCCTGTGCAGGTCGCCGAGAACGTGCCTTACGAAAACTATGCCGCGGTGACGGTCCGCCTGCCCGAGATGCCGGGCGTCCAGCCGATGCGCGGCTTTTCGCGCTTCTATCCCGACGGGCCCGCGGTCGGCCATCTGGTCGGCTATGTCGGCACCGCCTCGGTCGAGGAATATGAAAAGGAAAGGAACCCGCTGCTGATCACGCCGGGGTTCAAGATCGGCAAGGAAGGGCTCGAGGAAACGCTCGAGATGCGGCTGCGCGGCTCGCCCGGCGGCCAGCGCGTCGAGCTGACCGCGACCGGCAAGCTGGTCCGCGAGCTGAGCCCGAAACCGGACAGCAGCGGCTCGGTGGTGCAGCTTGCGATCGACGCCGACCTTCAGGAATATGCGGCGCGCCGGCTCGGCGAGGAATCGGGCGCCTGCGTCGTCCTCGATTGCCTGACCGGCGACATATTGGCGATGACCTCGATGCCGTCCTACGATCCCAACAGCTTTTCCGACGGCATCGGCCGCACCGAATGGGCGATGCTGTCGGACGACCCGCGGCGGCCCTTGGTCAACAAGGTGCTGAACGGGCTCTATCCGCCGGGCTCGACGATCAAGCCGGTGGGCGCGCTGGCGATGCTCGAGCACGGCATCGACCCGACCGAGCGGGTCTATTGCCCGGGCGGTTATCAGCTCGGCAACCGCTTCTTTCGCTGCCTCGGCCGCCACGGCTCGGTCGACATGCACCGGGCGATCGCCAAGAGCTGCAACACCTATTTCTACGCGATGGGCCGCCGCATCGGCTATGACGCCATCGCGCCAATGGCGCGGCAACTCGGGCTCGGCGCCACCTTCGATCTGCCGGTCGTCAGCCAGAGCTATGGCACGGTCCCCGACAGCGCATGGAAGGAGCGCCGCTACAAGGACAATCCCCGGCTGTTCGAGCGGCCCGACTGGACCGCCTCGGACACGCTCAACGCGTCGATCGGCCAGGGCTATTTGATCCTCAATCCGCTGCAGCTGGCGGTAATGGCGGCGCGCATCGCCGGCGGCCGCGACGTCCAGCCGCGGCTGATCGGCACCGCCAACCGGGCGGCTGCGCCGCTCGAAATTCCCGCCGACCATCTCGAATTCGTTCGCCAGGCGATGTGGGAAGTGGTCAACGGCGACGGCACCGCCGGCGCCAGCCGCCTGCCGCTCGACGGCATCGCGATGAGCGGCAAGACCGGCACCGCCCAGGTCCGACGGATCACCGACGGCCAGCGCGGCCAGAGCGGCGACTGGCGTTTTCGCGACCATGGCCTGTTCGTCTTCTTCGCACCGTCGGACAAGCCGCGCTATGCCGGCGCGGTGGTGATCGAGCATGGACTCGGCGGCTCGCGCGCCGCCGCACCGGTCGCCAAGGACGTACTGACCTTTCTGTTCGACCGGCAAAAGGGGCTGGAATCGCTGGCCGCGCTCGAAGAGCAATGGGGCGGTACGCTGGCCGAACGCACCGCCCGCACCGCCGAGGCGATCCGCGCGGCGGCGGCGGCGCGGATCACCGCATGATCTCCTCGAGCATCATCCCGCAGCCGCTCGCCAGGCTGCCGTGGAAGCTTATTTTCCTGATCATCGCCATCGGCCTGATGGGGCTGCTGACGCTCTATTCGACCGCCGGCGCGTCGCTTCGGCCCTGGGCCTTGCGCCAGGGGACCGCCCTGCTCGTCTTCCTCGGGCTCGCGGTGGCGATGTCCTGGACCAAGGAATCGCTGTTCAAGCAGATCGCCTTCCCGCTCTACGGCGCGGTGCTGGTGATGCTGATCCTGGTCGAAATTCTCGGCTTCGTCGGCAAGGGCGCGCAGCGCTGGCTCGACCTCGGCTTCATCCGCCTCCAGCCCAGCGAATTCATGAAGCCGGCGATCGTGCTGGTGCTCGCCCGCTTCTACGACCTGCTGCCGCCCTCGGACATCCGCAAGTGGCGCGGAATCTGGCCGGCGGCGCTGCTGATCGGCGTCCCCGCCGCGCTGATTCTCGTCCAGCCCGACCTTGGCACCTGCACGCTGGTGGTGCTCGGCGGGCTGACGGTGATGTTCGTCGCCGGAGTGCCGATGCGGCTGTTTCTCGGCGGCGCGGCGCTGCTCGCGGTCGCCGCCCCGCTCGCCTTCAGCCAGCTGCACGACTATCAGCAAAAGCGCGTGCTGATCTTCATGGAGCCCGAGGCCGATCCGCTCGGCGCCGGCTATCACATCAGCCAGTCGAAGATCGCGATCGGCTCGGGCGGCCTGTTCGGCCAGGGCTTTCTTCAGGGCAGCCAGAGCCACCTCGACTTTTTGCCCGAAGGCCACACCGATTTCGTCTTCGCGGCGTTCGTCGAAGAATGGGGATTGCTCGGCGGGGTGCTGCTGATCTTCGCCTTCGCGATGCTGATCCGCTGGGGGATGCGGGTCGGCTATACCGCCCGCACCCGCTTCGCCCAGCTCGCCGCGACCGGGCTGACGGCGACCATCTTCTTCTACGTCGCGATCAATCTGATGATGGTGATGGGCCTGGCGCCGGTGGTCGGCATTCCGCTGCCTTTGGTCAGCTACGGCGGGTCGGCGGTGCTGACGGTGATGCTGTGCCTCGGCATATTGATGGCGATCGAGCGCCAGCAGCGCACCGGCGCCCGCGCACCGGCCGGCAGCAGCGCCTTGTCCTGACCCGTCGTCGATCCGGGGCGGGCGGTTGCACCCCGTTCAGGCCCATGCTACCGGCGCCGCCGCGCTGGCGGCGAAAGCCGACCCGCGCATCGCCGTTCGGCGCAGCCGGAAAATGGTCGGGACGCATAGCTCAGTTGGTAGAGCAGCTGACTCTTAATCAGCGGGTCCTAGGTTCGAGCCCTAGTGCGTCCACCATTCCAATGAATCGAGCCCAAGAGCGCTTAACGCGTAATTGCGGCGAGGGGAGTCCCCTCCAGCTCGGCTTGCCAAAAGGTCGCGCCACTCAACTTGCGCTACCCGGCATTTTCGGCTCTGCTTGAACTACGTCAACTGTTGATACGGAGCCTGTCCGATGCCTGATTCTGCCGCCGCCAAAACCCGGTTGGAAGCGCAGCTCACTGAGCTCGAAGCACGGCAAGAAAGGATTGCGGGTGACTTGGCCGAGCCACTCAGCCCCGACTCTTCCGAGCAGGCTGTGGAATTGGAGGATGACGCGTCACTCGAGGGGCAGGCCGCACTAATTGCGAGTGAGATAACCTCGGTCAAAAGAGCGTTAGCGCGCATTGAGGATGGAACTTATGGGGAATGTGTGCGGTGCGGCGCTGAGATCGCTTCCGCGCGCCTCGAGGCCAGACCCGAGGCAGCGCTCTGTATCGAGTGCGCTCGCGATCAGGCGTAAGCCTCGCGTTCGGCGCCATCCTTTGGGCCCTCGCCTTCACCTGGTTCGAATTCTACCTTCCATCGAACGTCATGCGCGTGCCCGCGGCCCTGGTCGCTCTAGAGCTGGACCTGGCGGTTTACCGGAGGTGAGCGGCAGCAGAGGCGAGCCGCTCCAATGCGGGTCGACAGACTCAAAGGCTAGCATCCGCTGGCCGGGCGAACCCAGCCCTACTCTGATCCCAGTCGCTAGATAACAGTCAGGATAACGCGCTTCCGGTTTCCTGCGATTCTGGAACCCGGAAGGCTGGCACTCGAGTGGACGCTCAACGCTTCAATGCGGCGACCAGGGTCGCCTCCAGCTCGGCCTTGCCGAAGGGTTTGATAATCCGCGGCGCGGAGTTGAGCGCGCCGTCGCTGAGTTCGCGCGTGCCGTATCCCGTCGCGACGACGAAAGGCACCGACGCTTCATTGAGCGCGACGGCTATCGGGGCGCTGCTTTCGCCATTGAGGTTGGCATCGAGAAGCGCGCCGTCCAGCTTGCCGGCTTTGACGATGGCCATGGCCTGGTCGATCGTCGCGACCGGTCCCGCAACGTCGCATCCGATTTCTTCCAGCAGCATGCCGATATGCTCGGCGATCATATATTCGTCTTCGACAACGAGCAGCCGCAACCCGGCCAGAACCGAGACTTGCGCGGCCGTCATCAAACCTCCTGCAACGCAGCTGTGCGCGGCGCCGTCAAAGGCATCAGGGCTTCGGCCGACGGGAAGCTGAGCATGGCGCGCAAGCCTTCGCGGCCGAACTCTATGGTCGCATTGCCCTTCAGTTCATAGGCTATGCTGCGCTCGATGAACCGCGTTCCCTGCCCCCGGTGGGAGGTAGCCTTGACCGCCGGACCCCCGCTTTCGGCCCACTCGATGACGATCGGTTTTCCCTTGCCGGAGTTCATCCGCCAGGCAATTTCCACTATCCCCGCGGGCACCGACAAGGCGCCATATTTGACCGCATTGGTGGCGAGTTCATGAAGGATCATCGCCAGCGCGAGACTGGCCTGCGGGCGCAGATCCAGTACCGGACCCTCCGCCAGCGCGATTTGCCCGTCGATGCCAAAAGGCCTCAGCGCCCGCTGGATAATGTGGCGTAACGTCACGCCCTTCCAGCTGCCGTCGATCACCGCGTCGTTGGCGCCGGCCAGCGCCTGAAGCCGGCCCTGGAACGCTTCGCCGAACGATTCCAGAGAGTTGCTGTGCCGCTGTGTTTGCGCGGCAATCGATTGGACAACGGCAAGCGTGTTTTTCACGCGGTGGCTGAGCTCGCCGACCAGCAATTCCTGATGCTTTTCCGAATTTTTGCGATCGGTGATGTCCTCGATGGCGAGCAAAACCAACTGCCTGCCCTCTTCGTCCGCATCGATGCGGCGAGCATTGAGCATCATGCAACGCGTCCCCAGCTGGGGGACATCCAAGGGAATCTCATAATCGTCGATCTGTTGTTGCGAGGGGATCATTTCTTCCAGAAGCTCGCGAAGCTCCGGAACATTCCACTGGCCATCGCCGAGTTCATAAACCAGGCAGCCGATCGTATCGCCCGCCTTTATTCCGAATGTGTCGTAAAAAGCGGAGTTGGCGGACAAGACCCGCAAATCCGCGGACAGGGCGAGCAACGGGTCGCGGATCGTTTCAACGATCGCCTCCGCATAGTCACGGGCCGCCGCGATTTCGATTTGCGTCGATTTCAGATCGGTGATGTCGATGAACGTCGCGACCGCGCCGGCGATGCGATTGTCTCGCGTGCGGTAGGGCATCACGCGCAAAAGCAGACATCGGTCGTCGTCGGCGAGCAATTCCTGCTCGGATGTCTCGAGCTGCCGTATGGCGGCAACCGCCTTTTCCTCCAGCTCTCCGAATTGAAACTTGGGCGTGAAATTGGAAATCGGCCGACCGATATCTCTTTCGATCAAGTCGTACAGGGTCTGGATAGCCGGACTGAACCATTTGATCCGCAAGTCGGTGTCTAAAAAAATTGTCGCGACTTCGTTGCCCATCAGCAGATTGCGAAGATCGTCGCCAGCTTCGGCAAGCTCGAGGATTTTGCGGTCCAGCTGGTCGTTGATCGTGACCAGCTCCTCATTGAGCGACTGCAATTCCTCCTTCGACGATTCGAGCTCTTCATTGGTGGCCTGAAGCTCCTCGTTGACGCTGGTCACCTCTTCGTTCGCGGCGGTCAGCTCCTCATTGGTGGTTTCATACTGCTCGACCGTGATCCGCATCTCCTCTCGCACGGACCGAAGTTCCCCTTCCAGGTTGCGACCGGTCGCGGGCCGGACAATTTCTTCTCGCTTAGGCTTCCTGGCAACATCAGGCTGATCCGGGGCGAAGCTCACAAGCATCAGGCCGGCGTCGGCCCCGTCTCGCACCGGGGTCGCCGAAACGAGCGTAGCGTCGCTGGTCCCGCTCTTGAATGCGGCGCGCAGCGTGACGGCCTTATCGTCCTCGATCGCCTTGCGTACGGCGCTGCGAATGGACATGCGCAGCCCTTCCTTGGCCAAAGCGAGCAAATCTGTCGTCGGGGCGCCCGTCGGCTGACTCAAAAACTCCTCGGTTGGTCCATGGAAATGCAGCGCGCGGTAGTTGCGGTCGATCAACACCGACGCCGGCGCGAAACGTTCGGCAAGCGATTTCAGCGCGACGTCCGCCAGCTTTGGCTTGGACGGTGGCGCATGCGACAAGACTTCCCGCATCGGCCACTGAGAAAAGTCGATGGCCGGCGATCGGGCCGGCCCAACTCGCCGGTATATCCGCCAACGCTTGGACACGCTGGCGAACAAATGGTCCCGCTGACCCACTGTTTCGGCGTTACCGAGAAACAGATAGCCGTTCTCGCGCAAGGCGAAGTGGGCAAGCGACAAGACCTTGTCCTGTGCGTCCGGCTCCAGATAGATGAGCAGGTTGCGGCAGCTCACCAAATCCATTCGCGAATAAGGCGGGTCCTTGAGCAGGTTCTGCGGCGCGAACAGCACGGTCTCGCGGATCTCGGGCTTTATCCGGTAATAATTGTCATCGATCGCGTCGAAGAAGCGCGCGATCCGCTCGTCGCTCAGGCTTTCCACCATGCTGCCGGGAAAGGTCGCCTTTCGCGCCGAGCTGAGATGATGTTCGGCAGCGTCGGTCGCGAAGATCTTGACGGTCAAATCCTTCTTCGACGATGCGCACCGTTCCGCCAGGATCATGGCGATCGTATAGGCCTCCTCGCCCGTCGAGCAGGCGGGCACCCAGGCGCGGATCGATTGGCCGCTTTCGGCCTTGTCGACCATCGGCTTGATCACCTCGCGGTCCAGTGCGTCCCAGGCCTCCTCGTCCCGGAAAAACGCCGTTACGTGGATAAGCAGGTCCTTGACGAGTGCGCCGGCCTCGTCCGGGTCCCGGGTAAGCAACTCCAGATAATCGTCGAGTTTCTCGATGTGCGCGATACCCATCCGCCGATGGATGCGCCGGGACAGCGTCTTGTGCTTATACTGGCTGAAATCGTGGCCCGCCCGGGAGTGCAGCAAGGTGAGCACGTCGTTCAATCCCGGCCCGGAACCGTCGGCGCCCGGCCCCTCGGCCATCTCGGGTAGCGCAGCCTCGATATAAGAATGGCCGGCATAGCGCAGCAGGGCCTCGGGTATTTTGTCGGGCGCGAGAACCAGATCGACCGAGTCCGAGGCAATCGCGTGGCGCGGCATGCTGTCGAACTTGGCGGTTTCGGGGTCCTGGGCGATACACAGGCCGCCGGCCTGCTTGACGTCGGCAAGCCCGGCTGTTCCGTTGCTGCCCGCACCGGACAGGACGACCGCGATCGCCTTCGCCTTTTGGTCCTGGGCGAGCGCGCTGAAGAATTTGTCGATCGGGTGACGTTGCCCGCGGGGCTCCTTGGGTTCCGCAAGAATCAAAACGCCGTCGCGGATCAAAAGCGTCTTGGCGGGCACGATTATGTGAATTCGGTTCGGCTCTACCTTCATGCCGTGTTCGACTTGCACGACGGGCATCGCCGTCTCGCGGCTGAGGAGATCGGCCAACATGCTTTCGCGGGTCGGATCCAGATGTTGGACAATGACAAATCCCATGCCGCTGTCCGCCGGCATCGCGTTCAGGAAAGTCGTCGCGACTTCCAGTCCGCCGGCCGACATGCCGATACCGACGATCGGGAATGGCCCCCCGACACCTTCCGCCGCGTCGTTGCCCTGCGACTGGGGCGCGGCTTGCCGTTTGGATCGGGATTCGCCGCTGGGAACCCGCCGTCGCCGACGCGGGGCGGGCTTATTCTGACCTTGTTTCGTCTTGGCCAACCAATTTCTCCGCCTGCCAAGGTCTGTGCTTCAAAACCGTGCCGATGGCAACGGGACTTGTCGGGATGGAAAGCGCATTGAAAACGCCGAACATTTGACTCGGAAATTCTGTTCTCGGCGGCAGCACCGGAATTCGCCAGTTCGCGCCCCCGCCAAACCTTTTGACCCTCACTGCTCGCGCAACGAGCGCCAGAAATTCCGGGTCAGCGGCTCGACGATATACTGGAGCGCGGTGCGCTTGCGTACCGACAGCACGACCTCGACCGGCAGGCCGGCACGCAACTGGCCCTGGCCGAGCAGCTGCTGGGCCTTGTCCAGCTCCGAAGGCGGCACCACGATCTCGGCGGTGAAGAAGGATCGGCCGCTCTCCTCGTCGGTGAAGCTGTCGGCGGAGATCGTCCGCACCCGCCCGGTCAGCAGCGGCAGCCGGCTGTCGTTGACGCTGAGGAAGCGCAGCTTTGCCTCCTGCCCCTGGTAGACATCGTCGGCGTCGCTCGGCGCGACCCTGGCCTGGACAAGCAACCGCTTGTCGTCGGGGACGATCTCCATCAGCGTCTGGCCGGGGGCGGCGACGCCGCCGACGGTGAACACGGTCAGCCCGACCACCTGGCCGCCAGCCGGCGCCCGGACCAGCGAGCGGCGCAATTGCTCGCGGGCCGAAACCAGCCTCGGCAGCACTTCCGACAATCGCGCCTGGGTGTCGCGAAGCTCGGCCGCGATCTCTTCCAGCGTCTGTTGCTGGATCGACAGCCCCTGCATCCGGGTCTCGCCCATGCCTTCGCCGGCGCGGGCGATCTCGGCGGTCATAGCCGCCGCCCGGCCCCGAAGCTCCTCCTGCGCCCGCTCGAGCGCGCGGATGCGGTTGGTCGAGGCAAAGCCTTTTTCCTCCAGTTCGCGAAGGCCGCGCAGCTCGTCCTCGAGAATCCGCTCCTGCTCCTGAAAGCTGCGGCGCTGCTGGGCATAGCCGCCGCGCTGCTCGCCGAGCTGGCGCGAGCGCTGGCCAAGGACCGATTGCTGCGCCGACAGCGACCCCGTCCGCGCCTGCAGCTGCGCCTGCTGCAGCTCCATCGCCTGCCGGGCAAGCGCCTGGTCGGCGGGCGGCAGGCCCGCAAATTCGGCCGGCGGCGCGAAGCTTCGCGCCCCGGTGCGCTCGGCGAGCAGCCGCGAGCGCTGGGCGAGCAGGATCAGATAATCGCTGGTCAGCGCCCGCTCGGTAGCCCGCAGGTCGGGCGCCGACATCTCGACCAGCACCTCCCCCGCTTCGACTCGCTGGCCCTCGCGGACATGGATCGCGGTGACGACCCCGCCTTCGCGATGCTGGACCGCCTGGCGGTTGCCGGAAACGGCGATGACGCCGTTGGCATAGACGCCGGCATCGAGCGGGGCGAACGCCGCCCAGCCGAGCAGGACGACGAAGAAGAACACAGTCAACGTGGTGCCGACACGGATATCCGCACCCGGGTTGCCCGGATCGTCGTCGGACGGTCGCAAGTGCCGCTTCCAGTCGAAGGCCTGCATCGTCATGACGCCGACCCCGCCTTGACCCGGCCGCTCAGCCGGGCGACGACTTCGCGCGCCGGTCCGAGCATCTTCGGCCGGCCGCCCTCGAGCACCAGCAGGCGGTCGGCGGTTTCGAGCACCGTCCGCCGGTGCGCGACCAGCAATACCGTCGCGCCGCGCTTGCGGGCGGCCCCGACCGCCCGGACCAGGGCGCCCTCCCCGTCCGCGTCGAGGAAGGCATTGGGCTCGTCGAGAACCAGGATTCGCGGCTCGCCGTAGAAGGCGCGGGCCAGCGCGACGCGTTGCGCCTGCCCGGCCGAAAGTCCGGCGCCGAGCGGGCCAAGGGCCGTGTCATAGCCTTGCGGAAGCTGCAGGATCAGCTCGTGCACGCCGGCGCTTTTCGCGGCGGCGACGACTTGCGCATCGATGTCCCCGGCGGGCTGCTCGTTCCACACCGCAAATCGCGAAATATTGTCCTTGATGCTGCCTTCGAACAGGCTCGGCTCCTGCGGCACATAGCCAAGGTGCCGGCCGAGCAGGTCGGGGTCCCAGTCGGTCCGCTGGGCGCCGTCGATGCGGACGACTCCGGCGCTCGGCGCAATCGCACCGGCGACGATCTTGGCAAGGGTCGTCTTGCCCGATCCGCTGGGGCCGATGATGCCGAGCAACTCCCCCGGCGCGGCGCTGAACGATATGCCCAGCAGGATCGTCCGCCCGTCCAGTCCCCGGTAGCCGATCTGCTCCGCCTCGATGCGGCCCTCGGGCTCGGGAAGCGCGGTCCTGACCCGCTCGGCCTCGGACGGCAAGGCCAGCACGTCCGCAAGCTGCGCCAGCGCCACCCGCGCCGAGCCGAGCGACGTCCAGCCGCCGACCAGCGCCTCGACCGGCTGCAACGCCCGGCCGAGAAGGATCGAGCCGGCAATGATCGCGCCGGCGGAAATCTCACCGGCGATCGCAAGCAGGGCGCCGAGTCCAAGCGTCGCCGACTGGATGAATAATCGCAGGAAGCGGGTCGCCGCCGTGTAGCGAGCGCCGGTAAAATGGGCGCTCGCCAGCTCGGTGATGCCAAGCGAGCGCTGCGCCAGCTGACGCTCGGCCATCGCGCCCGTCATGCCGAGCGCCCGAACCGTCCCGGCATTGACCGAAACCGCCTGCCCGGAGGCGTGGGATTGGGCGATAATCCGGGTCGCGACCGCGATCGACTTGCGAGTCGCCTTCTGGTTGCGCCAGGCGACCGCGACTAGCAGCAGCACTCCGAGCACCGCGACGACGCCGATCCAGAAGTGCAGCAGAAAGGCGACGATGATGAACAGCGGCGCCCACGGCGCGTCGAACAGCGCCGTCGCCGCCGGGCTGGCAAGAGTCTGGCGGACAAGTTCGAAGTCGCGCATCGCCTGGACGCTGTCGGTCCCGCCGACCGACATCATCCGCTGCAATATTTTGGGCGCGAGAATGGCATCGAGCCGGGCGCTGGCGCGCACCAGCAACCGGTTCCTGATCGCGTCGAGCGCGGCCAAAGTGAGCAGCGCCACCGCCAGCGCCAGAGTGATGAACAACAGGGTCGTCTTGCCCCCGGTAGCGACCACCCGGTCGTAGACCTGGAGCATGTACAGCGCCGGAGTGAGGTAGAGCAGGTTGATGAAGAAGCTGAACGCGGCGACGGCGACGAAGTGCGGCCGGCAGGCGCGAACCGCGTCGGCCAGCGGCGGCGGCAGGTCGAGCCCCGCCAGCCGCATCGGCCCGGCCGGCTGATCCGCCTGGCGCGGCCGTTCCTCGTCCCTGCGGGCGGAATATCCGCGCGCGCCGGTCAAGTCTGCCAGAGTCGAAAAAGCAGACATGAAGCTCCTGGTTGCAAGGCCCCGCCCAGCGGCGGCGGTGTCAATGCCATAGGCCGAAATGCTGCGCTTGGCATCCTGTCCCCGATTCGATCGCCATCATGCTTGATCGATGAAATCGAACCAACTGCGGTGGAAAGCTGTGCTACGCGATTGGTAACCTCTTAATTTCATTACGCATTTCGGAATAGCCCGGGCTTAGAGCAGCCGCCGGATTCTGCTGGATTCCCGATCCGCGACAGTCCGGGGCGCCGCGGGGCGATCCCTGGCATAGCCTCGGCGCCGCCGACAAGGCGGATTGCAACCAATCTGGAGCCCAGCTAACGCTTTGCTGCAATTGAAGGAACCGCCGAGTTTGCGTCCTGGAATCGTCGCAGCCCTGATCGCGATCGGCATCGGCTCAGTCGGAGGGAGCGCCTGTGCAATGACACCGCCGCCGACCGCCGCCGTCACCTGCACCGTCGCCGGCGCCGAGCTGCTGCCCGCCGAGTCCGGCGGCGCCGAGGCGTTGTGCGCCGAGATCGAGCGTGCCGCGGCGAGCGTAACGGGACCGCCTGTCGCCGTCCAAGTGCGGATCGTGTCGCCATTCCTGGCAACGGCGACGGTTATCGGCGCCGACGGGCGCAGGCTGCCCGAGCAGAAGGTCGGCATATCCGACCGGCCGCTCAATCGACAGGCGTTCGCAATGCTTGCGGCCGCGATCGCCGCCCAGCTCGCGCGTGACGAGCGCGGCTAAGGGGTTGTTAACCGCAACTCCTTGTGAAGATTTGATTACATTCCATTCGTCTTGCGTTTAGCGTCTCCCTGACGCGAGTCGCCGTCCCGGGCAGGGTTGGCTATTCAGGGCGAAACATTTCCCCGGGGGCAGATTTGACGGACATACCAGGCAATAGCTCGACCAATGCCACCATTGCGGTCGGGGACACGATCACCAGCATGCTGGATTTCGTCGGCGACCGCGACTGGTTCCGGATCGAGCTGACCGCGGGCCAGACGATCGAGATAAATCTGACCGGTCATGGCGAAACTCCGGTCACCGACCCCTACCTTCGCGT
>CAYUWJ010000062.1:0-2994 GCA_964448315.1 uncultured Sphingomonas sp. | reverse complement strand
GGCGAAGCGCCCGCGATTCGGCCTCGGTTCGCGGCAGCAGCGCGGCGATCAGCGCGCCGACGGCAAGCCCGCCGGCAAGCGCCAGCAAGGGCGCGTCGTCGATCGCGTCGGTGGTTTTGCGGCCGGCGCTGGCGACGCCTTCGCGGGCACCGTCATAGGCTTCGATCGCCTTTTTCCGGGCATCGCTGGCAAAGCCGTGGCTCTCGGACTCATTCTGGTTGGGTTCGGTCATTCGACTGTCTCCGTATCTGTCTCTTGTTCTTCTTCTTCGTCGCCCGACCGGCCGATGATCCGCCCGGCGAGATCCTTGAGCGGTTCGCGGGCGAGGAAAATCGCGATCGCGGCGATCACGCCGGTTGCCGCGACCGGCCGGCTGCGCACCGCGTCGACGGCATTCTCGGCCAGGTCGGCGCCCTTGTTCTTGGCGCCTTCCCAGGCATTGCGGGTCAGCGTGCTGGGGCTGAGCCGCGCCTGCAGGTCCTGCGCGGTGCCGACCAACCGCGAGCGGGTGCGTTTGACCTCGATCCGGGCGGCGGTGACGTCGGGGGCTTCTTCGGTCATAGCGCCTCGCGGATTTTCTTGGCGGCGATCCAGGCCAGCGCCGCGGCTCCACCGGCCAGCAACAGGAAGACCAGCAGTCCGGCGAGCAACGGCCCCATAAGCGGGGCCAGCGCGACGAATATTCCGACGCCAAGCAGAGTCACCGCGGCCTGGATCAGCAGCAGCGCGCCGAAAAACATGATTGCCGGCGCCTTGAGGGCGTTGGCCTTGGCCATGGCGATCGACTTGGCGAGGCCGGCTTCGGCCCGCGCATAGGCTTTCCCGTCCTCGATCAGATCATGGACGAGATCGCCGATCGGCCGTTCCTCGTCCGGCTCGGGCAGGGGTTGGGATGGGTCGGTGGTCTTGAGCATTCAGCGGCTCGCCTTGCCGCCGCCGCTCGCGCCATCGTCGTCGTCGCGGTTGCCGTTCGCGGCGTCGAGGCCGGTCTTGACCAGCCGCGCCAATGCGAAGCCGATGATCGCCGCACCGGCCAGCGCAATTCCGGGGCTCTTGCGAACGAAGCTGCGGGTGTCGTCGATCAGCTCGTCGGGATTTTTCGATGCGAGCTTGCGGGCGGTGTCCTCGATCGCTTCGGCGGCGCGGCGCGCATAATCGCCATATTCCTGGCCGAGCCGCTCATCGATCCCTTCGGCGGTGTCGTTGACCAGACGGCCGACGCTGGTCAGCGCCTCGCTCGACCGCTCCAGGCCCTGCCCGACAAAACCGCGGGCCTTGTCCGCGGCCTGCCCGGACAGTTTCTCGCCGCCGCTGCGAACCTTGTCCATGATCGCGGTGCTCTTGCCTTGTCCGCTACCGCCGGTGTTTCTTTTGGTCATCGTTCCATCCTGCTGTCTGCCGGCCAAGCCGGTCTGGGAGTTGCCTGCGCCGGTCGGTGCGTCTTCGCTAACGACGGTCGATTCAACCACCATCGTCTCTTCGACGATCACCTCCGAAGTCCCGGAAATGATCTTGTCGGTGCCTTCGGGAAGGCGAGTCTTGTCTTGTGCCATGTCGATCCTCCTTTCCACTCTCAACCCGGCAGCGCGGCGCTCGTTCCGGCGGTCGAAGGGAAAGTTGCACGCCCTGCCGCCGGCCGTATACGAAGCCCGCGCTACATCCTTCGTTACGCTTCCGGAAGAAAGATTTCCATGCCCGCGATCACTGCCGTCCACGCCCGCCAGATTCTCGACAGCCGCGGCAATCCGACGGTCGAGGTCGACGTCACGCTCGACGACGCCAGCCTGGGCCGGGCGGCGGTGCCGTCGGGCGCCTCGACCGGAGCGCATGAGGCGGTCGAGTTGCGTGACGGCGACCCGAGCCGTTGGGGCGGCAAGGGCGTCGAGCGGGCGATCGAGTCGGTCAACGGGCCGATCGCAAAAGCGATCGTCGGCAGCGATGCCGGGGACCAGGCGGCAATCGACTCGGCGCTGATCGCTCTCGACGGCAGCGCCAACAAGGCGAGGCTCGGCGCCAATGCCATTCTCGGCGCCAGCCTGGCGACCGCCAAGGCGGCGGCCGCGGCAGCCGGCGTGCCGCTCTACCGCCATGTCGGTGGCGACGGTGCGACGCTGCTGCCGGTGCCGATGATGAACATCCTCAACGGCGGCGCCCATGCCGACAACCCGATCGACTTTCAGGAATTCATGGTGATGCCGGTCGGCGCTGCGACATTTTCCGAAGCGCTGCGCTGCGGGGCGGAGATTTTCCACGCGCTGAAGTCGGCGCTGACCAAGGCCGGGCTGTCGACCTCGGTCGGCGACGAGGGCGGCTTCGCGCCAAACATTGCCTCGCCGCGCGAAGCGCTCGACTTCATCCTCGAAGCGGTCGCCAGCGCCGGCTACCGGCCCGGCGACGAGGTGCTGATCGCGCTCGACTGCGCGGCGACTGAATTTTTTCGCAGCGGGCGCTACGAAATGTCGGGCGAGGGCAGGAGCCTGTCGGCCGAGGAGATGACCGCCTATCTCGCCGAACTGTGCGACGCCTATCCGATCGCCTCGATCGAGGACGGCATGGCCGAGGACGACATGGCCGGCTGGCGATTGCTGACCGAGCGGCTGGGCAAAGGCGTGCAGCTGGTCGGCGACGATCTGTTCGTCACCAGCGAGGCGCGGCTTGCGCAAGGGATCGCCGACGGCCTCGCCAATTCGATCCTGATCAAGGTCAACCAGATCGGCACGCTCACCGAGACGCTGGAGGCGGTCGAGACCGCGCACCGCGCCGGCTACACCGCGGTGATGTCGCACCGTTCGGGCGAGACCGAGGGCCCGACGATCGCCGACCGCGCAGTGGCGACCAACTGCGGGCAGAGCAAGACCGGCGCCCCGGCGCGGTCTGACCGGGTCGCCAAGTACAACCAGCTGCTGCGCATCGAGGAAGAGCTCGGTGAGTCGGCCGCGTACCTCGGCGGAAGGGCTCTCTCCAGGTGAAGCTGCGCAAGGCCGTGTGGCCGGT
>CAYUWJ010000061.1:0-4022 GCA_964448315.1 uncultured Sphingomonas sp. | reverse complement strand
GAGCGGGTTGTTCTTCGATCGGCGGCAGAGGATTTGCACCGTCCGGTCGACTTCCGGCATCCGGCCAATCAGCGGATCGACCTTGCCGGCCCGCGCCTTCTCGTTGAGGTCGATGGTGAACTGCTTGAGGGCGCTTTCCTTCTTGCCTTCCTTGTCGCCCTTCTCCTCGGCCCCTTCGGGACCGCGCGGCTCGGCCTCGGCCTCGCCCTTGCCGACCCCGTGGCTGATGTAAGTGACCGCGTCGAGCCGGCTCATGTCCTGCTGCTGGAGGAAATAGACCGCATAGCTCTCGCGCTCGGAGAACAAAGCGACGAGGACATTGCCCCCGGTGACCTCGTCCCGCCCCGACGACTGGACGTGGAGGATGGCGCGCTGGACGACGCGCTGAAAGCCGCTGGTCGGAGTGGGATCGGTGCCGGTGTCGGCGACCAAGGCGCCGAGTTCATTGTCGAGGTAATGCTTGACCCCGGCGCGAAGCTCGTCGCGGCTGACTCCGCAGGCGGTCATCACCTTGGAGGCATGCTCGTCGTCGATCAACGCGATCAGCAGATGCTCGAGCGTCGCATATTCGTGACGACGCTTGCTGGCCTCGCCGAGCGCGTTGTGGAGAGTCTGTTCGAGCTCGCGAGCGAAACTGGGCATCGGCAACTACACTCCCGCCCGCTCCGGGACCGGCGGGCCTCGACTCCAATGTCATACGCTTGGGGTTCGCAATCAAGGGGTCGCAGCACGCTTTATCCCCAGCTTATCGCGCGGGCATTCCGGCTGCACGCAAGACGTCTAGGGTTTTTTGAACAGCTCTTCGGCGGCGGAACGGTCGCGGTTGACGCGCTCGATGTGCGCCTCGACCCGCGCGATCTCCTCTTTCAAGGTCTCGATTCGCTCTTGAAGCTCCTCGATCGACAGCGGATCGAGGTCCTGCTTGGTGACTTCCTTCAGCGGATCGCCGGGCTTGCTCGGGAACAGGTCGTCGATGTCCATGGCTCCCAGCGTTGACCCGCCGCGCGTCGCTGTCAATAAGTCGCAACTCGTGACCCGTGCAGTCCCTCAGTCGATGACGGCGATCGAGGCCCCCGAGCCCGGCGGCCCCGAGGCCTTGACTTTGGTCGAGCGGCCGGTGCCCGAGCCCGCCGCCGGCGAGGTGCTGATCGCGGTCGCGGCGGCAGGCGTCAACCGGCCGGACCTGCTGCAGCGGGCGGGGCTCTATCCGCCGCCGCCCGGAGCATCTCCGATCCTCGGGCTGGAAGTCGCGGGCAGGGTGGTGAAGTCCGGCGAAGGAGGGCGCTATCTCGATGGCCTCGATGTGTGCGCGCTGGTCGCGGGCGGCGGCTATGCCGAATTTTGCCTTGCTCCGGCCGGCACCTGCCTGCCGGTTCCCGACGCGCTGACCCTGGTCGAAGCGGCGGCGATGCCGGAAACCCTGTTCACCATCTGGGTCAATTTGTTCGAGCGCGGTTTCGCCGCCGACGGCGACACGGTGCTGGTCCACGGCGGCACCAGCGGCATCGGCACGATGGCGATCGCGCTTGGGGCGCTGTTCGGGCTGGACGTGATCGTCACCTGCGGATCGGACGCAAAATGCGCGGCTGCGCTGGAAATCGGTGCTGCCGCGGCGATCAACTACAAGGCGCAGGACTTTGTCGAGGTGGTCGGGCGACTGACCGAAGGACGCGGCGTTGCCGTGGTGCTCGACATGGTCGGGGGCGATTATCTGCCGCGCAACCTCGCCTGCCTGGGCGAGGACGGGCGGCACGTCTCGATCGCCTTCCAGCGCGGCGCCAAGGCCGAGTTGGCGATCCCCGATCTGATGCGCCGCCGCCTGACCTTGACCGGGTCGACGCTTCGTCCGCGATCGGAAGAATTCAAGACGATGGTTGCCGACGAGATCGCGCGCTCGGTCTGGCCCTATGTCGAGGGAGGCCGGCTGAAGTCGGTGATCGACAGCGTCTTTCCATTGCAAAAAGCGGCCGAAGCGCATGCGCGGATGGAGGCCGGCGAGCATGTCGGCAAGCTGGTGCTGGAGATTGTCAGATGACCGAGAAACTCATCCTTCACGATTATTCGGCGTCGGGAAATAGCTACAAGGTGCGGCTGACCGCCGCGCATCTCGGGCTGAAGCTGAAGCTTCGCGAATATGATTTGGGAAAAGGCGAGACGCGCACCCCCGAGTTCCTCGAAACGGTCAACGCCAACGGGCGGATTCCGGTGTTGCAGATCGGCGACCGCATGCTGCCGGAAAGCAATGCCGCCTGCTTCTACCTTGCGGACGGGTCGGCGCTGGTGCCGGCGGACCGATTCGATCGCGCCGACATGCTGCGCTGGATGTTCTTCGAACAGAATAACCACGAGCCGAACATCGCGATATTGCGGCTGTGGCTGGTGTTCGTCGGCCCGGAAGCGCTGAACGACTTTCAGCGCCAGCAGATCGCGCCCAAGCGCATTGCCGGCAATGCCGCGCTCAAGCTGATGGACGATCATCTCGACGGGCGGGACTGGTTGGTCGGAGACAGCCTCACCCTCGCCGACATCTGCCTGTTCGCCTACACCCATGTCGCCGACGAGGGCGGCTTCGACCTCGAGCTCTACCCGAACCTGATCGCCTGGATGGAGCGGATCATGCTGCATCCGCGGCACGTCGCGATGCTTTGAACGCAAGCGACGGGACGCAACTTCGCGTTGGTCGGCATAGGCGCGGTTTCAGTACAACAGGAGCTGCGCTATGGCTTTCACCGTATCGGGCCTGTCGCCCGACCCGTTCATCCCGCTTTATGGCCTAGAAGACGACGAGCTGCGGCGGCATCGCGCACGCCGGGTGGTCGTCGACGGCCCCGGATTTCCGGAACGGATCGAGCTGCGCGACGCGGCGCCGGGCGAATCCCTGCTGCTGGTCAATTATGAACATCAAAGCGCCGACTCACCGTTCCGCTCGAGCCATGCGATTTATGTCCGCGAAGGCGCGACCGAGGCCTGGCGGGGCACCGGCCTTCCCGCCGTTCTCAAGGCGCGGCTCCTGTCGCTGCGTGGCTTTTCGAACGACGGGATGCTGATCGATGCCGATGTTGTCGACGGTGGGCAGGCGGACGCGGTCATCGAGCGGCTGTTCGCGGACCCGCGGATCGTCTATCTCCATGCCCATAGTGCGAAACCTGGTTGCTACCTTGCGCGCATCGACCGTCTCTAGGGTTGCCCTAGCCCCGCCGCGGGCCTAAATCGCACTCGAAACGGCCGCTCCGGTAAGGGGCGGCCCAATTTATTTCTGGAGAAGATATTGGCCCAGCCGCTCATGCCCCACGCGACCGCCGCATGGCTGGTCGAAAACACATCTCTTGCCTTCGACCAGATCGCCGAATTTTGTGGCCTTCACATTCTCGAGGTGCAGGCGATTGCCGACGACACCGCGGCGACCAAGCTGACCGGCCGCGATCCGCTGCGCGCCGGCGAGCTGACCCACGAAGAGATCGAGAAGGGACAGAAGGATCCCGACTATCGATTGCAGATGCACAAGGAGCCCGATCCGGTGCGCCGGACGCGCGGCCCGCGCTACACGCCGGTATCCAAGCGCCAGGACAAGCCGGACGGAATCGCCTGGATCATCCGCAACCATCCCGAGGTCAGCGACGGCCAGATCGGCAAGCTGATCGGCACCACCCGCACGACCATCGCCGCGATCCGCGACCGCAGCCACTGGAACATCGCCAACATTCAACCCAAAGATCCGGTGACGGTCGGGCTTTGCACCCAGCGCGAGCTCGATGCGGCGATCGCCAAGGCACAGAAAGCTGCCGGAACTCCGGCTCCCACCGACACCAGCTTTGAGGGCGATCGCAAGGCGCTCATCGAAGAGCTGCGCGCCGAGCGCGAACAGCATGCCCGCGACGCCGAGGCTGAGCTGGCCGCCGCGGAGGCGGGCGAGGCGGGCGAAGCCGGGCATCCGGACGAGATCGTCCCGGGCATTCGCGACCCGTTCAAGCCCAGCGCGGGTTGATTCGACCGCGCTCGAAGGCCATTGCTTTGGGCATGGA
>CAYUWJ010000060.1:0-20256 GCA_964448315.1 uncultured Sphingomonas sp. | reverse complement strand
CTCCCACTGCGAACATCATCTGGCGCCGATCATCGGCAAGGCGGCGATCGCCTATCTGCCGCGCGACAAGGTGGTCGGGATCAGCAAGCTGGCGCGGGTGCTCAACGGCTATGCGCGGCGGCTGCAGGTGCAGGAGCGGCTTACCGCGCAGGTCGCCGACTGCATCTGGGACCAGCTTCAGCCCAAGGGCGTGGCGGTGGTGATCGAGGCCAGCCACGCCTGCATGACCGCGCGCGGCGCCCGCACTCCCGGCGTAATGATGACCACCAGCCGGATGATGGGCACCTTCCGCTCCGACGAGCGCAGCCGCCGCGAAGTCCTTGCGCTGATGGGCTATTAGGGAACGGACGCAGGGCATTTTCGCCTGGGAATCAACGGGGAGATTATCATGTTTGCCAATCGATCGAACGCTTTGGCCGCGGCGCTGGGCTGCCTGGCGCTGGCCGCGTGCGGGGCGAGCGACACCAGCCCGCAGGATAACCAGGCCGATCCGCCAGCGGCGGCTGAAGGGCCCGCCGCGGCGGCATCGACGGTGCCGTTGACCCGGACCGCCGGCGATCCCGCGCTGCAGTGGGGTCCGTGCCCCGAAGGCTTCCCGGAGGGCTGCGAACTGACGGTGCTGCACGGCGATCCGGCGCAGGACAATGCCGACATGATGCTGCGCGTGCCCGGCGGCGCGACGATTCCGCCGCACAGTCACAGCTCCGCCGAGCGGATGATCTTGGTCGACGGGGTGATGGAGGTGAAATATGCGGGCGCGCCGGCGGCCCTGCTGCGCGAAGGCAGCTATGCCTATGGCCCGGCCGGCCTACCGCACCGCGCGGAGTGCCGCTCGTCGGCCTCGTGCGTGCTGTTCATCGCCTTCGTCGGTCCGGTCGATGCACCGCTTTTCGAAGGGTCGGTGGATTAGGAAAAAGTGCTGACTTTGCCGGCTACGTCGAACGCCATCACCTGGAACGGCTGAACCGCGCCGCTCGGCACTTCCATCCCCGGCGCGCCGACCGGCATTCCGGGGACGCCGATGCCGCGGACGGCGGGCCGATCGCGAAGCAGCCTGTTGACCGCGTCGAACGGCACATGGCCCTCGAGGACATAGCCGCTGGCGATGCTTGTGTGGCAGGCGGTGAGCTCGGTCGGAACGCCGAGTTTCGCCTTGACCGCCATGATGTCGGGCGCGTTGACCACAGCGACCTGATAGCCCGCGGCCCGCGCGGCTTCGGCCCATTTCAGGCAGCAGCCGCAGCCGGCGCTGCGGTACATCGTCACCTTGGTCGCGGCCGGCACCTTCGCGCTGCCCTGTCCCGACCAGCCGAGCAGCATCAGCCCGGCGATGCCGGTCATGCCTGAAACGGCGGCCCTGCGGCTGATGTTCGTTGCCATGCGCGTTGCTCCCGTGTCCCCGAATCCCTCTTGTAGCGCAGCAAAGCTGTCTCTGCACTGACTGGTGTCGTGCAATATCGCCTCATCCCTGCTGATTGACTAGCTGGGTTGGAGTCCACATATGGCCCGCTCGCAGCGCAAGGCCCCTTCGTCTAGCGGTCCAGGACGTCGCCCTCTCACGGCGAAAACACGGGTTCGAGTCCCGTAGGGGTCACCAGCCTTCGCGCCTTCGCACGACCACGCCTCTTCAAGCGGCCGCGCTCGCCTTGGCGCAGCCGGCCCATTCGGCGACGATGTCGGCGATGCGCTCGGCTGCGGTGCCGTCGCCGTAGGGGAAGGCCGGCCTCGCCATCGCCGCCAGCAGCGCCCGGTTCGATAACAGGCGGCGGACCGACGCGACGATGGTCGCGCTGTTGGTGCCGACCAGCGCGATATTGCCGGTGGCGATCGCTTCCGGCCGCTCGGTCGCGTCGCGCAGCACCAGCAAGGGCACGCCGAGCACCGGCGCTTCTTCCTGCATGCCGCCCGAATCGCTGAGGATGAGGTCGGCGCGGCGCATCAGGGCGACCATCTCCCTGTGACCGCACGGCGGGTGCAGCGCGATCCCGCTGATGCCATCGAGCCGCCGACGCATCTCCAGCGCGACATGGCCGTTGGGGTGCAGGACGAAAATCACCTCGGCCAGCCGGCTCAATGAAATCTCGGTCAGAGCGGCGGCGATCGACGCCAGCCCGTCGCCCCAGCTTTCGCGACGATGGCAAGTGACCAGCAGTCGGGCGGCGCCGCCACGGCTTGGCGAAGCTCGGGGCATATCGGCCAGGATCGACAGGAGCGCGTCGATGCCGGTGTTGCCGGTGACGTGGATGGCGCCGGTGACTCGCTCGCGGCGGAGGTTGGCGGCGCTGAGGTCGGTCGGCGCGAACAATAAATGGGCATCGCGATCGATGACGACTCGAAACTTTTCCTCGGGCCATGGGCGGCGCGGGTCGTGGCTGCGGAGCCCCGCCTCGACATGGGCGACGGGCACCCCGGCCCGGGCTGCGGCCCGCGTGCCGCCGAGCGCGCTCGACGTGTCGCCCTGGACGATCACCAAATCGATGCCGCGCATCGCCGGCGCTGCCGCGCGCGCCACCCGCGCCGCGTGGACAAAGGGATTGTCGACGCCGGGGCAGGCCAGCCGAGTCGGCAGGAATCGCCCGAGGTCGTGGCTCGCAACATCGAGGTTGGCATGCTGGCCGGTAAGCAGGATGCGCGGTTCCAGTTCCTGCGCCAGCAGCGCCCGGGCGACGGGCGCGAGCTTAATCGCTTCGGGACGAGTGCCGATGACCAGCGTAATCCGAGTGGCGCGCAGCTTTCCCCCTGGCTCCGGCAGCCGCAATCTGGCGCCACCGGCGGGAGAGCGCAAGCCTAATCGTTACGCCGCCGTCTCGTCGCGTCTAGCGGAAATTGTCGGCGTAGGCCTGGAGCTTGAGCTTGACCGGGGTTGCCGGGACGAGGTGGTAGTCGAGCCCGAGCCGGTCGGCGAAGGCGATCGCGTCCTCGCATTTGCTAAAGGCGATGCGGACCTGGGTGTCGGTATCGCCCGAGCCGTTCCAGCCGGTCAGCGGGTCGGCCTGCTGGGCCTCCTCGCGCTCGAACTCGAGCAGCCAGTGGCCGCTGTTGGCCTTGCCGGACTGGGTGGTCTTGCGGTCGAGCTGCGAGATTCGTGCGATCGGCATATCCGCGCCGTGGCAAAGAGCCGGCGGCGAATCAAGGCTTCAGTAAACGCGGGCGATGGCGAATTCGACCGCCTCGCCGAGCGCGGCCCGCGCCTTGCTTGCCGGGAAGGGCGCCAGCGCGTCGAGCGCCCGCCGCCCATACAGGCGGGCGCGGTCGATGGTATCGGACAAGGCGTCGGTGGCGCCAAGCAGCGCGATCGCCCGGGCGAGATCCTCGTCCGAGGTACGCTCACCGGCGACCGCGGCGCGCCAGAAGTCGCGGTCGTCGGCCGAGCCGCGGGCGTAGGCGAGAATCAGGGGCAGGGTCATCTTGCCGTCGCGGAAATCGTCGCCGACGCCCTTGCCCATGACGCTTTCGTCCGAGCCATAGTCGATGACGTCGTCGATCAGCTGAAAGGCGACCCCGAGGTTGCGGCCATAGGCTTCGAGCGCCGCCTCGGCGGCTTCGTCGGCCTCGGCGACTACCGGGGCGATCCGGCAGGCGGCGGCGAACAGGGCCGCGGTCTTGGCCCCGATAATGCCGAGATACTGCTCCTCGTCGCTGTCGATGCGGCGCTGGGCGGTCAGCTGCTCGACCTCGCCTTCGGCAATCACTGCCGAGGCATGGCTGAGGATCTTGAGCACCCGCAGGCTGCCGTCCTCGACCATCAGCTCGAATGCCCGGCTGAACAGGAAATCGCCGACCAGGACGCTGGCCGGATTGCCCCAGATGAGGTTGGCGGTGCGGCGACCGCGGCGCAGGCCGGAGCCGTCGACGACATCGTCGTGGAGCAGGGTCGCGGTGTGGATGAACTCGACCGCGGCGGCGAGCTTGTGGTGGCGGGTGCCGGTGTAGCCGAGCAGCGCCGCGCAGCCCAAAGTGAGCATCGGCCGCATCCGCTTGCCGCCGCCGGCGATCAAATGGCCGGCAAGCTCCGGGATCAGCGCCACCTTCGACTGCATCCGCTCGAGGATGACGGCATTGACGCCGTTCATGTCGGCCGCGACCAATGCCATCAGCGGGTCGAGCGACGGGTTGCCGGCGGCGGTCAAGGGATGGACGGTGGCGGTCATCGGCGGCTGCCCTAGCTCCGGATCGTCGCTTTTCCTAGACCGCGGGCAGCGACAGGCGGGCGAGCAGTCCGCCCAGATCCTCGCTTTCCTCGAGCGCGATCCTGCCGCCGTAAATCTCCGCGACGTCGCGGACGATGGCGAGGCCGAGGCCGGTGCCGGGCTTGTCGGTATCGAGCCGGGCGCCGCGGGCGAAGATCGATTCGCGCTCCTGCTCGGGAATTCCCTTGCCGTCGTCCTCGACGAGGATGTCGACGGTGGCGCCGTGCCGCTCGACCGTGACGAACACCCGGCCGCCGCCATATTTGGCGGCATTCTCGACCAGATTGCCGATCATCTCGTCGAGGTCCTGACGTTCGACCCGGACCCTGGCGTCGCGGGCGCCGGCGATATCGACGGTGACGCCCTCGTACAATCGATCGACCGCGCGCTGCACCGCCCCGACGCTGTCCCACACCAAAGCGCGCGACTGGACCGACGAGCGCCGGCCGATCGCCCGGGCGCGGGCGAGATGGTGATCGACCTGGCGGCGCATGACCACCGCTTCGCGGCACACGGAGTCGGCGAGGTCGGGCGCATTGGCGGTGGCGGCGTTGGTGATCACGGTCAGCGGGGTCTTGAGCGCATGAGCGAGATTGCCGGCATGGCGCCGAGCCTCTTCGGACTGTTCCTCGCTGTGGGCGAGAAGCTGGTTGATTTCCTCGGTCAGCGGCCTGATCTCGCTCGGAAAGTCCTGCGTCACCCGGGTTTCCGATCCCGAGCGGATCGACGCCACCTCGCGCCGCACCCGGCGCAGCGGCCACAGCCCGTAGACGGTCTGCAGCGCCGCCATCACCAGCAGCCCAGCGCCGAGCGCCGCGAAGCTCCAGAACAGGGTCGCGCGAAGATCGCGGATCTGGGTGTCGATGATCTCGCGCGATTGCGCCACCTGGAACCGCCAGCGGATGTCGGAGCCGGGCAGGATGACATCGCGCTCGACGATCCGCAGCGGCTCGCCGGAAAACTGGTTGCTGTCGTAGGTGTGGGGCTGGACATCGTTGTGGCGGTCGCTGACTCGCAGCCGCCGGTCCCACAGCGAGCGCGACGGGAAGCTGTCGGCGCCGACGCCGCTGACCTGGAAATAGACGCCCGAATAGGGCTCGATGAACCTCTGGTCGGCCGGCGGCCGGTTGAAGCGGACTTCGCCGTCCGGGCCGATCTCCGAGGCGGCGATCATCGCGTTCAGCACATATTCGAGCTGCTCGTCGAAATTCTGGACGATCGAGGCGGTCAGCACCCGGTCGAGCGCGAAGCCGCCGGCCAGCAGCAGCACCGTGATCCACAGCGCCGCGATGCCGATCATTCGCCGGGTCAGCGACCCGGTGCCGCGCTCACGGCGCTGCGGCGGTGCGGACTGATCCTCGACCGCCGCCGTCACGGTGGCGGCGTCGTCGTTCAAGCTCGCGGTTCCTCGGGATCCTCGAGGCTGTAGCCGAGCCCGCGAATAGTGGTGATCACCTCGGCGCCCAGCTTCTTGCGAATGCGGGTGACGAACACCTCGATAGTGTTGGAATCGCGGTCGAAATCCTGGTCGTAGATATGCTCGATGAGCTCGGTGCGGCTGACCACCTTGCCCTTGTGGTGCATCAAATAGGACAGAAGCTTATACTCCTGCGCGGTCAGCTTGACCGGCTCGCCGGCCTTGGCGACCTTGCCCGAGCGGGTGTCGAGGCGGATGTCGCCGGCGGTCAGCTCGGACGAGGCATTGCCGCTCGCCCGGCGGATCAGCGCCCGCAGCCGGGCGATCAGCTCTTCGGTCTGGAACGGCTTGGCGAGATAATCGTCGGCGCCGGCATCGAGCCCGGCGACCTTGTCCGACCAGCTGTCGCGGGCGGTCAGCACCAGCACCGGCATCCGCTTGGCTTCCTTGCGCCAGCGGTCGAGAACGGTCAGCCCATCGATTTCCGGCAGGCCGAGGTCGAGGATCACCGCGTCATAGCTTTCGGTCGCGCCGAGGTGGTAGCCGTCCTCGCCGTCGGTGGCGAGATCGACCGCATAGCCGGCGCCTTCCAGCGTCGAGCGCAGCTGGCGCCCGAGATTGGGTTCGTCCTCGACGATCAACACCCGCATGCGAAGCTCCCCTTTGAAAACCACCTGTCCGCTTCAACACGCGCGAAGCTGAACGGTTGCTTGGCCGGAACGAGTAACCGTTGCAATTGTCAATGGATGCGACGGGTATCCTGGTGCCCGAAGTTTAGGAAGTTCACGCCCTAACGCGCGAGGAGACCACGCCGGACTCGCGAGGTCCGCGATGGGAGGAAGAGGCCGACGATCAGAAAGAGCGAGTCGGCGGTGTGCCACAGCAGGCGGGCTGTAGGACAGAGTCTTGTTGCTAGGAGCGGGGGCGCAGCGCCTTACCGCCGTGAGCGGCCCTTGATGCGGCCGGTGGCGGCGTCGACGTCGACCCAGATGACCCGGCCGTCCTTCATGAATTTGAGCCGATAGGTGTCGCCCTTGAACTCGGGCCCGAGATAGTCGGCGCCGCCCATTTGCGGCATCACCCGGCGCTCGATCATCGGCAGCGGCATCGAGCGGCCGTCGCGGGTCGCCTCGAAGGCGCGGTCCTGGTCGCGCGGCTTCGCGGCCATCGCGGGGGTGGCGAGAAGGCCGGCGCCAAGGGCGGCGGCAAGAAGGGTACGGTACAGGCTCATGGCGGGTCTTCCTGCCATCGCTTCTATGGGCAAAGCTTTGAATAGCTTATGAATGGAATGTCTTGCCCCTGTTCAGTCCGCCGGACCCCGGCGGGACCGCGAAGCGAAGGAAGCTAACCGAATTCCGGGCGAATGGCGAACCGGCCGGCAAGATGGAGTCCGCTACGTGGACTTCGCGCCACACCCGCCCTAGCTGGCCGGCATGATGCCGCCCCCGATCCTCTCCTACGAGCAGCTCGGCCTGATCCAGGGCGAAGGCTGGCTGTTCCGCGGGCTCGACGTGCATGTCGGGCCGCGCGACCGGCTGGCGCTGATCGGCCGCAACGGCGCGGGCAAGACGACGCTGCTGAAATGCCTCGCCGACAGACTCGAGACCGACGAGGGGAGGAGGACGATCGTCAAGGGAGCCCGCGTCGTGCTTCTCGAGCAGGACCCGGTGATGACGGGGCAGGGCTCCCTGCTCGACTGGGTGCTCGAGGGCGACGGAGCGCCGGCCGAGCATAAGGCGGCGGCGATCGCCGGCCAGATCGGCATCGACCTTGCGCAACCGGTGGCGACCGCGAGCGGCGGCGAACGGCGGCGGGCGGCGATCGTCCGGGCGCTGGCGCAGGAGCCGGACCTGCTGCTGCTCGACGAGCCGACCAACCATCTCGACCTGGTGGCGATCGAATGGCTCGAGCAATGGCTCGGGCGGTTTTCGGGCGCCTTCATCGTCATCAGCCACGACCGGACATTCCTGACGCGGTTGACCGATAGCTGCCTGTGGCTGGACCGCGGGCAGCTGCGGCGCGCCGAGATTGGCTTCGGTGGGTTCGAAGGGTGGATGGAGGCCGCTTTTGCCGAGGAAGCGCGGGCGGCCGAGAAGCTCGACGCCAAGCTGAAGCTGGAGCTGCACTGGCTGCAGCGCGGGGTCACCGCGCGCCGGAAGCGCAACCAGGGGCGGCTCGCCAGGCTCAATGAGATGCGGGCGCAGCGGGCGGCGATGCTCGGCTCGGCCGGGACGGCGAAGCTGGCGCTCAGCCGGGACGATGTCCGCTCGAAGACGGTGATCGACGCCGAGCATGCCTCCAAGAGCTTCGGCGAGCGCACCATCATCCGCGACTTCACGCTGCGCGTACAGCGCGGCGACCGGATCGGCATCGTCGGCCCGAACGGGGCTGGCAAGACGACCTTGCTCAAGCTGCTGACCGGCGAGCTGAAGCCGGACTCGGGCAGGGTGACGCAGGCGAAAACGCTGTCGGGGATCGTCATCGACCAGCAGCGCAAACTGATGGAGCCGGGCAAGACGGTGCGCGACGTGCTTGCTCATGGCGGCGACTGGATCGACGTTCGCGGGCACCGCCGGCATATCAAGGGCTATTTGAAGGAATATCTGTTCGCGCCCGAGCTGGCCGACGCGCCGATCGGCTCGCTGTCGGGCGGCGAGCGGTCGCGGCTGCTGCTGGCGCGGGAATTCGCCCGGCAAGCCAATCTGCTGGTGCTCGACGAGCCGACCAACGACCTCGATTTGGAGACGCTCGACCTGCTGCAGGAAGTGATCGCCGATTATGACGGCACGGTGCTGATCGTCAGCCACGACCGCGACTTCCTCGACCGGACGGTGACGGTGACGCTGGGGCTGGATGGGTCGGGGAAGGTCGATATCGTCGCCGGGGGGTATGAGGATTGGGCGAGGCGCAAGTCCTCCCCCGCCGGGGGAGGTGTCGGCCGCAGGCCGACGGAGGGGGACCGCTCGGCCAGGCCCAAGCCCCCTCCGGCGCTTCGCGCCACCTCCCCCCGAGGAGGAGGGACGAATAAATTGACCTACAAGGATCAGCGCGATCTCGACCGGCTGCCGGGAGAGATCGAGCGGCTGGAAAAGGAGATTGCGGCGGCCGAGGAGGCGCTGCACGACCCGGACCTCTATGCCCGCGACCCGAAGCGCTTCGCCGAGCTCACCGACCTTATCGCCCGCCACCGCGCCGAAAAAGACGCCGCCGAGCACCGCTGGCTCGAAGTCGCGGAGAAGGCCGAGGCGTCGGCGGAAAAGGATTAGGAAGGATTCAGCGAGACTGTGCGCTGCTCAGTTTGCGCCTGTTCCCGCATCTGTGGTCGGCGTCGCTGCGTCGAAGGAATGCCTGGCTCTGATGATCAGAAGAGCGGCGAGAGCGGCAGCCGCCGCTAGATCGTAGGCGAGACAAAATGAGGGCCACCAACTCGGGACACCGCTGTCGGCAGCGAAGGATTGATAGGCGAAGTCGAAGACCCCGTGCAACGCAAGGCCTGCGACCACTACCCAAAGGCTTTTTCGAAAACCCAGGACCGCGAGGGCCGCGAACGACGCGAAAATGATCAATTGAAACGGCAATTCGTCGTGCTTCTGGCCGACTGTTGCGAACAGCACGTAATAGGAAGCAACCACGATCAATACGGTGGGATAAAACACGCGTTCGCGGTCGAAGCCGACAATGCGGGCGAATAGCGCCACGGCAATGGCCAGGCTCAGCCCAATCAGCGCCGCCATGACGAGCCGTGCAAACCTTCTTGCCTCACAACCATCTGCGGACTCCGCGGGCGTTCATTGTGCGCTATTGCATATTAAATGGCGAGGTGCCGGCCGTGCAAATGGCTGGCCGGCACCTCGCAATGTCGCTTACTTTCCGCAGCTGCAGTCGGACCCGCACTTGCACTCGGTGCAGGTGCAGCTTGCCTTGCAGCGATCGGTCTCGTTGTTCTGAATGGTCATGGTCGTGCTCCTCTGCTTGGTTTCGAGAAGCCCTATCTAGCTGACCATCCGGCCGGTCGATTGAACGTAACGGCTATAGTCGCGTCAAAGTGCTCGCGGGTGAGCCGAAGGTGCGCTTGAACACCCGGCTGAAATGCGCCGAATCGGCAAAGCCGGCCGAATGCGCCGCTTGTGTAAGCGACTGCCCTTCGGAGTATAGCTGCACCGCTCGAACCAAGCGCAGCCAGAGCATATATGTCTTGAACGCCAGCCCGGTCTGCTCGACGAACAGATGCCGTAGCCGGCTCGGCGAAAGATGGACCCCGACCGCTTCGGCCGCCCGGTTCAAGGCAATTGGCTCGTCGAGGTGCGCGGCGGCGTAGTCGATGATCGAAACTATGCGCGTTTCCGTCGGCTCCGCGGATTCTACTCCGGCAAGCGCGTTGATTGCGGCCGAGCCCAGCTCGAGCATCTGCTCGCGCGCAAGCGGCGCGTCGAAAGCGTCGCGAAGTGGACCGATCAGGTGACGGAACTCTTCGCCATCGAGCTCGACCAGGCCACGCTCGCAAAACAGCCGTTTGGAGAGCATTGCGCCGGCGCGGCTTTCGGGCTCGATGAAGACCAAGCCGAGCAGGCCCGCGGCAGTCAGCTTGTGGCTGAGATCGGGGGCAACGGCGATGATGTCACCCGATAAGGTCCGTCCATCGCCGGTCAGGGCGAGATTTCCCTCGAACCGCACGGTGATCTGGATCGCGTGATGCGAATGGAACTCGGTGTCGCCAAAGCCATCGGGCGCTTCGAGCAGCCAGACGCTTACGCCCTGAGACATCGCTAGTTTGGCGCGCCCGCGTGTGCCCATGGTCTTAAAGATACGGACTCCGCCAGCCGGCGCAATGACGGCGGTCGCTGAAGGTCCGCCAATACAGGCAGCAGTCAGGCCTGCATCTGATACTGCTTGAGCAGGTCGTAGAGGGTCGGGCGGCTGATGCCGAGCAGTCGGGCCGCGCCGGAGATATTATTGTCGGTCCGGCTCATCGCCTGGCGGATCGCTCGGCGGTCGGCGACTTCGCGCGCGGCGCGCAGGTTGATGGCGATGTCTTCCTCGTCGGCGCCGGCGCCGGGAAGGTCGAGATCCTCGGCCGCGACCGACTTGCCGTCGGCCATGATGACCGCCCGCTTGAGGCGGTTCTCGAGCTCGCGGACGTTGCCCGGCCAGGCATAGCCGTCGATCGCCGCCAGCGCGTCGACCGACAGCGACTGGATCTTGGGATTATGCTCCCTGGCGAACAGGTTGACGAAATGGCGGGCGAGCAGGACGGCGTCGCCGGGACGCTCGGCCAGCGCGGGAATCTTCACGACGATCTCGGCCAGCCGATAGTAGAGGTCCTCGCGGAAGCGGCCCTCGACGATCATCGCGTCGAGATCCTGGTGGGTGGCGCAGACGATGCGGGTGTCGACGGCGATCGGCTGACGCCCGCCGATCCGCTCGATCACCCGTTCCTGGAGGAAGCGCAGCAGCTTGACCTGCAGCGGCAGCGGAATGTCGCCGACCTCGTCGAGGAACAATGTGCCGCCCTGGGCGAGCTCGATCTTGCCGACGTTCGACTTGACCGCGCCGGTGAAGGCGCCGCGCTCATAGCCGAACAGCTCGGCTTCGAGCAGGGTTTCGGGGATGGCGGCGCAGTTGATGGCGATGAAATTGCCGGCGGCGCGGTCGCTGTTCTCGTGGACCGCGCGGGCAAGAAGCTCCTTGCCGGTGCCGCTGGCGCCGAGCAGCATCACCGAGACGTCGGCGCTCGCCACCCGCTCGATGGTCCGCGCCACCTTGAGCATTTCGGGGGCGCCGCTGATGATCGAGCCCAATACCGCCGATCCGGCGCCGCCCTCGAGCCTGCGGTTCTCGCTTTCGATCTCGTGCAGCTTAAAGGCGCGGGCGACGATCAGTCCCAGCTCGTCGATATCGACCGGTTTGCGGTAGAAGTCGTAGGCGCCGAGCGCGACGGCCTTCAGCGCGCTTTCCCGGGCGCCGTGGCCGGACGCGACGATGACCTTGGTGTCGGGCTTGATGCGCAGCATTTCGGTGAGGGTGGCGAAGCCTTCCTCGGTGCCGTCGGGATCGGGCGGCAAGCCGAGGTCGAGGGTGACGACGCTCGGCTCGTGCAGGCGCAGCGCGTCGATCGCCGCCGCCCGGTCGCCGGCGAGGACGACGCGATAGCCGTCATAGGCCCATTTCAGCTGCCGCTGCAGCCCTTCGTCGTCCTCGACGATCAACAGGACCGGAAGTTCGCTTGTCTGGCTCATGCGCGTTTCCGTCTGGGTTCGATGACCGCTTCAGCGGCGGGAAGGAAGATCGAGAAACTGGTTCCGGCGCCGCGCGCACTGTCGACCGCGAGACGGCCGCCCATCGCCGCGATCAGCGAGCGCGCTTCGTAGGAGCCGATGCCGAAGCCGCCGGGCTTGGTCGAGGCGAACGGCTGGAACAGGCGATTGCGGACGAAGTCGGCGTCCATGCCGCAGCCCTTGTCGCTGATCGCGATGCACACTTCGGCGCCGTCGCTCGAGGCGCGGACGACGACCGGCTCGCCGGCCGGGCTGGCCTCGACCGCATTCTGAATAAGGTGGCACAGCGCCTGCTCGAGCGCCGCGCTGTCGGCCAGCACCCACGCCGAAGTGTCGCCGAGCAGCCGCACGTCGCGGCCGCGGCGACGCGCCGCGATCGCCGAGGCGAGCACGTCGCGCAGCGCAATCGGCTCGACCCGCTGCGGGTGCGGCGCGGCCTGCGGAGACAGCCTTGCCAGCAGATCGTTCATCTTGCCGACCGAGCTTTTCAACGTGGCGATCATGTCGGTGCGGAACTCGGCGTTGGCGGCATGGCGCTCGGCGTTGCGCGACAGCAGGGACAGCTGGCTGACCAGATTCTTGACGTCGTGGATGATGAAGGCGAAGCGGCGGTTGAATTCCTCGAACCGCTGCGCGTTCGACAAGGCCTCCTGCCCGTGCGCTTCGGCCAGCGAACTCGCCGCCTGGCGGCCGCAGGTGCGAAGCAGGTCGAAATCTTCCCAGTCGAGCGGGCGGCGGTAATCGGCCGCGGCAAGCAGCACCAAGCCGACCAGCCGCTGGTGATGGACCAGAGGAATGCCGACCCAGGCGCGCGGCTCGTCGAGCAGCCAGGCGGGAATCCCGACGGCGATGTCCTTCGTGTCCGCCCAGCCGCCGCGCACCGCATCGAGCTCGATCACGCGTCCGCAGCCCTCGAGATTGCTCCAGAAGGTCCCCGAGCGGCCGACCTTGCCGACGGGCGGAGTGCGCCCCGGCCAGTTCCACGCCGCCGCGGTTGTGATCGAACCGTGCGCGTCGGCCGACAGCAGCAAGCCGCCGGGCGCGTCGAGGACATCGGCGAAGGCCTTGATCAGCCGCTCGCCGAGCGGCGCCGCGTCGGGGCCGGCGCTGCCGACGGTTTCGGTGAACCGCAGCCACTCGGTGCGATAGTCGTAGCGATGCTCGAACAGATGCTTGGCGAGCTTGACCTTGGCCCAGCTGCGAGCGCGGGCGCTCGGCAGAAGCACCATCGCCGCCACCGTCATCACCGCCAGCAGCCCGACCAGCAGCGTCTGCCAGCCGTCCCAGCCGGACCCGCGAAGCGCGGTGGCGAGGATGGTCATCACCGCGAAATAGGCACAGATCGCCAGCAGCGAGAGAGATTGGAAGGTCGCCGCGCGCGATAGGTGGATCTGCCATCCGTCGGCGCCCCTCGCGCTGAGCGCGAACAAGGGAGCGCTCAAGGCGATGGCGATGCCACGCCATTCGTACAGCCCGGCCGCGGTGCTCGGTTCGAGATAGGCGATGGTGTAGAGGTTGAGGTCGTAGGTCCAGATCAGTGCCAGCGCCAGCACCGCCAGTCGGATATTGTAGCGGCTCGACGGCGACGCCTGGCCGTAGAGATTGTGGACCAGCACCAGCGCGCCGGCGGCCGCCGTTATCCGCAAGAGGGTCGCGGTCTGCTGGACGGCGCTGCTCGCCGCCACCAGCGCGATGCTGTCGGCGACCAGCTGCAGCCCGAGCACCGCGGCGACCGCGCCATAGACCAGTCGGACGCCGCGCTGGCGTTCCTGATCGCCCGAAGACAGGCTGTGGAGAAGGCCGATCCACACCAGGTTGCGGGCGGTTTCGGCATAGTCGACGATCGGCGCATGGGGCGCGACCGCGGTCAGCCAGGCCCAGCAGCCGGTGATCGCCAGCGCGGCAAGGAGCAGCCGCTGGCCGGGCTGGCGAGCGCCGGCGCTCAGCCGCCAGATCAGCAGCGCGGCGAAGGTCGCCGCGCCGAGCGCATGCGTCCAGAAGGTGATCAGCCCGTCCACCTAGCTCCTCTTTGTCAACTCTACCGACATGGCGCGCACTGTCGGTGAAATTTACAAATATTGGGTGAACGTCCGCGAAAGTTCGTGCCGCTTTTGAAACTAGTTCCGCATGACGCTAGTGGGGGTTTCCCGAAGGGAGAAACGGAATGAAATTGCGCCCGATCGGCACCAGCAGCCTGAAGACCGCTCCGCTTGCGCTGGGCGGCAATGTATTCGACTGGACCGCCGACGAGGCCGTGAGCTTTCGTGTTCTCGATATTTTCGTCGATGCCGGCGGCACGATGATCGACACCGCCGACGTCTATTCGGCCTGGGTTCCGGGCCACAAAGGCGGCGAGAGCGAGGCGCTGATCGGGCGCTGGCTGAAGCGCGATCCGGCCAAGCGCGACAAGGTGGTGATCGCCACCAAGGTCGGCTTTTTCGAAGGTCTCGCTCCGGACGTGATCGCCCGCTCCTGCGCTACATCGCTGGAGCGGATGGGAATCGCGGAGATCGATCTTTACTATCAGCACAAGGACGACGAGGCCGTGCCGCTGGCCGACAGCCTCGGGGCGATGGACGCGCTGGTCAAGGCGGGGAAGGTGAAGGCGATCGGGCTCAGCAACTTCACCGCGCCGCGCGTCGAAGAAGCGCTGGAGGTCAGCGCCAGCCAAAGCCTTTCCAGGCCAGCCGCGCTTCAGAACTGGTACAATCTCGTCGAGCGGGAGAAGTTCGAGGGGCCGCTGCGCGACGTCGCATTGCGCGAGGGGCTGGCGGTGTTCCCCTATTACGGCCTCGCCAACGGTTTCCTGACCGGCAAATATCGCTCGAAGGACGATCTCTCCAAGAGCCCGCGCGGCTTACGCAATATCGAATATCTCGAAGGGCGCGGACGCGAAGTGCTGGCGGCGCTGGACGCATTGTCCGCCGATGTCGGCGCGCCGCCGGCGACCCTCGCGCTCGCCTGGCTGATGGCGCAGCCGGCGGTCACCGCGCCCATCGCCAGCGCGACCAGCGTCGAGCAGCTGGACGAGCTGATCGCGGCGATGTCGCTGGAACTGACGGCGGCGCAGGTCGAGCGATTGAACGCGGCGAGCGGCTAGTCAGCCATTGTCCACTCCAGCCTGGAGCCGAGCCGATGCGGCCGAGGACAACCGAGCGACAGGGCAGGCCGGCGCTGCTGCCGCTGCTGTTGCTGTTGCTCGCCGGCTTCGGCCTTGGCGGATGCCAGCATGTGATCGAGCCGCCCGCGGCCGTGTCGGACCCGGTTCGCGTGTACGTCATCGATTATGGACGTCACGCCAGCCTCGCGCTGCCGGAAGAGGATTCGACCCTCGTTGAATGGTCCTGGGGCGACTGGAACTGGTTCGCGCTCGAGCGGACCGGGGTGTCGGAGGGCCTGCAGGCGCTGTTCGCCTCTTCGCGGTCGACGCTCAGCCGTCGCGAGCTTGCTGCGGCCGGGGATGCGGAAGATCTTGGCGCGCGGGTCGGGGCCGAGGAAGTATTGGCGCTCAGTGTCGAGCGCGAGCGGGCGCGCGCGCTCCAGCGCCATCTCGAGGGGCGATGGCTGCGGAGACGCGAGCAAGCGGTGACGCATCGCAGCGGTCGCGTCTTCGTGCCCGAAGAGGCACGCTACAGTCTGTTCAACAATTCGGTGCACGAGCTCGCGCGATGGCTCGAGGCGCTCGGCGCGACGGTGTCGGGCACGGGCGTGACGGCCAATTTCAAACTACGCGAACCGTGGCCAGCGCCTTCTAACTCTTTTTGAGCACATCCAGCGCGGTCATCGTCAGCGCTTCGGTGGCGGTGCCGATCACCGCTTCGGCATCCGGCGCCCAGAACGGGCTGTGCAGCGACGGCAGCTTCTGGCTGTCGCCGCCGGCGGCGTCCCACTTGTCCTTCGGCGTGCCGCCGACCCAGAAGATCAAGCTTTGGATCGACTTGTCGGCGAGCCAGTAGCGGCTGAAGTCCTCGCCGCCCATCACCGCCGGAGTCTTCAAGACTCGCTCGGCGCCGAAGCGCCCGGTGAACAATTCCAGTGCGCGGTTGGAGAGGGCCTCGGTGTTGAAGGTGGACGGCGTATATTCATCCTCGCGGATGGTGACGACCGGCATCCGGTCCTCGGGCATGCCGGCGGCGATCGCCTCGCCGCGGGCGATGCGCCTGATGCCGTCGAGCAGCAGCTTGCGAACTTCGGGCGTATAGCTGCGGACCGTGATCTGAAGCTTGGCCTCGTCGGAAATGATGTTGTGCTTGGCGCCCGACTGGAAGCTGCCGACGGTGACCACCGCCGGGTTGGCGGGGTCGTTCTCGCGGCTGACCAGAGTCTGCAGCGTGGTGACGATGCGCGATGCCAGCACGATCGGATCGCGCGTCGTGTGCGGATAGGCGCCGTGGCCGCCGACGCCCTTGACGCTGATATCGACGCTGTCGACATTGGCCAGCGCATAGCCCGAAGTGACTCCGATGACGCCGGCCGGAAGCGCCGCCGCGTCGTGGAAAGCGAGCACATGGTCGGGTTTCGGGAAGCGGGTGTAGAGGCCGTCGTCGAGCATTGCCTTGGCGCCCTCGCCGGTTTCCTCGCCCGGCTGCAGGATCATCACCAGAGTGCCGGACCATTCACCCTTCATCGCCGCCAGCCGCCGCGCGGCGCCGAGCCACGCCGCCATGTGGGTGTCGTGGCCGCAGGCGTGCATGACTCCGGTCTCGACGCCCGAGCGGGCGGTGGTGCGCACCTTCGAAGCAAAGGGCAAGCCGGTCTGCTCGACCACCGGCAGCGCGTCCATGTCGGCGCGCAGCATCATCACCGGCCCGGGGCCGTTTTTCATCACCGCGACGACGCCGGTCTCGCCGACCTGCTCGGTGACGGCAAAGCCGAGCTCGCGCATTTCCTTGGCGAGCAGCGCCGGAGTGCGCTCCTCCTGCATCGACAGCTCGGGGTTGGCGTGGAGGTCGCGATAGACCTCCATCAGCGCCGGCATGTCGGCCCGGACGGCTTCGGCGAGAGTCTGGGCGGTGGCGGCGGTCGGCAGGGTCATTGCGGCAATCATCAGAGCAAGTGTGAATTTCATCGTCAACGCTCTCCTGTTGATACCGGCACCAGCTCGAGCACGTCGAGCCGGGATTCGAAATGGGGGTAGGGCATGATCATCCGCCAGCGGTCGGGGCCGATCCGCTCGACAAAGGCGGCGACGTCGCGCTCGCGGTCGCCGCCATATTGCATCGCGCGATCCTCGTCGCCGAGCACCAGCGTCCCCAGGAATATCTGGCGAAGCGAGTCGCCGGGGAAGATCAGGCCGACCTGGCGCTGCGAGCCGGTCAGCTTGGCGAAGCCTTGCAAGTCCTTTTCCTGGCGGATTCGGCAGGAGAAAGCGGGGTAGGCGACATAATCGAGCAGCCCCGGCGATTTGGCGCCGAGCTTGATCACCCGGCAGCGATAGTCCCCGTTGGGGATCGGGCCGCCGGTCAGCGCCGAGTCCGGATCGAGCAGCGCGCCTTCGCGATCGATCTCAGCGCCATGGCCGGCGGCGCGGGCCGCCTCGAGCGCGGAGACGAAGGCGGTCCGCCATTCGCGCAGCCGCTCGCGATCGTCGTCGGTTGCGATCGCCCGCCAATTGCTTGCCGGCTGGGGGATCACGGTGTCGGCGGGCTGCAGCACGGCGCAGGCGGGCAGGGCGATGAGAAGAGAGAGAAAAATGCGTTTCACGTCATGGCAAGCGTAGCGAAGCATTCCAGCGGCGCAACCGCGTTGACGGGGAAACTATTGCGCGGTCCAGCCGCCGTCCATGCTGAGGTTGGCGCCGGTGATCGAGCCCGCCTGGTCGCCGCACAGGAACAGCACCAGCGCGGCGACTTCCTCCGGGGTGACGAAGCGCTTGGTCGGTTGCGCCGCCAGCAATACGTCGTTGATCACCTGCTCGCGGGTCAGGTTGCGGGCCTTCATCGTGTCGGGGATCTGATTTTCGACCAAAGTCGTCCAGACATAGCCGGGCGAAATGCAGTTGACGGTGACGCCGTCCTTCGCCGCCTCCAGCGCGACGGTCTTGGTCAATCCGGCGACGCCGTGCTTGGCGGCGACATAGGCCGACTTGTTGGGGCTCGCGACCAGGCTGTGGGCCGAGGCGGTGTTGACGATCCGGCCCCAGCCGCGCTCCCGCATCGCCGGCAGCGCGAGGCGCGTGGTGTGGAACACCGCCGACAGGTTGACGGCGAGGATCGCGTCCCATTTTTCCGGCGGGAAATCGGCGACCGGCGCGACATGCTGGATGCCGGCGTTGTTGATAAGGATGGCGGGCGCGCCGAGCTCGGTCGAGCAGCGCGCCATCATCGCCGCGATCGCCGCCGGGTCGGACAGGTCGGCGCCGTCGTGGACCGCGCCAAGCTCATCGCAAATTCGCGCGATCTCGGTCGGATCGCCGAACCCGTTGAGCATTACCGATGCGCCTTGCGACGCCAGCGCCCGGGCGATGGCGAGGCCGATCCCCGACGTCGATCCGGTGACCAGCGCGACTTTTCCCTGAAGATTCATTTTTCCTCCCTGGTATCGCCGCCCTGTCGCCGGGTGCCGGCGCTTTTGCAACCGTCGCGGCGGTTTGGGCATTGGACGTGCAACAGGGAGTAGAAATATGGTGCGGCTCGGCGGCGAAGATCCAAGCTCCAATTTCCAGGATCGTACCGGACGCGGCGGGTTCGGTTTCGGCGGTCGCGGCGGCGGCGGAAACCTGCTCGGATGCCTGTTGCCGCTGGTCGCCAGCCGCTTCGGGATCATCGGCGTCGTCATCCTGCTGCTGGGCTATTTCGCGCGGACCTCGCTCGGCGGCGGTGGCGGCATACTGTCCGGCGGCGGCGGCGAACCGACCCGCAGCGCGTCGCAAGGCGAGTCGACGCTCGACCCGAACATGCGCGACTTCCTGACCCGCGTGCTCGGCTCGACCGAGCAGGTATGGGGCGAGATATATTCCGAGTCAGGCGAGCAATATCGACCCACGACCCTGGTCGCTTACACCGACTACGACCAGTCGGGCTGCGGCGCGGCGCAGGCGGCGATGGGACCCTTCTACTGCCCGTCCGACCAGAGCATCTATATCGATCCCGGCTTCTTCAACGAGCTTGCGCGGCGCTTTGGCGCGCCCGGCGATTTCGCCATGGCCTATGTCATCGCGCACGAAGTCGGGCACCACATCCAGCACCTCAGCGGCACGCTCGACGAGGCGCGGCAGGCACAGGCTCGGGCCAGCCAGACCCAGGGCAACCAGATCCAGGTCGAAGTCGAGCTCCAGGCCGATTGCTACGCCGGGGTGTGGGCGGCCAACGCCCGCGACGAGCAGGGCTCGATCCTCGAGGCGGGCGACGTCGCCGAAGGGATGCGCGCCGCCGAGGCGATCGGCGACGACACGTTGCAGCGGCAAAGCCAGGGGCGCGTCGTTCCCGAAAGCTTCACCCACGGCACCGCCGCGCAGCGCATGGCGGCGCTTCGGCGGGGGCTGGAAAGCGGCGACCCGGCGGCGTGCGCGATTTGATTAGAGCTTGACCAGCATCTTGCCGACATTCTCGCCGCTGAACAGGCCGAGGAACGCGTTCGGCATCGCCTCCAGCCCTTGCGCCACCGTCTCTTGCGACTTGAGCTTGCCGCTCGCGACCAGCGGGCCGACTTCGGCATAGAACTCGCCGAGCCGGGGCAGATAGTCGGTGTAGATGAAGCCCTGCAGCCGGATCCGCATGGCGATCACCCGCATGATGTAGCGCAGGCACATCGGCTGAGCGCTGTTATAGCCTTCGATCATGCCGCAGATGGCGAAGCGGGCGTTTTGCCGCGCATGCGCCAGAGCGGCGTCGAGATGGTCGCCGCCGACATTGTCGAAATAGATATGGATGCCCTTCGGCGCGGCCTCGCCGAGCGACTTGACCAGCGGTCCCGCGCTATAGTCGATCGCCGCGTCGGCGCCGAGCGAGCGGACGAACGCGCATTTCTCCGCGCCGCGCGCCGAGCCGATCACCGTCATGCCTTTGGCCTTGGCGATCTGGACCACCGCCGAGCCGACCGCGCCCGCCGCCGCCGACACGAACACAGTCTCGCCTTCTTTCGCCTGGGCGGCGTCGAGCAGGCCGAACCAGGCGGTCCCCCCGGTCAGCCCGAGATTGCCGAGGAACTGTTGCGGCTCGACGCCGAGCGCCGGCAATTTGTTGACCGCGGCGGCGGGCAGAACCGCCTCGTCGCGCCAGCCGGCCATGTGCAACACGAGGTCGCCGGGCGCGAAGCCGTCGGCGCGCGATTCGGTGATTTCGCCGACCGCCCCGCCTTCCATCGGCGCATCGAGCGCGAACGGCGGGGTGTAGCTCTTCACCTCGTTCATCCGGCCGCGCATGTAGGGATCGAC
>CAYUWJ010000059.1:0-5546 GCA_964448315.1 uncultured Sphingomonas sp. | reverse complement strand
GGGGTGGACCACGCTGGCCCAGCCGCCCGAATTCGGCGGGCAGGGCATGCCGCATGTCATGCTGGCGGTGATCGACGAGTACATGAACGCCGCCTGCGCCGGGTTCACGATGTATCCCGGCATCCTGCCCGGTGCGGTGAGCACGGTGGTGGAGACCGCGTCGGATCACCTGAAGGAGACTTACGTCCCGAAGATGGTCAGCGGCGAATGGCTGGCGACGATGGCGCTGACCGAGGCGCACTGCGGGACCGATCTCGGCCTGCTCAAGACCCGGGCCGAACCCAATTCGGACGGCAGCTATGCGATCACCGGCACCAAAATCTTCATTTCGTCCGGCGAGCATGACCTTTCGGAGAACATCATCCACATGGTGCTGGCCAAGATTGCAGGAGCCCCCGACACGGTGAAGGGCATATCGCTGTTCGTCGTGCCCAAGATATTGGTCAACGACGACGGCTCGCTCGGGACACGCAATGCGGTCAGCTGTGGAGCGCTCGAAAAGAAGATGGGCATCCACGGCAATTCCACCTGCGTGATGAATTATGACGGCGCCAAGGGCTGGCTGGTCGGCGAGCCCGAAAAGGGTCTCGCGGCGATGTTCATCATGATGAACGCGGCTCGTCTGGGGGTCGGTTTGCAGGGGCTGGCACAGGGCGAAATCGCCTATCAGAACGCGGTCGCCTATGCCCGCGAACGCCGTCAGGGCCGCGCCTTGAATGCGGAGGATCGCGATACCGACGCCAAGGCCGACACGCTTATGGTCCATCCCGATGTGCGCCGGATGCTGATGGAGATGCGGGCCTTCAACCAGGCCGCGCGGGCGCTCGTGTTGTGGGGCGCCCTTCAGGTCGATCTGTCGCGCCGCGCCCAGAGCGAGGAAGACCGGCAGACCGCGGACGATCTGGTGTCGCTGCTGACGCCGGTAATCAAGGGGTATCTGACCGACAAGGGGTTCGACGCCACTGTCACTGCGCAGCAGGTGTTCGGCGGCCATGGCTATATCCGCGAGCACGGCATGGAGCAGTTCGTCCGCGACGCCCGGATTGCCCAGATTTACGAAGGCACCAACGGCATTCAGGCGATGGACCTGGTCGGGCGTAAGCTGGCCAAGGACGGTGGCCGGGCAGTCAGGACCTTGTTCGAGACGCTTGCCGCCGACATTGCCGAGGCGAAGGCTGCCGGCGATCCGGCGGGTGTCGCCGCGGCGCTCGAGCCGGCGCTTGGCGAGCTGCAGGGCGCGACCATGTGGTTGGCCCAGAACGGCATGGCCGATCCCGACAATGCCGGGGCCGGGGCCTATGCCTACATGGACCTGATGGGCCTGGTCGTGCTCGGTTGGATGTGGCTGAAAATGGCCGCGGCTTCCGGGCCGGATGCCGCCGAGGACGGGGCCGAGCGCGATTTCCACGAGGCGAAGTTGGTAACGGCGCGTTTCTATGCCGAGCGGGCGTTGCCCGAAGCCACGGCATTGCGGCGCAAGATCGAGGCCGGTGCCCAATCGGTGATGGCGTTGCCGGCGGAGGCTTTTTAGCCGGTCGCCTGGTTATCGACGTACCAGGGCCGCAGCATCCTGGCGTCGTTCGACCTGGGCTTGGGCGGTGCCAGCCGCCCGAGTTCGAATGCGTCGCTGAACTGAATGCCGAACTTGTCTTCCTGCGACCAGCGGACGACGCCGGTCACCGGTCCGACGCCGACAATGTCGATCGTCAACTGGGTTCCGGGCGCTACCGCGCGATCGCATTCGACCAGCGCGCCCATCACCGAGATGTTGCTTAGTCGGACTTCACGGACGATGCCGTCGATGGCACTTACCGCGCGCCGCATCAGCCGGTGGCGGGGCTCGCGGACGCATTGATAGCCTTCCGGCTTCATCCTCACCCGGTTGGCCAGTTCGCGCGCCGCTTCGGCCTTTGCCGGCCGGCCGAAGATAAAGCCCTGGATCTGGTTGCAGCCGAGATCGCGAATGAGGTGCAGATCGTCGTGAGTCTCGACCCCCTCGGCGGTGGTGTCCATCTTCAGGCTCTCGGCGAGCGTGACGATGGCGCGGATGATGGCGCTGTTGCGGCTGGTCTTCGATGCGGCGCCGCGGACGAAGCTCTGGTCGATCTTGATCTTGTCGAACGGCGCCGTTTTCAGATAGCCGAGCGAGCTGTAGCCGGTGCCGAAATCGTCGAGTGCAAGGCGGACGCCGAGCTTTTTGAGCCGCGAAAAGGTTTCATCGGTGGAGTCGCCTTCGGCAAGAAATACGCCTTCGGTAATTTCGAGCTCGAGCCGGCCCGGCGTGACGCCGTGCAGCGCGAGCGCATTGGCGACGATATCGACGATCCCGGGATCGTTGAACTGGATCGGCGACAGGTTGACCGCGATTCGAACCCGCTCGGGCCAGTGCGAGGCTTCGGCGAGCGCGGTTTCGAGCACCCAGGTTCCGATCCGCCCGATCATGCCGCGCTCTTCGGCCAGCGGGATGAATTTTTCCGGCGAAATCGGGCCGCGCGTCGAATGATCCCAGCGCACCAGCGCTTCGAAGCCGGCGATCTCCTCTCCGGCGGCGTGGACGATCGGCTGATAGGCGACCCACAAATCGTTGCGCTCGATCGCCTGCCTGAGGTCGTTTTCGAGCACTTGCCGGTCCGAAGCATCGCTATGCATCGACGGTTCGAAGAAGCAGTGCTTGCCGCGCCCAGCCGCCTTGGCCGCGTAGAGCGCGAGATCGGCGTCGCGGATCAGCGAGTCGGTATTGGCGCGCCCGGGGTCGCCGATCGCGATCCCGACCGAAGCGCCGATCGTCACCCGGTGGCCTTCGACAATGTATGGCCGGGAAACCTGTTCGATCAGCGTCCGGGCGAGCGATTCCAAAAGGCCGATGTCGACCGAGCCGGGCAGGACGGCCTTGAATTCGTCCCCGCCCAGACGCCCGACCTGGCCATGTTCGCCCATCACCGACTTGAGCCGTTCGCCGACCTCGCGAAGCAGCACGTCGCCGATCGGATGGCCAAGCGTGTCGTTGACGTTCTTGAACCGGTCGAGATCGATCAGGAACAGGGCGCAGCCCTTGCGGCGGTGCGATGCGTTGCGCAGCGCCTCGTCGAGCGTCTGCCGCATCATCGCGCGGTTGGGCAGGCCGGTCAGCGAATCGAACCGGGCGAGCCTTGAGATTTCCTGCTCCGAGCGGCGCTGTTCGGTGAGGTCGGTGCCGATGCCGCGAAAGCCGAGGAACCGGCCGCGGTCGTCGAATACCGGATTGCCCGACAGCGACCAGTGGATGTCCTTGTCGCTGGCCGCCCTTACGACCACGTCGGAGAAGGGAAAACGAGCCGACAAATGAAAGCCGAGCGTCTTGCTCTCGCCCATTGCGCTGGGACCGGCGTCGACCGACAGCAGGCCCGTGAACTGCCGCCCGAGAAGCTCGCCGGCCTCGCATTCGAAATCGTCGGCGAGCTGCTGCGAGACGTAGGACAATGTGCCCTTGGCGTTGGTTTCCCAGAACCAGCCGCGGCCGCTGATCTCGAATTCGTCGACGAAGGTCAGGGCCTTGCGGGCCTCGGCATCGAGATTGAACCGTTTGCGCCCGGCGGCGATGACGGTTTGCGCGCCTGCGACGCTATGTCCAACCAGGATGAACGACAGCAAAGCGGTGCCGATAATCGCCAGCGGAGAGCCGGTCAGCAACGAGGCGCCGGTGACGGCGACCAGCAGGTTGACCACCGCCAGCGGTGGGGAATTGACCGCCACCACTGCGGCCATCGTCACGCCGGCGCCGATCGCCAGCAGCGGGACCGCGGCATGGCCGGCTTCGCCATGCTCGACCATCGCCAGCGCGATCATCATCCACAGCAGGCCGACCGCGCCCAAATACATGGCCAGGCCGCGGACGATGATGTGCGGTTGCAGGTTTAGCCGGTCGCGCCATTTCAGCCCGAGGCCGGCGACGAGGTCGAGCAGCAGCACAAGCGCCAGCGGCACCGTCAAGCCGACCGACAGGCCGAGGCCATTGGCAAGCTGGTAAACGACCAGCGCCACGCCGGCGAGGAGATGGGTGAAAGCGAGCAGTAGCGCCGCATGGTCGAGCGTCGCCACCCGCCAATCCGACAGCGAAACATCGTCGCTGGTGTCGGCGACTTCGAGATCGAACCACAAAGCTTCGCGAACGGTCGCCCGCGCCGGCGCCGCGCCGCTTTCTTCGACAGCTCTTAAGAAACGCGTTCTGCGCACCGGGCCCTTCTCTCTCGCGGAAAGTCTTTCCTGCGTCGCGTGAGATAGGCGGCAGCGAGTTAACGGCTGAACTAACGAGCGAGGTTACCGGCGCTTTACCTAGACTTGTTCAGGAATGAAGTCGGGCACCGACAGATAGCGTTCGCCGGTATCGTAGTTGAAGCCGAGAATCCTCGGATTCTCGCCCAGTTCCGGCAGTTTGCTCGCGATCGCGGCAAGCGTCGCGCCCGACGAAATGCCGACCAGCATGCCCTCCTCGCGCGCTGCGCGCAGCGCCATTTCCCTGGCCTCGGCCGGATCGACCTGGATGATCCCGTCGAGCAGGCCGGTGTCGAGGATCGCCGGAACGAAGCCGGCGCCGATGCCCTGGATCGGGTGCGGCCCGGGCTCGCCCCCCGACAGCACCGGCGACAGGGTCGGCTCGACCGCGAACACCTTGAGGCCCGGCCACGCCTTTTTCAGCACCTCGGCGCAGGCGGTGATGTGGCCGCCGGTGCCGACGCCGGTGATCAGCGCGTCGAGCGGGCTGTCGCGAAAATCGGCGAGGATTTCCTGCGCCGTGGTGCGGCGGTGAATCGCTACGTTGGCCGGGTTTTCGAACTGCTGCGGCATCCATGCGCCCGGTGTTTCGGCGACGATCTCCTGCGCTCGGGCGATCGCCCCCTTCATCCCCTTTTCCTTGGGCGTCAGGTCGAAGGTCGCGCCGAACGCCAGCATCAGCCGCCGCCGCTCGAGGCTCATGCTTTCGGGCATGACGAGGACCAGCTTATGGCCCTTGACCGCGGCGACCATCGCCAGGCCGATGCCGGTGTTGCCCGAGGTCGGCTCGACGATCGTCCCGTCGGGCGCCAGCGCTCCCGATTTTTCCGCATCCTCGACCATCGCCAGCGCAATCCGGTCCTTGATCGACGCGCCCGGGTTCGACCGCTCCGACTTGATCCACACTTCCGCACGATCGCCGAACAGGCGGTTGATGCGGATGTGCGGCGTGTTGCCGATCGTCTCGAGAATCGTGTCGGCCTTCATCGCGCGCTCTCCTTCACTTCAGGCCCGGCAACATCGGGCGGCTCAAAGCTGCTGGCAAGCCGCAGCTCGGGGAATTTCCACGCCCAGACGGCGACGATGGCGATCGCGCCGACGCCGCCGGCGACGACCGCCGCGACCGGGCCGATCAGTGCAGCGAGGAAGCCCGATTCGGCTTCGCCCAGCTCATTGGAGGCGGAAATGGTCAGCAGCGACACCGCCGCCACCCGGCCGCGCATTTCGTCCGGCGTGTGCAGCTGGATCAGCGACTGGCGGATATAGACCGAGAACATGTCAGCGGCGCCGGCGAC
>CAYUWJ010000058.1:0-18771 GCA_964448315.1 uncultured Sphingomonas sp. | reverse complement strand
CGGTGAGTGCGAGATCCCGGTTCACTTAGCGGCTGACCTGCACGCGCATATCGGCATCCTCTTCATGGCGTTCAGAACGGACGGAAGATATTGAGGAGAGGTATGCTGTTGAACAGCTTTTTCTGGGTTTCCTTGATCGATGACCCGTCGATCACGACGATGTCCCCGGCGTAGACGGGCGGGTCCTCCTCTTCACCGCGCCTGATGTCGACGAGGTCGAAGGCCGCCGCCTGCCGCTGCCCGCCTATCGTGCGGAAAATCGCAACGCGCCTGGCGTTCGCATCCTCACGGGTACCGCCGGCAAGGGCAACCGCCTGCATCAGCGTGACCGGCCCGGTAACGGGGTAAGCGCCGCCGTTCTCGACGGCCCCGTCAACGGTGACCACCCGCGTTGCCGATGATTTGATTCCGACACTGACATCGGGATTTTCAAGATATCGCTCGCCGAGCTTGGCGGTGAGGGCCTGGTCGAGCTCGGCGGTGGTGGAATTTACGGCCATGACTTCGCCAATCAGCGGCATCGATATCCGGCCGGTCAGATCCACCTGATACTCGCCGCTAAGGTCCGGTTGCCTGAAGACGGTGATGTCGAGCGTGTCCATCGGTGCGATCTTGTAGCCCGCGTCGAGCGCCGCGACCGAAGGCGGGTCCGGCGCAACGAAGCCGGCCGGATTATAGGGTATCGGGCCGCCCCTCTTGTCGGTGCAGCCGGCGAGCGCGAGTGCGACACAGCAAAACGCCAACGCCGGTGACGCCATCCTCGATCGGCCGCCGTTCACGCCGCGGCTTCGATTGCACACATCCATTCGCCAGAACCTCCAACCCCGTTAAGCTTCGAACATTACTAACTCACAACGACGCGTTCGGCTTCCTCCTTTTCGGATTTTGTTCCATCCGTCTGCAAAAACCAGCGGTCGGCGCCTTCGATCCCCAGCGCTGTGAGAACTCCTGTGCGATACGCGCCGGTATCCAGCCCGATGCGGTTGGCGCGCACTTCGACTCGCTCGGTTATGGTGTGGCCATGGACGACGACCTGGCTGTGTTCGGTCGGATGCTCGAGAAATGGCGACCGGATCCACCGCAGGTCGGTCTGACTCTGCTCTCCCAGCGGGACGCCTGGGCGGATGCCGGCATGGACGAACAAATAGCTGCCGAAGGACAGCGTGTCGGAAAAGCTGTCGAAGAAGTCGCGGTGCGACTTCGGCACTTTGTGCTCCAGCATTCGCGTCGCCTCTTCCGGCGCGGCGCGCCTGAACTGCTCCGGGTCGATGCCATAGCTTTGGACGCATTGGACGCCGCCGAACTTCAGCCAGTCCTTGATCAAGGCGGTCTCGCCGGCGAGTACCCGAAGCATCACTTCTTCATGATTGCCGAGCAAAAAATAGGGCTTGGCGAAGGACGGGCGATAGGTGCGCAGCCGCTCGACCACTTGCGCCGACTGTGGCCCACGGTCGACGAGATCGCCGAGAAAGACGATGATCGTGCGCCGTTCGGGGCGCTGGCGAACATCGTCTTCGATCATCTTAAGGATCGCGTCGAGCAGGTCCAGCCGCCCGTGGATGTCGCCGACGGCGTACGCCCGATGGCCCGGCGGACCCGCCGGCTGCGATGTTGAGGAGAATGCGCGACTGAATATCATTCGAAACTCACGGCTAGGTCCGCCTGTTCAAGGGCGGCGATATATGCGTCGCTAACTCGCTGTTCGCCAAAATGCTCCTCGACGCGCGCTCGCGCCCGCCGGCCCATTGCCGATCGCTGCTCCGCTGACAGCCGAAGAAAGCCGAACATCGCCTCTGCCAGCGCCGCTGGGGACCTGGCGGCGCAAAGCAGGCCGGTCCTTCCATCCTCGACCAGGTGGCGGCAGCCCGGCACGTCGCAAGCGATCATCGGCCTCGCAATCGCCGACGCTTCCAGCAGCGACCGCGGCATTCCCTCGCGATAGGAGGGCAGGACGACGCAATGCGCCCGGGCGACGAAAGGCCGGACGTCGGCGGCGGTGCCGAGATAGTCGATAAGCCCCTGATTCGCCCATTGCTCGACCTGCCCGGCAGTTACGCCTCGGGGATCGTCCGCGATCGCTCCCAAAATCTGGAACCGGGCCGCGGGCACGACACGCCTGACCGCCCGGGCCGCTTCGACGAACTCCTCGATCCCCTTTTCCCGCAACAGCCGGCCGATGAACAGGAAGGTTGGCGCAGAGTCGTCCGGTGGCTGGGGCGCGGGTGCGAAATGGTCGAGGTCGACACCCGATCCCGGGATCAGTCTGGCTTGGTCCGGCGTCACCAGCCGCCGGGCGACGAACAGATCACGATCGTCCGGATTGTGGAAGAACACCGCCGCGGATCGGCGCAGCGCCAGCCTGTACAGGAACGAGACCAACGATCGCAGCCGGGGGCGATGAATGAACGCCGTTCCCAGGCCGGTGAGATTGTTGATTGCCGGGATTCCGCACAGCGTCGCGGCGAGCGAGCCGTAGATGTTCGGCTTGGCGGTGAAGCCGAGGAAGGCGGCGGGGCGGGCCCGTCGCAAAAGCGCGACATATCGCGCCAGCAGCGCCAGATCCGACAGCGGCGAGGTTCCGGTCGCCCGCATCGGCAGGGCCAGGAAGTCGATTCCAAAAGCTCTCAGCTCGGACTCCCCGTCGCCGGCGGGAGCAGCGACCGCGATTCGGTATCCCCGCGCCTGCAGCGCGCGCATCAGACCCATCCGAAAATTGACGATGTTCCAGACGGAGTTGGCCGAAAGCAGGACAAGCGGGGAATGCGGCGGGTCGTTGCTCGAACGGCGAACCCCGGTGTACCGATCAATTCGGCCCATGCTTGCCTGATGTCTCACCGGCATTCACCAACATATACTCTTCAAAATGGTGGAATTTTTTGATACCGCGAAAAACACAGGCCATGAAGTGCAACCTCTGCTATTCCTTTGCGTTATGAATTCGCTGATGGCAAAGGGCCAACCCCTAACGGGTGACGTGCGTCAGGAGAGAAACTATGGGATCCAACCGATCCGGATTTAAATTCGCAGCCGCGCTTGCGGCTTTCAGCATGTGTGCCGGATCGGCAGCGAATGCCGCGACGGCATCTGCCCGAACGGTGGATCCGCTGGTTACCCTGAGTGTCTTCGGAACCCAGGCTTCGCGAGCCGCGGTATGCGCTGCGGGCGCTCAGGCGGCGGTTGCCGCTGGTTCGGCCGTGGTTGCTCAAGCGCAGCCGGGTTGTGTGCTTCCGGTCGTCGACGCGCCGCCCCCGGTGGTGTCGGAAGCGCCGCCTCCGGTATATTATCCGGAGCCCGTCGCGAGAGGCGGAGGAATCGGCGCACTGCCGTTGCTGCTCGGCCTCGCCGTACTGATCGGTGCCGCGGCCTTGCTGCTTCACGACGATGACGACGATGGCGAGGGCATTCTTCGCCCGCCCAGCCCCGCCTAGGTTTCGGCTGAGATCGGCTCCGCGGGTTCGCTCGCGGCAAGCCTGGTCAGAAAATGGGGACCGCAGTCGAATGCGGTCCCTTTTTTTGCGCCGCTCTATCCCTTCGACCGAAAGGTTCTTCCGCAGCCCCGGCCGCGGACGTCAGCGGAGATGCGAGCGGCGATCGATCTTTGCATCCCTGCCGGCGATCCGCTTGCGCGTACGGGCAAGCCTCACCGGGTCGAATGAAACCAGACGACGAAAATCCGCAACCGGGACTTGCGCCCCGGCTGCGGTGTCACGGAATTGCGGTACGTTACGGCGTTGCGTTCAGCCGCGCTCGCCCATTGGCGCCTGCACCGGCGGCTGCGACGTCGACAGCGGCAACCAGCGCGACGCTACGGCGCAACTGCTGGTCAAGGTCATCTGCTGACCCGCCTGGAACGGCGAATTATACGGCCAGCATTCCTGGCCGGTGGCGGTCTGCAGGCACAGCTGGTTGTTGGCAACCGACCAGGTCGCGTCGACGCTCGATCCGCCAGGGGTCTGGATTCTCGCCGTGCCGCCGTGGCCGAAATAGACGGTGTTGACGACGCCGTTGGTCTCGACCTGCACCGAGTGACCGGCAATTTCCGAACCGGGAGCCCAACCCTGGGCGAAGCCGCCGGTCAGCGGAGTAGCGATCAAGGCCGCTCCGATCAGTGTTCTTGAGATTACGCTTTTTTTCATTCTGTCCTCCCTCGACCATGGCACGGTGAGTTTTTGTGGGGATTTTGTTTATAAACATTCAGAAGCGGTGATTGTTTCAACCGCTTTGGCGAGCATCTGTCAGCTCGCGGGTCCGGCAAGGGCAAAGCGCGGAATTTCGACATCGAACGCGGCCCCTTGCTCGTCGACCAGGCGATAGCTGCCGCTCATCGTGCCGCTGGGCGTATCGAGCGGACAGCCGGATACATAATCGAAGCTGCCGCCCGCAGCGATCAACGGCATTTCCCCGACGACGCCCTCGCCGTGGACATCATGGACCGTGCCCCGGCCGTCGACGATTTTCCAGCTGCGAGACAAAAGCTGAACCGAGCGATCGGAGCCGTTCTCGATTCGGATATGGTAGGACCAGAACCAGCGGTTCAGCGACGGATCCGACTGTTCATCCAAATATGCGACGGACACTCTGACCGTGATGTCGCGCGTGATCGCGACATTGGGGAAGAACATTGCAAGTGTGTCGGTGGTCACCGGGCGACGCTAGGCCAGTCCGCCCGCCCGGCGCAAGCGCTCGACGAGCCGGATGCGCGCTTCGGCGACGACCGCCGAGCGCTCGGTTAAAAGATCGCGAGCCAGGAAGTGGCCGGTCAGATCGAGGCCGTCGGAAATATCTTTCCAGCTTGCGCGGCCGCCTTCGCGCACGAACGGCGGTAGCGGCAGCAGCCGATCGCGATACGGATCGGCGGCGACCGCGCTGACGGCTCTCCCCGATCGGGGACTGACCGCAACCAGGCGACCATCGCTGTCGGTGACGGCGCAACGCTCGAGATCGAGACCGAAGCCGAGCTCGGACAATAGCAGCAGCTCGTAGCGGACCAGCGCCGCGCCCCAGCCGATCGCCGAGGGCGCCGCCTCGACCGCCGCAAGCAACGCAGCCAGCGTCCGGTGGAGCGTCGGATAGGGGTGCCCCTCGGGAAGAACGGTCGCGGTCAGCGCCGTCGCCCATTCGATTGCCGCCGCCGGCAGCGGTTCGCGAAGCAGCGGCGCGCGGCTGTGGATGAGTTCGACCTCGGCCTGCGGAAGCTGACTGTCGGTCCGTGCGCTTAGTCGCGCGGCGATAATGTTGCCGGCGATCAGCACCGGGCGCATCCGCCACCCCCGCGCGCCGCGGACATAAGCGGCCTGAAGGCCGTGATCGGGAGTCATTAGCCGAACCACCGCGCCATGCTCGGCGTGAGCCCGCAAAGCGCAGACGATGGCCTCGGTGTCGATCCTCATCATCTCATCCGCGCGGATGGAAATAATCGTAGAGCTGCCGGGCCATCGTCGTGCTGATGCCCGGCGCCCGCTCGAGGTCGTCGAGGGCCGCGCTTTTCACCGCGCGCGCAGTGCCGAAATGCATCAGCAGCGCTCGCTTGCGGCTCGGGCCGATGCCGGGAACCTCGTCGAGGGTCGAAGTCGTCAGGCTTTTCGCCCGCTTGGCGCGGTGCGTGCCGATGGCGAAGCGGTGCGCTTCGTCGCGCAGCCGCTGGAGATGGAACAGCAACGCCGAATTGGGCGGCAGGGTCAGTTCGCGACCGCCCGGCAGATGGAAGGTCTCGCGACCGGCATTGCGGTCGGGCCCTTTCGATACCGCGACCAGCGGAATGTCGTGGACTCCGGCATTCTCCATCGTCTCGCAGGCGGCCGACAGCTGGCCCTTGCCGCCGTCGATGATCAATAGGTCGGGCCATTCGCCGCTCGACCGGTCGGGATCCTCCTTCTCCAGCCGGGCGAAACGCCGCTCGAGAACCTCGCGCATCATCGCGAAATCGTCGCCCGGCGCGGTCTCGGCGCGCTTGATGTTGAACTTGCGATAGGCGGTCTTGCGGAACCCCTCGGGCCCGGCGACGATCATTGCCCCCGTCGCGTTGCTGCCCATGATGTGGCTGTTGTCATAGACCTCGATGCGCTTGGGCACCTCCGCCAGCTCGAAGACGTCGGCAAGCTCGCGCAGCACCTTCGCCTGCGACGCGGATTCGGCGATCCGCCGGTCGAGCTCCTCCTCGGCGTTGCGCCGGGCCTGGTCGATCAGCCTGGCGCGCGGCCCGCGCTTCGGCTGCTCGATCGCGACCTTGCGTCCGGCCTGCTCCGAAAGGGCTTCCTCGAGCAGAGCGCGGTCGGGCACATCGCGATCGAGGAGAATCCGCCGCGGCGGGGGCATGTCGTCATAAAACTGGGCTAGAAAGCTAGATAATACAGCATCTTCCGGAATGTCGTTGGTATGGGATGGAAAGAAGGCCCGATGCCCCCAATTCTGCCCGCCGCGAATAAAAAAGGCCTGGATCGACACCTGCCCGGCCTTGCATGCGAGCGCGAAGATGTCGCCGTCGCCCAGGCCTTCGGCGTGGACCGTCTGGCTGCCCTGGATGTAGGTCAGGGCGCGCAGCCGGTCGCGATAGACCGCGGCCAGCTCGTAATCCTGCGCTTCCGCCGCTTGCGCCATGGCATTGCCGAGCCGCGCCTGGACGCCGGTCGACTTGCCGGCGAGGAACGCCTTGGCGTCGGCGACCAGCTCGGCATAGTCCACCTCGCTGATCCGCCCGACGCACGGCGCCGAGCAGCGCTTGATCTGGTAGAGCAGGCAGGGCCGCGACCGGTTGGCGAAAAAGCTGTCGGAGCAGCTTCGCAGCAGGAACAGTTTCTGCAGCGCGTTGAGGGTTCGGGTGACCGATCCGGCGCTAGCAAACGGGCCGTAATATTGCCCCCTGGCGCGCCGCGCTCCGCGGTGCTTCTGCACCCGGGCGAAGGCATGGTCCTCGCGCAGCAGGATGAACGGGAAGCTTTTGTCGTCGCGCAGCAACACATTGTAGGGCGGGCGGAAACGCTTGATCAGCTGCGCCTCGAGCAACAGCGCCTCGGCCTCGGTGCGGGTGGTGACGATGGTCATCGATCGGGTCTGCGCTACCATTCGCTGCAGCCGCTTGGTCAGCCGAGCGACCTGGGTGTAACTGGTCACCCGGCTTTTCAGCACCCGCGCCTTGCCGACATAGAGCACATCGCCGCGCGCATCGAGCATCCGATAGACGCCGGGCCGAGCCGGCAGCGTCCGGCGCACCTCGGCAATCGCGGCGACCCCGGCCTCGAGGTCGGGCGCCTCGCTGCCGCGCACCGTATAGGTCGCCTTCTCCTCGTTGAAACGGTCGCTTGTGGGGTCGCTCACACAGTGGAGATAAGAGGCTCACCGAACAGTGACCACCCCTTGGGGCGCTATGGCCTAGGCCGCCGCCCTCGCCCGTTCCTCATCGCTCAGCATCCAGTCGACCGCGGCGCGGGCATGAATCGCCGTCGTGTCGTAAACCGGGACGACGCCGGCCTGGACGTCGACTGCCAGCACCAGCTCGGTGCAGCCCAGAACCACCGCCTGCACCTTCTGCTTGGCGAGCTCTGTAATTAACGTTTTCAGCTTGCGCTGGCTGTCGCGCACCACGCGGCCCGCCGCCAGCTCCTCGTAGATGATGCGGTCGACTTCGGTGCGCCAGCCGGCACTGATCTCGTGGATCGCGATTCCCCGTGCCTCATAGGGCTTTCGCGCGAAAGCTTCGGTCATGGTGAAACGCGTGCCGAGCAGCGCTATTCGGGTGCGCCCGTCGGCGACCAGGCGGGCGGCGGTCGCCTCGCGGATATCGATGATCGGCAATCCGGTCGCCTCGCGCACCGCGTCGGCCGATTTGTGCATGGTGTTCGACGCCAGCAGCAGTCCCTCGGCCCCGGCCTGTTTCAGCCGCCGCGCGGCATCGGCGACGACGGCATCGGCGCCGTCCCAGTCGTTGCTGCGATGGAAGGGCGCATAATCGCCCTCCAGGTCGAAGCTCTCGATCACCATCCGGCCGCTGTGCAGGCCGCCGAGGCGCTGCGCCACGCCGCGGTTGATCTGATCGTAATAGAGCGCGGTCGACGACCAGCTCGTCCCGCCGACGATTCCAAGCTTGCGCACGTTCAGTCCTCTTTTCCGATCGTCCCCAGACCGGCGACCGGCTGAGGGCTTCAACCCAGTGGCGAATTTCAGCGCCGCCCGATTCAGTCGAGGTGCTTGACGATGTCGTCGACCATCTTCTTGGCGTCGGCAAGCAGCATCATCGTATTATCGCGGTAGAACAGCTCATTATCCACCCCGGCATAGCCGACGCCGCCCATCGACCGCTTGATGAACAGCACCGTCCGCGCCTTTTCTACGTCGAGCACCGGCATGCCATAGATCGGCGAGCTTTTGTCGGTCTTGGCCGCCGGGTTGGTGACGTCGTTGGCGCCGATGACCAACGCGACGTCGGTCTGGGCGAATTCCGAGTTGATGTTCTCCAGCTCGTACACCTCGTCGTAGGGAACATTGGCCTCGGCCAGCAGCACGTTCATGTGGCCGGGCATGCGGCCGGCGACGGGGTGGATGGCGAACTTCACCCTTACGCCCTGCTCCTTCAGCATGTCGGTCATTTCCCGAAGCGTATGCTGCGCCTGGGCGACCGCCATGCCATACCCGGGAACTATGATCACCTGATCGGCCTGGGAAAGCAGGAAAGCGGCGTCCTCGGCCGAGCCGCGCTTCCACGGCCGGTCGATGGCGCCGCCGCCGTCGGCCGTGACCGCCTCGCCGCCGAAGCCGCCGGCGATTACCGACAGGAAGCTGCGGTTCATCGCCCGGCACATGATGTAGGATAGGATCGCGCCTGAGCTTCCGACCAGTGCGCCGGTGATGATCATCGCGCTGTTGTGCAGGGTGAAGCCCATCGCCGCCGCCGCCCAGCCCGAGTAGCTGTTGAGCATGCTGACGACGACCGGCATGTCGGCGCCGCCGATCGGGATGATAAGCAGAAAGCCGATGGCGAAAGCGAGCGCGGTGACGGTGAAGAACACCCACGGGCTCTGGTCGATGGTGAAATAGCCGATCAGGCCGAGGATCGCGGCCAGCGTGGCGAGGTTGATGACGTGCCGCATCGGCAACAGGATCGGCGCACCCGACATGCTGCCGTTGAGCTTGAGGAAAGCGATCACCGATCCGGAGAAGGTGATCGCGCCGATCGCGACCCCCAGGCCCAGCTCCACCCGGCTGACCTGGAAAATGCCGTCCGGACCGAGGATCCCGTAGGCCGACGGGTTGAGATAGGCGGCCGCTCCGACCAGCACCGCCGCCATGCCGACCAGGCTGTGGAAGGCGGCGACCAGTTGCGGCATCGCCGTCATCCGGATGCGCCGCGCGGTGACCAGACCAATTGTGCCGCCGATGGCGATGGCGACCGCGATTTCGGCGATCGAGGCGATTGAGTGGATCGCCAGCGTGGTCGCCACCGCGATCGCCATGCCGATCATCCCGGCACGGTTGCCGCGGCGGCTGCTGACCGGGCTCGACAGGCCGCGCAGCGCCAGGATGAAACAGATACCGGCGATCAGATAGGCGATCGAAACCCAGGCCGGCGGCGCTAGTTCGACCACCCCTTAGCGGTCCTTCTTGCGGTACATCGCAAGCATCCGCGCAGTCACCGCGAAGCCGCCGAAGATGTTGACCGAGGCAAGCGCCACCGCGACCAGGCCGAGCCATTTCGAGGTCGGGCTTCCAGCCGCCGCGGCGGCGATCAGCGCGCCGACGATGATCACCGAGGAAATCGCATTGGTGACGCTCATCAGCGGCGTGTGCAGCGCCGGAGTCACCGACCAGACGACATAATAGCCGACAAAGCAGGCGAGCACGAAGATCGACAGGATCGAAACGAAGTCCATGGCCCCTCTTTCGCAGCTGGCAGCCGCTTTGTGGCGAGTGATGCGCCGAGTGTCGAGGGCAGGCATCGCCGAATTTCCGTCAACCGTGCCAAGGTTTCCAATTTCCTAACCTTTCTACGGCAAGGCTTGGACCGCTGCGTAAGAAGGGACACCCGCCCGGTGTTTGGACGAAACAAAGACAAGTCCGAGCAACCGCCGCTCAAGCTGTTGCTGTGGACGGCGATCGCCGGACTCATTTTCGGGCTGATCGGCTTCGGCCAGTTGGCCGAAGATACGCTGCGCACAGGCCGCAACAGTCTTCACAAACACCCTGCCAGCGGCGACATCGTGCTGGTCAGCATCGATGACAAATCCCTGCGCGAGGCGGGCCGTTGGCCCTGGCCAAGACGGCATCACGCGGAACTCACCGACAAGCTGACCGCCGCTGGCGCAAATCGCATTTACTTCGATGTTTTCCTCGAAGGCCGCAGCAATGGCGTCGACGATGCGACATTCGCGCGAGCGATCGAGCGATCCGGAAAAATCGTCCTCGCTGTCCGCGGCGATTCGGGTCCGGCCGGGAACAAGCAATCGGGTTCTGTTCCTCTTGAAGCCCTGAGCCGCCACGCCGGGTTGGCATCGATCAGCGTCGACTATAATTATCAGAATGCCGCTTGGGCGCTGCCCTATGCGGCCCGGGTCGAAGGGCAGGTCATCCCGTCGTTCGCCGCAAGTTTAGCCGGCAAGGCCGCGCACCCGGACCGCCGGTTCACGCCGGATTATTCGATCGAACCGAGCAGCATTCCCACGGTCTCTGCTTCGGATGTGCTCTTCGGGCGATTCGATCCGGCTTCCGTCAAGGGCAAGGACGTCGTCATCGGAGCCAATTCCGAAGTGCTGGGCGATCAGTATTTTATCCCCGGTTCCGGTAAGCTGGGCGGGGCCTATGTCCAGATCATCGGCGCCGAAACGCTGAAGAGCGGAACGCCCATCCAGCTTGGCTGGGGCATTGCCTTTCTGCTTGCCCTCGCCGTCGCGGCTTTCGCACTTTTCCGGAGAAGCCGACGACAGCAGGCACTGGTCCTGGGCGGCGCGATCCCCCTGACCCTGTTCGGGCCTGCTCCATTCGAGGCGAACCTGATCTATTTGGACATCATGCCGGGCCTGTTCGTGATTGCCACAGTCGGAACCGTGCTTGCCTGGCGCGGATTTCGCCAGCGAGGCCTGGTCAATCCGGTTTCCGGGCTTCCCAACCTCGATGCCATGCGCGCGAACCGTGCGGCTCGAGACCAGGCGATCCTGGTCGCGCGAATCCTGAACTATGCGGAAATCGTCGCCTCACTCCCGGCGGAGCAGGAGCGCCAGCTGATCGATCAAGTCATCGCCCGGCTCCGGGTCGGCTCCGATGAACGCGTGCTCTATCAGGGCGACGGAGGCATCTTCGCCTGGTTCGAAGAACCGCGGTTGCCGTTCGGCAACCATATCGACGCGCTCTACTCCCTGTTCCGGTCGCCGGCCCGGGTCGGCGGGCAGCCGATCGACCTTTCCGTCAGCTTCGGAGTCGAGATCGGCAGCAGCCGGTCGATCGCCAACCGGCTGGCGAGCGCGCTGGTCGCCGCGGAGGATGCCGCCCACCACGGCCTGAAATGGAAATATCACGATCCCGAGAGCCTTGAGAATGCCGCGTGGAAGCTGTCGATGCTCAGCCAGCTGGATTCGGCCGTCGATAAGGGGGAAGTCTGGGTCGCCTATCAGCCCCAGCTGGATCTCGCCACGCGGCAGATCGTCGGAGCCGAGGCGCTTGCCCGTTGGACTCACCCCGAGAAAGGCCCGATCGCGGCCTCCGAATTCATCGCCGCCGCCGAGCAACACGACCGCATCGGCAAGCTTACCGACTTCGTTCTGGAGCAGGCGATCCGCGCGGCGGCAAATCTGAACCGCAAGCGCCCCGGCTTTTCGATGGCGGTCAATCTGTCGGCGCGGCTGCTCGACGACCGCGGGTTCCTTCTTCGCCTGTCGGCGATGCTCGCGCGGCATGGACTACCGGCCGAGCGACTGACGCTCGAGCTGACGGAAACGGCGACCCTGACCGGAAACGGTTCAGCGGTGGATTTGCTCGGCGCCTTGCGCGACCTCGGAGTCACCATCTCGATCGACGACTATGGCACCGGCTTCTCGACTCTCGACTATCTCAAGCGGATTCCGGCGAGCGAGATCAAAATCGACCAGAGCTTCGTCAAGGGCATGCTCGACAGTCGAAGCGACCGGGTGATGGTCCAGTCGACCATTGCGCTGGCCCATTCGCTCGACCGCAAGGTGGTCGCCGAAGGCGTCGAGCGCCGCGAAGTGCTCGATGCACTTATTGAGATGAAGTGCGACGTCGCCCAGGGCTTCATCATCGGCCGACCAATGAGCCTCGACAGCATAAGCAAGAGGATCGCAGCACCCGCGAAGTCCAGAGTCGCCTGAATAGTTAATCGTTTGCTAACCATATCGATTAGGGTTAATATCCCCTCCATCTGCCGAATCGCAGTTGGATCACAGGGGACGTTCGATGAAGAAGCAAACACAGGGTAAATGGAGCTTCTGGAACTGGCTTTTGGGCTCAGGCTCAAGCAACACTGGCGTCGGCGGCTGAGCCGAGCCAGAGACCGGGGACACCGGTTCCTTTAAGCTTAAAGTTCAATGAGTTCCGAATTCGTCCGTGCAAGCGGGCGCTTTCGTGCGTCTGCAATTCTCAGGCCTTGTCTGCGGCGTATCAGAAGGCATTGTGATAACCGGCGCCCGCGCTTGCAGCCTGGGCCCGAATCGATCCCGAATCGACGATGCCGCCGAGTCGCAATTTCCCGACTCGCAATGGCCAGCGGCGCTGGCTCGACCAGGCGACGGGCTCCTGGATTACTTCGCTGACGCCCAAATCCCCCAAGTTCAGGGTCGCGGCTAGCCTTTGGTAGCACCGTCCCGCCACCGCCTGGTCGAACGGCGGCAACTAGCCGGTGCGGTTGGTCCGCTCGATGGCGAAAAAGATCGACTTTCGGCATTGCCCGGCCCTTGCTAGGCGGTCGCGATGACCGCCTCCATCGACCCCATCGCGCTTGCTCGCCAGCTAATCGATTGCCCGAGCGTCACGCCGGCCAGCGGAGCCGTGTTCGACATCGTCGCAACCGAGCTTAAGCAACTGGGATTCACCATCCATCGCTTCACCCTCGGCGAGCCGCCGGATGGGCCGACGGAAAATATGGTCGCGCTGCGCGGCTCGGGCACGCCGCATTTCGGTTTTGCCGGCCATCTCGACGTCGTGCCCGCCGGCGAAGGCTGGACCGGTGACGCGTTCGCGACGCGGCTGGAGGACGGGCGGCTGATCGGCCGCGGCGCCAACGACATGAAAAGCGCGATCGCGGCCTATATTGCCGCTTTGTCGCGGACCGAGCAGGCACGCGGCACGCTGTCGCTGCTGATCACCGGTGATGAGGAAGGCTATGCGACCTTCGGCACGCCGCGGATCGTCGACTGGCTGAACGCGCAATCGATCCGGCCCGACATGATATTGATCGGCGAGCCGACGTCCGAGGCAAGGCTCGGCGACACGGTCAAGATAGGGCGTCGCGGATCGGTCAACATGTGGATCGAGTTGCCCGGGATCCAGGGCCATGTCGCCTACCCCCACCGAACCGAGAATCCGGTCCCGCCGCTGGCGCGGATCCTTGTCGCGCTCGACGCGCTTCACCTCGACGACGGCACCGATGCCTTCCCGCCCTCGAACCTCGAGTTCACCGGCCTCGCCACTCCGACCCACGCAAGCAATGTCATCCCCGGCTCGGCGAGCGCCCAGCTCAACATCCGCTTCAACACTCTTCATCGGGCCGAGGATCTGGTGCGGCAGGTCGAAGAAATCGCCCAGCGCGAAGCCCCCGGGGCGCGGGTCACGGCGCGGATTTCCGGCGAAGCCTTCCTGACTCCACCGGGCCCGCTTTACGATGTCGTGGTCGCGGCGATCGAGGCTGAGACCGGGCTTGCGCCGACGCTTTCGACCGGCGGTGGCACTTCGGATGGGCGCTTCTTAATCCAGCTCTGCCCGGTGGTGGATTTCGGCCTGCCCAACGCCACCATGCACAAGCTCGATGAATGCGCGGCGGTGGAAGACATCCACGCGCTGTCGCGGATTTATGAGCGGATCGTTCGAGAGCTGGTCGGCTAGGCAGCCGAGGTCGAGACGGCGGCGGCGCGGCTGCTGGTCCAGGCGAGATAGTCGGCTTCGAACATCGGCCGAGCGAAAATATAGCCCTGGACGGTGTGGCAGCCCATCGCCCGCAATATGTCGACCTGCGCCGTGTTCTCGACCGCCTCGGCGACGATTTCGCAGCCGACGCCCTGGATCAGCTGGATTACCGCCTGGACGATCACCCGGGCGCGCTCGCAATGCTCGATGTCGGCGATCAGCGACTGATCGAGCTTGACCCTGTCGAGCGGCATCGCCCGAAGCCGCGCGAGATTGGAATAGCCGGTGCCGAAATCGTCGATCGAGATCCGCGCTCCGTCGGCGCGCAGTGAGGCGATCTCGGCAATCACCGCGTCGCTGGCCTGCATCGCCGCGGTCTCGGTGAACTCGAGCTCGATCAGCGACAGTGGAACCCCCTGCTCGGCAAAGGCATGGCGCATTCGCGTGAAGAAGTCGGCGCGGTCGAGTTGCCGTGGGCTGACGTTGAAGGCGACCCGGCGGGCGATACCCTGGCGTTGCCAATTGCCGATCAGCGCCGCGACTTCGCCATACACCCATTCGCCGATTTCCGACACCAGCCCGGTGCTTTCGGCGATCGGCACGAACGTCGTCGGCAGACGCATTCCATCGCGCGGATGATTCCAGCGCAGCAGGGCCTCGGTACCGACCAGCTCGCCGTCGGCGAGACTGAGCTGAGGCTGCAGCGCCAGCATGAACTCGCCCCGCTGGACGGCGTCGGTCAGCGCCTTTTCGGTTTCGATCTTGGCCCGATGTTCGGCCGCGAGATTCTCGTCGAACAGGCAGTGCTGACAGCCTCCCTTCTGCTTTGCCCGGTACATCGCAAGGTCGGCCGCGCGCATTAGCGCCTCGATGCTAGTGCCGTGGTCGGGACTGATCGCCACCCCGATCGACGCGGCGATGTCGACGCTGTGACCATAGATTTCGAACGGCTCGGAGACTGCCAGCACGACTCGGCGTGCGATCCGCTCGATGTCCTCGGACGACCGGATTTCCGGGAAGAACAAGGTGAATTCATCGCCCGCCAGGCGCGCCAGCAGCGGGCGTCGCGGTTGCGATTCGCTGAGCTCGGCGGTGACCACTACCCGCAGCCGGTTGGCGACCATCACCAGTAGCTGATCGCCACGGGCATGGCCGAGGCTATCGTTGACCGACTTGAAGCGGTCGAGGTCGACGAACAGCATCGCCGATCGCGTGCCTTCGGTTGAATCGCCGAGCAGCTTGTCGGCTTCGGAACGGAAATGCAGCCGGTTCGGGAGCGAGGTCACCGGGTCATACATGCCAAGCGCCTGGGCATTTTCAATCGACGCCCGGACCTCGGCGAACAGCGAATCCACCGCCGCTGCGAGTTTGGGCATCGAGCGATGCAGTGCGGGCGGCGCCGGCGACACCAAATCCCCATCCTCGACCGCCAGAAGCCGGTCGGCGAGCGCGGCCATCGCCCGAGCGCTTTCGCTGTTGGGCCGTTCCGAGGCGATGTAGCTGATCAGCAGGCAGAAGGCGCCGGCGACGAGCGAGGCGACGATCTTTCCATCGAGCTCGGTAATGTAGAGAAGCGCCGCCAGCGAAAAGATGAACGAGGCGAATCCCGCCGCGCACGACAGCACGGCGTTGCTGATCTTCTGGGCAGTGCCGTCTTGCATTCCTGGTCCGCGCCCTTTCGGCAGGCGTTCCGCCTCCATGCCGAAGTAAGCAGGAACGGTTAATAAAGGATGGAATGAAGGCTCAGCGGCGGCGAAAAATTATGTAGAGGCTGCCGCCTCCTCCGTGGCGCCGATGCGCGCCCCGAACGGCAGCGATTTTCGCGGCGTGCGGCGATGCCGCCAACCAGTCGTGAACCGCGGCCCGGATCCGCCCGCGCTCGATCGGCGGCTCGCCCCGCCGCTCATGCCCGGTGATCAGCAGCAACACGCGATCGCCTGAGTGAATGCTTCGCTCCAGAGCGGCTTCCACCGACCGCCAGGCGCGATCGAGGTTGAGGCCGTGCAGATCGACGATCCTGTCGGGCTGCACAGCCCCGGATTTCACGCGTTTGTCCCAGCTCCCGTCGAGCGTGGTCCCTTGACGAGGCTTTGCAGGGGCCGCAATCGGCCGGCTGGGCGGAAGCCGCCGCGAGGGAGCATCCGGCTCAATCCGGGATTCTGCGGCTTCGGTGTTTCGCTCATCTTTTGAAATCTCGCGCGACAATGGCCGGATGCTGGCCGTCACCTGCGCCCACAGCGCGGCCTCGTCAGGGCCGAGCGAACGCACGGGCGATGCTGCCCTTCGGCAGCAGGATCAAAGCGCGCCCCGACGAGGACATATCGCCAGCGATCCGCGTCGCATCCGCGCCGGCGCCCCAGAAAGTGTCGAACCGGTTGGCGCCCTTGATCGCTCCGCCGGTGTCCTGCGCGATCCACAGGCCGTTGGCTTCGGGGCGGTCCATCGCCCGAAGGAAGACCGGCGCGCCGAGCGGGACATACAATGGGTCGGTGGCGACGGTCGCCTGTGGCGTCACCGGCACGCCCATCGCGCCGATCGGGCCGGGGCCGGTCAGCTCGCGAAAGAAGATGTAGGACGGGTTTTCGCGCATCAGCGCCCTGCCCTCTTCCGGATTGGCCCGCATCCAGTCGACGATCGCCTGCATCGAGGCGCCACCCGGAGGCAGGATCCCGCGTTCGCGCAGCAGCCGGCCGATCGCGACATATTCGCGGCCGTTCTGGTCGGCGTAACCGATCCGCATCACGCTTCCATCGGGGAAGCGTACCCGGCCAGAGCCCTGAATGTGCAGGAAAAACAATTCTATCGGGTCGGCTGCCCAGGCCAGCTCGAGGCCCCTGCCGGCGAGCGCTCCGTCCTCGATCTCGGCGCGGGGATGGTAAAGGACGCAGGTGCCGGACTGATCGACCCGGCCGCGCCCAGTGCCGCCATCCAGGCGAGTGCAGCGGACCAGATCCGGCGGCACGCGATAGATGGGCGTTTCAATGCCCGGGGCGCGGACTTGCGAGCCGGCGAGCTCCGGTTCGTAATAGCCGGTCGCGAACGCCTCTCCGCTACCGACCTGAACCCAGTCGAAGCGATGATGGAAAAAGCCCGCGGCATATTGGGGAGCCAAAGTCGCGGCCTCGTCGCACAGCGGGCGCCAATCGGCGCCGGCGGTCAGCTCCGAGCGGTCCACGCGCCGTACCGTCGCCGAGCAGCTGATCCGGAACGTCGCCAGCGCGCGCTCCGCTTCGGCCTGGCCGATGGCCGCCGGCGCGACCAGTGTTACGCCGGTCAGCCGGGCGTTGGCCGCGATCGGGGCCGGCGGCGGTGCGGGGACCGGAGCCGGCCTTGCCGGTGGTGGCGGTGCGGGCGCGCTGACCGGCGGCAGCGGCGGCCGTTCGGCAGGCCTCGATGCGCAGGCGGTGAGCAGGACGAGGGTGCCGAGCGCAACCGCTCGCGATGCGGCCCTCACTCTTCCTCGTCGGTTTCGATCAGGAGCCAGTTGGGGTCGGCCGAGCCGATCGCCCGGCGGAAGGTCCACAGGTCGCTGGTCTGCACCGCATCGCTGAGCGAACCGGCAACGACTTCGCCGTCCCGATTGCGGGTTACCGCGGCGATGTCGGCTTCGAACCGCACGGTGACAATCGCCACATCCCGTTCGACCGACGCGGCCGAAATCAGGGCCTGCTCGACCACCACCAGCCGATTGTCGAGGACCAGGCCTTCCTTCTCGCGATCGGCGATCGCGGAGGCGAAGGTTTCATGCACATTGTCGTCGACGAACGGCTTCAGCGCCTCGGCTTCGCCGCGCCAATAGGCTTCCAGAATCATCTGATAGGCGGCTTTCGCGCCCTCCAGGAACTGAGCGACGTCGAAGCTCGGGTCGGCGGCAAGCAGGGCTCGAACGCCCGGGCCAGCGGTCGGAAGAAAGGCCAGCCCGGCCGGATCCGGAGATGCGGCGGGTGCCAGCGGCGAGTGGCTGACCCGCTGCTCGACCGGCCCGTCCGGTTCGGCCGGCTTGAGGATCGGTTGCTGCTCGTGCCCGGTGCGCTCGCCAAGCACGCTGTAGAGGCGCAAGCCGATGAACAGCGCCACCAGCGCAAGGATGATAATGACAGTCAACGCTTCGGTTCCGATCCTTTGCTTTGGTCATCAACATAGTGCGAGCCGGCGGGACTTCAAAGCCTCGCCGAAACAGCCATCCGCCATTGCGCCTCAGTTGGGCGGCTGCTACGCGCGCTGACCAAACGAACCCGGTGCGTTCCGGGTCCGCACCCGACCCCATTTGCAGAGGCGAAAGCGTAAAATGGCCGACAATGAATCCCCCACGCCCGGAAACGGCGCCGGCGATCCACATGCAGCGACGATAGCGCAATACATCAAGGATCTATCGGTCGAGAGCCCCAATTCGCCGACCGTGTTCCAGTGGCAGGATCAGCCGCAGGTCGACGTCCAGTTCAACATCAACGTCGATCGGATCGCCGAGGAAGTCCATGAGGTCGTAATCAAGATCGAAGTGTCGGCTCGCTCCGCCAACGGCATCCATTTCATCATCGATCTCAGTTACGCCGGGCTGTTCGGGCTACGCAATATCCCCGAGGACGCGCTGCCGCCGTTCCTGCTGGTCGAAGCGCCGCGGCTGCTGTTCCCGTTCGCTCGGCAGATCATCGCCGACGCCACCCAGCAGACCGGCTTTCCGCCGCTGATGCTCGACCCGATCGATTTCGG